>NZ_JCADBI010000005.1:0-421196 GCF_059358895.1 Micromonospora sp. BQ32 | reverse complement strand
CGCGTAGGATACTTGAGAAGGGCTGTCCCTAGTACGAGAGGACCGGGACGGACGAACCTCTGGTGTGCCAGTTGTCCTGCCAAGGGCACGGCTGGTTAGCTACGTTCGGAAGGGATAACCGCTGAAAGCATCTAAGCGGGAAGCCTGCTTCAAGATGAGGTATCCCACCCACCTTGGTGGGGTAAGGCCCCCAGCTAGACGACTGGGTTGATAGGCCGGAAATGTAAGCCCGGTAACGGGTTCAGTTGACCGGTACTAATAGGCCGAGGACTTGACTACTAAGCTGCTACGCGTCCACTGTGCAACTCTGAACAAGCGAACACCCGTGAGTGTGGTGCCGGGGTTGTTTGATATGTTCATAGAGTTACGGCGGTCATGGCGGAGGGGAAACGCCCGGTTACATTCCGAACCCGGAAGCTAAGCCCTCCAGCGCCGATGGTACTGCACTCGTGAGGGTGTGGGAGAGTAGGACGCCGCCGGACAATCTTCCAGAAAAGGCCACCCCCATCGGGGTGGCCTTTTCTGCGTTCCACCCCCCGGATAAGGGGCCCGTTTCTCGCGTCCACCCCCGATGAGGGCGTTTATCGACCCGGTTTCCCTGATGCCAGGGTGACTCGATGACCCGAGAGCCCGCCAGGGTCACGCTCGATCCGGGTTGTAGTGGCCTCACTGACCCGCTGACACCACTACAACCCGGATGTTGCGTTCACGGTCCGCCCCGGCGGGCCAGGCGGACGGTGCGGGCGGCAGCTGGTGTGGTCAGTGGCGTCTGGGGCTAGGCTCGGCCTGTGGATGAGGTCCTGATATTCCTGGTGTTCGCGGGCTGCGTGGCGGCGGTCCTGGGAGCCCTCTGGTGGCTCGCGTCGCGGGTACGTCGTCGTGGCATCGGTGGCGAGGTGATGGGCCCGTTCGAGGAGATGTGGCACCCCGCGGCGCACCGGTTCCGGGCCGAGATCCGGGTCCAGGAGACTCGCACGGTGCCAATGCCATCGCAGGGCGGCAAGCGCAACGGGCATGGCGGTAACGCCGCAGAGCTGACCTCGAAACTGAGCTGACCTCGAACTGAGCTGGGCCAGAGCAGGGTCGACCTCAGGGCGGGGTCGACCTCAAAGCAAGGTCGACCCCGCAGCGGGCGGGACCTCAAGACCTCTTGGGCCCGCAGACGTAACGGGGTTCCGCGTCGTAGCGCCAGGTGAACTTCTCCCGCTTGACCACCACACCGCCCTTCTTGATGACCCGGAAGGCGTCCTGGGTGAAGCCGTTGATGCCGTTGGTCTCGATGCACGACGGGCCGGGCGCCAAATGGATCTGCTTCGGCGTGGTGATGTTGCGGCGTGGCCCGTACTCCGTCTTCACGCTGTCGTAGATCTTCGTGCTCCAGATCGACACGGTGATCGAGCTGGACGTGTACGACGTGTCGATGAGCACGCCGTACTCGGTGTTGTTGCGGAACTTGAAGTCCAGATTCGGCCAGAAGATGGTCGACTCGATGACCGCCGGGTACCGGTCGAACCAGTACGAGTGCGGCTTGTGCTCGACGTCCTCCAGGCCCGCGTAGTAGGTCGCGTTGAACAGCGTGGTGGTGAACTGTGAGGTGCCACCGCCGACGCCCGGCACCAGCTTGCCGTCGAGGATGACCGGTGCGTCCCGGTAGCCCTGGGCGTAGCCGCGCTCACCGGTGTGCCCGTTGAGCGAGAACGTCTTTCCGGGCAGCACGACCGTGCCGTCCACCTTCCGCGCGATGGTCGCGATGTTCTGGCTGCGCGACGAGGCCATGCCGCCGGTGAACCGGGTGGTGAAGGTGGAGACCCGCTCCTTGATGCCGAGGCCGGCGAGCTTCTCCCCGGTCAGCTGCGGCGGCGTCGGCTTCAGCTCGCCGGTCACCTCACGGCCGTCCGCCCTCGGCAGCACGGCCAGCAGGTCCCGACTGAGGGCCGCTGTGTCGAGCTGCTGCCCGGATCGCCCCTCCTTGGCGGTGGGCCGGCCACCGGAAATCGTCATCGTGGCGTCCTTCGGCGGCACCTCGATGGCGGCCAGCTTGTCGCCGAGCGCCGCCCGCAGCCGCTTGACGTCGACCGCCGGGGTGAGCTTGCCGGTCTTGTCGGCACTGAATCGCAGGCTCTTTGCGATGGCGGCGGGCGGGACCGTCACCTGGCCCTTGTTGGTGCGCAGGGTGACCGGTGCGGCGACCGCCGGCTTCGCCAGCTCGCTGACCAACCGGTCCAACTCCTCCGGGGTGGTCGCCGGATGAGTCTCCACCAGGGGCACGGTGACCGGGGCGCCGGCCAGCCAGCCGGCGCGGACCACCTCGGCGGAGCGCTGCGGGTTCAACGCCAGCCCGGGCTTGGGCTGTACGACCTTCGGGGTGGTGCCCTGATAGGTGATCGCCGGCATCGTCATGCCCTGGGCCTGTTTGCCGAGCACCTTACGGAGCGCGTCGTCCAACCGGCCCACGTCGACGGTCACCACCGGCTCGACGGTGCGGGAGCCGACCAGCCGGCTGACCGGGTGCGCGTCGGCTTCAGCCGCGGCCGCGACGGTCGCCGGCACGTCGACGGCCAGCCCCACGTCGGCCGGGTTGATCTCGGCGGTCCGCCCGTCGACGGTGACCTTCAGCGGTGTGGACAGCGTCGCCGCCCGCCGGTCCAACTCCGCCCGCAACTCCCGGTCGGCGTCCGCACGGCTCCGGCCGCCCAGCTCGGTGCCGAGCACACTGGTGCCACGGGGAACGTCACCGGCGTACGCCCAGGCACCGGCACCCGCCACGGCGGCGAGGACGCCGCCGGTGATGCCGGCGGCGAGCAGCATCCGCACCCGGCGCGGGCGGCGAGGGCCGCCGTCCAGCTTGCCGGGGGCGGCTGTGGTGACCGGCTCAGATCCATCGTCCGGCCAGGTAACCGCGGTGACCTGCACGGTGGGCCGGTCGTCGGCGGGTGGACTCTTTTCGCCGTACAGCGTCACTGCAACCTCGATCGCCAGGGTGCCGCGGGAGGTCCTCCCTCCCGGAGGCACCTACGGTAACGAATGCTCGGCGGTCCTCGTGGGCTGCGCCCACCAGGTGCTGCTACCGCGTGTCGTTCGGCGTGTCGCACCGACCCGGGGTCGGTGCCGATGACGGATCACCGACGTGGCACGGTGGCCGGGTGGACACTGCGGAGCGGGTGTTGGCGTACGGGGGCGGTTGGCTGGACCGGGCGGGCCCGTTGCGCACCGATCCGACGCGGTTGGGCGCGCTGCTCACCGAGCCGACCACCGTGCTGCTGCCGATGTGGCGGGACCGCTGTCTCGTCGACGGCCACGGGCCGGTTCGGCTCAACGCGGACCGGGCGGCGCTGGTCCGGACCGCCGCCAGCGAGACCGTATTCCTGGGGCTCGACGGGGACGTCGCCGTGTTCGCCGCGGACCTCTCCGCACTCCCCGAGCGGTCCGCCGTCGAAATGGCCGGCGCGGTGCGGTCCGTCGACGTGCGGGCGCTGGTCGGGCGGCTCGAACCCGGCGACGCGGCCGTCCAGGCGTACGCCAGGGGTTTGCTGCACTGGCACCGGCAGCAGCGATTCTGCGGGACGTGCGGCGCGCCGGCCGTCGCCGGCGGCGGCGGACACCTGCGGACCTGCACCGGCGCGGAGTGCGGACGTCTGCTGTTCCCCCGGATCGAGCCGGCGGTCATCGTGTTGGTCGAGGCACCCGGTCGGTCGGGGCGCTGCCTCCTGGCCCGGCACGCCGGTGCGGCCGAGGACGCGTACTCGACGCTGGCTGGCTTCGTCGAGGTCGGCGAGGGCCTGGAGGACGCGGTCCGTCGGGAGATGGCCGAGGAGGCGGGCGTGACCGTCACCGACGTGACCTACCAGGGGTCGCAGGCGTGGCCGTTCCCCGCCGGCCTGATGGTGGGCTTCCGGGCCACCGCCACCTCCGACGAGGTACGCGTCGACGGCGAGGAGCTGCTGGAGGCGCGTTGGTTCACCCGGGCGGAGCTGAGGGACCGGGCGGCCTCGGGGCGTCCACTCGGTCGGGTGGATTCGATCGACCACCGACTCCTCAAGGACTGGTTGTCCATGGAATCGTGACCGGTGCCCGAATGCCTGTTCAGGTGTGCCATCGACCCGTACCCTCTACGCTCATGCCGTCTTCGACCGGTCTGCTGACCGCGGTGAGCTCGCACGTGGCGTCGCTGCTTCCCGACCGGGCCGTGGCGGGCGCCATCCGCGCGGTCTATCCACGAATCGAGCCTGAGCTCGCGCACCTGGCGGAATTCATGCCGAAGGGCGGCACCGCCCTCGACGTCGGCGCCTGGTACGGGCCGTGGACTCGGAGGATGCGCAAGCTGGCCGACCACGTCGTCGCCTTCGAGCCGAACGAGGAGCTGGCGCGAAGCATCGCGCGCGCCTTCCCCGAGGTGCGGGTCGTCCGCGCGGTGGCGTCCGATCATGAGGGAAGCGCCGAGTTGTTCCTGCCGGAGAGTGGCCCCGCCGTGGGCACCTCATCGCTGGAGTACGGTGCCGGTCGCTCGGTGACCGTCCCCCGCGTGACGATCGATGGCCTGGGCCTCAGCGACGTGCGGTTCTTGAAGATCGATGTCGAAGGGCACGAGCTGCCGACGTTGCGCGGCGCGGCCGAGACGATCCACCGAGACGGCCCGGTGCTGCTGGTGGAGGTCGAGGAGCGGGTCCAACCGGTCGCCCCGATCATCGATCTGTTGACCGAATGGGGTTACCGCGGGTACGTGCTGCCGGGGCGGGAGTGGTTGCCGCTCGCTGACTTCGACATCCGGGGCCATCAGCGTGACGCGATAGCGCGAATCCACCAGAGTTTCGTGCGACGGGTCGTCCTCCCTCGACCGCGATACGTCAATTCAGTCCTGTTCAAGAGGGACGTCAGCTGACCCGACCGGCGCGGTGCGGTGGTGCGACGGTGTGCGGCATCGGCCCCACCGGTGGGCTGCGGCGCCGCGCCGACGCACGGACGACGACCGCCAGGGCGAGCGCGGCAGCCGCGGCAGCGGCGGTGGCGGTCCACATGATGCCGGCGAAGGTGTGCGGCGCCAGAAAGACCGCCACGAGCACCAGCCCGCCAGCCGCCACCCAGAGAGGCACCGATGGCCAGCGGGCTCCGCTCGCGATCTGTGCGTTGATCAGCACAAATGCCAGAGCGTAGCAGGCGCCGGTGGCGGCGAAGAACGGTGCGTATCTGCCGAGTGCGGCGTAGTCCTGCCCACCGGCGAGCCGGAAGGCGAGACCGCCGGCCAGCGCGGAGCCGAGGACGAGTGCGGTGCCGCACGCGCCGACGACGGCCCAAGCGGCCCGCCGTGTCCTGCCGTCGAGGCGGGCCATCCGGGGAAGGGTCAGCACGGTGACCACCTGCGGCGCCCAGAGCGCTCCCTTGGTGAGGACCGTCCCGACCGAATACGCGCCGGACTCCGTCGGTGTCAGCAGTTGCCGGGCCAGGATGAGGTCGGCGTACGACGCGACCAACATCGCCAGGGTGGCGCTGCTGGCCGTGCTGACCTGCCGCAGACCCAGCGTCGAACCGCCGGCCGGGTGGCCTGCCCCCGCCGGGGCCCTGATCACCGCGGCTCCTGGCCCGGCGATCAGGCGCAGGATCGGCAGAGCGACGTAGGAGCAGACAAGACCGGCCAGCAACGAGCCGACCAGGCCGCCGCCGAGGGCGAGCCCACCGATGACGCCGGCGTAGCGCCCGACGGCCAGCACGCCCATTCCCATCGCCAGGCGCAGGAACCGCTGGTCCCCCTGCAACTCGCCGAGCCACCCGGCAGCCAGGACGACGGGGAGCGTCATGCCCACCAGCAGGGCCACCACCTCGATCGGCAGGTGCAGGCCTGTGACGATCAGGGGAATGGCCGCCACCAGGATGCCGGCGGTGACGGCTGCCGTTGCGAGGGTGACTCGTACAGTCGCCGTGTGCTGATGACGTGCCCGGTGCACGGCGACGGCGGTCTGGAGACCCGCGCCAGCCACGCCGGCGATGGCGACGAGAGCCTGTACGGTCGCCAGTGCTCCGAGGTCGGCGGCGGTGAGGTGGCGGGCACCGAGCATGGGCACCAGGTAGGCCAGCCCGTTGGTCAGGGTCGCTGCGGCCATTACGGCGCCGCCGGTCACCGCCATCCGGCCGGCGTCGGACACCGGTGCGGTCGTCCCTCTCATGCTGGCCGCCTGACTCCGCTTCTCCCCGCCGTCGTGACGGCAGGGTGGGCAACCGTCGGGCGCACACAGGGTACAGAGACGAACGGGGCGGTGTGGGGCGGTAGTCGGCCGTCCGGCCGGTCGACTGCGCCCGGTGGAGGGGCTAACGTCTCCCCGCGCGACCGGCTCGGGCAGGGTCTCACCACGGACGATTTCCGGGCGTCGCCAACACACCATCCCGTCCTGGCCACAAATAGGAGCCACGCGTGAAGCTCCCCGGTGCTCACCGCGCTGACCTGGCACGATCGGTGCGCCTGTTCCGTGCGTTTCGCGTGGAGCAGACCGATCCTGATTTCTTCTACGGCCTGCTCGCGCAGGACACCGTCGACCAGCTTCAGACCTACGCTGACCTGCCGGGTGCCGTCGTTCTGGACGTCGGAGGGGGTGCCGGCTACTTCGCCGAGGCACTCACCCGGGCCGGTGCGCGGATCGTCTGCGTGGACTGCGACGCGGGCGAGATGTCCGCGCGAGGTGAGGTCGTGTCGGGCGGTGTGATGGGAAGTGCGCTCGACATGCCCGTTCGCACCGGCGCGGTCGACGTCTGTTTCTCCTCCAACGTGCTCGAACACGTGCCGCGGCCGTACGCCATGGCCGACGAGATGCTCCGCGTGACCCGTCCTGGTGGCACGATTTTCCTGTCCTTCACCAACTGGCTGTCGCCGTGGGGCGGTCACGAGACGTCGCCCTGGCACTACCTGGGCGGGCACCGCGCGGCGCGGCGGTATGAGCGCAAGCAGGGTCGGCGGCCAAAGAACGTCTTCGGCGAGAGCATGTACGCCGTCTCGGTCGGCGAGATGCTTCGCTGGGCCCGACAGCAGTCCGAGGCCGAGGTCGTCGACATCCTGCCGCGCTACCTGCCGGCGTGGGCCAAGGGCGTGGTCCGCGTTCCCGGCGTACGCGAGGTCCTCACCTGGAACCTGGTCCTTGTCCTCCGTAAGCGCTGACCAGCCTGGTCGGTTGCGCCTGCACGTCACCGCCGCCGTCACGGCCCTCCTCGTGCTGGCGCCCCTGATCCGACCGGGCTACGTGCTGCGCTACGACATGGTCTTCGTACCTCGGCAGCCACTGCGATGGGATCTGTTCGCCTCGGGTGACGCGCTCCCGCGTGCCGTGCCGCAGGACGCGGTGGTGTCCCTGCTCAACCTGGCGGTGCCCGGCTGGCTGCTGCAACGGATCGCACTCGTCGCGATCATCTGGTTCGCCGTGGTGGGTGCGGGCCGTCTGGTGCCGGCACGACGTGAGCTGACCCGCCTCGTCGCGGCCATCGGGTACGCCTGGACGCCGTTCCTGGCCGAGCGGCTGCTGTTGGGGCAGTGGGGTCTGCTGCTGGCGTACGCCGCGTTGCCCTGGCTGGTCCGGGCCGCGATCGGTCTGCGCGAGGGCCGCCCCGGGGCGCTGCCGCGGTTGGTGGTGGCCGCTGCTGCCGCGGCGATCACTCCCACCGGGGGCCTGCTGGCCCTGACGACGGTCTCGGTGCTGCTCCTGGGTCGCGGTGGCCCCGGCAGGCGGGCGTGCGGCGCGGCGCTCGGTGCCGTGGCCGCGCTCAACCTGCCCTGGCTGGTCGCGGCTTTGGTGACTACCGCCGGTGGTCGTTCGGACCCCGATGGTGTGGCGGCCTTTGCCGCCCGGGGCGAGAACTGGGGCGGTCCGCTCGTCGCGCTCGCTGGCACAGGTGGGATCTGGAACTCGCTGACCACCCCGGCCAGTCGGGAAGCTCTGCTCGTGCCGGTCGTCACGGTGGGGCTGCTCGTCCTCGCCGCCCTCGGCTTTCCGGTGCTGCGTGACCGCTCACCGGCGGGGGTGGCGACCCGGTTGGGCGTGCTGTCCGTCGGCTCGTTCGTGGGTGCCGCCTTCGCGACGCTGCCCGGCGGCGCGGCCGCGCTGCGCTGGCTGGTGGCGGAGGTGCCCGGTGCCGGCCTGCTTCGCGACGGTCAGAAACTCCTCATCCCGTACGTGCTCTGCCTGGTGCTCTGTGTGGCGCTCGGTGGCGAACGGGTGGCAGCGCGCCTGAAGCAGCCCGCGGACCGCCTGGCCCTGGTCGGGCTTGTGCTGCTGCCGGTGGCGGTCCTTCCCGATCTGGCGTACGGCGTCGCCGGCCGGTTGCAACCGGTCCGCTACCCGCAGGAGTGGGCTGTCGTCGCGAGGGCGGTCGTTGAGGAGCCTGGGCCGACCCTCTCGTTGCCGATGAGCATGTACCGGTCGTACCGGTGGAACCATGGCACGGTGGTGATCGACCCGCTGGCGCGCTATCTCCCGGTGGAGGTGGTCACGGACGACACTCTCCTCGTCGGTGACCGGACGGTGGACGGGGAGAGCGGCCGGGTGGCGCGGCTCCGCGCGGCGCTCGTCGAACGGCGCTCGCTGGCGGGCAGTGACCTGCGGTGGGTGGTGGTGCAGCACCGGTCGGGAGGAACGGTCCCGACGCAGGTGCTGGACGGGCTACAGGTCGTCCACACTGGTTCGGAGCTGACGCTCTACCGGAATCCGACGGTGTCGCCGGCCGGTGTGGGGCGGCGTGCCGGGTGGCCGCTGGTCCTGAGCCTCTGCTGCGCCCTGGCGATGCTCCTGCTCGCGACTGTGAGCCTGTTGCGCCGTCCTACCGCGTGGTAACGTGCCGCCACGCTTATCGATGGAGGAGGGTACACAATGCCGAAGCCGCTTACCTTGATGCTGGCCGCGGTGGTCGGTGCGGTGCTGGCGGTGGTGGCGCTGGGTGCCATGACGCAGCAGCTCGTCGTTTCGTCAGGCACCGCGGCGAGCACGTCCGACGACAACGGCGACCCTCAGCACTACGGCGTCCGCTAGCCTGCCGCCGGCTTCGGCCCGCCGTCGGTGACGGCTCGTACGAGGTCGGCGAAACGGTTTCCCGATGCCGACCAGGTGAAGCAGGCAGCGTGCGACTGCGCCGCCTTTCCCATTTCGAGGCGAAACACGTCGTCGGCCAGAAGACGCCGTACCTGTGCGACGAAGTCATCCGTGTCATGGGCGAGTAGGCCGGTTTCCCCGGCGACGATTGCCTCGGTCACGCCGCCCGCTTCGTGAAACGCGACGGTCGGCGTGCCAACTGCGCCCGCCTCGACGATCGTCAGACCCCATCCCTCTTTCAGGGAAGGGGTCAGGGTGACCCATGTCGAGCAGAGCAATTCGTGCTTCTCCGACTCCGATACGAAGCCAGCAAAATGCACCCGGTCAGCGATGTCCAGTATGTCCACGACTTGGCGTAGTCGGGTTTCCCACCAGCCCTGTCCTGCGATGGTCAGCCGCAGGCTCGGAAATTCCGCCGCGAGTCGCGCCACCGCTTCCAGGGCAATCTCCACCCGCTTGTGGGGAACGAGCCGGCACAGCACCAGGAGCGAGGGGTCGGGGGTGCGAGGGGCGGTGTCGGGCGTCAATTCCGGAGTCCCGTTGTAGACCACCGTGACCCGAGCCGGATCGACCCCCAGCAGTGCCAGTTCGTCACGGGTCGCGGACGACACGGTCACGTAGCGGCACCGCCGGTAGATGCGCGTCGCGAAGCTCGACTCGATCCACCATCCGATCCGGGCACCCCAGGTGCCGAGGACCACCGGCCACTGCTCACGGTGCACGTGGTGCACGAGGATGACGATGGCGCAGCGCGCATACAGCGGGGAGAGGAAGGGCAACCCGTTGCACACGTCGACGATCAGGTCGGGTCGGCCGAGCGACCGCGCCCGCAGTGGGCCGAGCCCGATCAGGCCGGCGAGATAGGCGAGTGCGGCCCGCAGGTAAACGGTATGCCGACCGCCCAGTCGAAGGATCCGTAAACCGTGTTCTGTCGTCTCCTCGCGGGGTGCGCCCGGGTGGTTGGCGCACAATAGCGTCGCGCGGTGCCCGTGCGCTATCAACTCTTCGGCGATGCGTTCGACATAGACCTCCGAACCCCCGCCTTCCGGATTGCGCGTGTCGCGCCAGTTGAGGAACAGTACGTGCCGTCCGGGGCCGTCGAGGGTCTGCACCCGCTGCTCCTACTGCCGAGTAGTGTTCGCGATCGCGCCACCCTAAGGCGCTTGTGTCCGAACCCGCAATGGGTCGACGCGTCGGTCCGATGTGCACCTCGCGGCCGGCAGTAGACGGGAGGGGCGAAATGCGCGAGGCATCGCAGGCGGCGGAAGGGCCGGTGCCCTACGGCGCTTCCTCGGCGGTGTGGCGACTACGGGCGGCATCGGTCTGCGTCGCACTCACGGCGCTGGCGTTCCTGCAGGAACCCGGCAAGATCGTGATGGACACCAAGGTCGATCTTGCGACAAATCCCGGCGGATGGCTCGAACGCGCATTGCACGTCTGGAATCCAGCCGGGTCGTTCGGTCAACTACAGAACCAGGCGTACGGCTATCTATGGCCGATGGGACCATTCTTCGCAGCTGGCGACGCCATGGCTGTACCCGCCTGGGTGGTGCAACGTCTCTGGTGGGCACTGCTGATGTGCGTCGCCTGCGTCGGGGTCATCAAACTGGCCGAGCGGCTGGCCATCGGCACGCCGGCGGCCCGGATCATCGCGGGCGTCGCGTTCGCGCTCTCCCCCAGGATCGTCACCGAACTCGGGCCGATCTCGGTCGAGGCATGGCCCAGCGCGATCGCCCCCTGGGTGCTCGTACCCCTGATCGGACTGGCCCACGGCGCTCCGCTGCGCCGGGCCGTCGCCTGGTCCGCACTGGCCGTCGCATGCGCGGGCGGCGTCAACGCCACAGCCGTGCTCGCGGTCGTACCGTTGGCGGTGCTGTGGCTGGTGACCCTGCGGCCGATGCGTCGTCGGCTCCTCGCGGTCGGCGCGTGGGGAGTGGCGGTCGCCGCCGCGACCGCCTGGTGGTTGGTGCCGTTGCTGCTGCTCGGCAAGTACAGTCCGCCGTTCCTCGACTACATCGAGACGGCCCCCGTGACCACCCGGGTGACCGACCTGGTGACGACCATGCGCGGGACGTCGCACTGGCTCGCCTACGGCCGGTCCTGGGGCGCCGGCGCCCAGCTCGCGCTCGACGGCCCGCTGGTCATCGCCACCATCGTGGTCGCCGGTCTCGGTCTCGCCGGCCTGGCCCGCAGCGGGATGCCGCACCGGCGCTTCCTCGTCACCGGCCTGCTCGTCGGCATCGCCCTGGTCGGAATGGGGCACGTCGCCGCCGTCGACGGCCTCTTCGCCGACTCGCAACGGTCCTTCCTCGACCGAGCGGGCGCACCGCTGCGCAACGTGCACAAGTTCGACGTGGTGCTGCGACTACCGCTGATCCTCGGCCTGACGCACCTGCTCGGCGTCTTCGCCCGCACGGCCGCGGTGGCCGGCCGCCGATGGCACCCGGCCAAGAAACGCGCGATCGTGGTCAAGGTCGTGGCGTTGACCGGAATCGCCGCCATCGCGAGCCCTGCCCTCGCTGGTCAACTGCCGACCAAAGGCAGTTTCGACAGCGTCCCCGGTTACTGGCAGGCCGCCGGTAGCTGGCTGGACGCCAACCTCGGGCGCGACCGCGTGCTGGTGGCACCGGCGGCCCGCTTTCCGGACTACCAGTGGGGAAGCCCCGCCGACGAGATCACCCAACCCCTGCTGAAGAGCTCTTGGGCGGTGCGCAACTCGATCCCGCTGACCCCGCCGGCAACGATCAGGCTCCTCGACGCCGTCGAATCGGTGGTGAGCACCGGCGCCGGTTCGGACGGCCTGGCCGAACTGCTCGCCCGGTCCGGGGTGCGATACGTCCTGCTCCGGTCGGACCTCGACTACGGGGCGTCCCGTGCTGCTCGCCCACTACAGGCGCGGCAGGCCATGGACCGCTCTCCCGGACTGCGACTGGTCGCCGCCTTCGGCCCGATGGTCGGTGGCGGACGCGCCTTCGGCGGGTACCGGGACCAGGGCCTGGACGTGCCGACCCGCGCCCTGCAGGTGTACGAGGTCCAGCAGGTCGTCCAGCCCGCAGTCGCGTACGACGCCACGGCGATCTCGACGGTGGTCGGCGGGCCGGAATCGCTGCTGGACATCGCCGCGGCCCGCCGGCTCGCTGCGGCACCCACGGTGCTCGCCGGCGACCTGCCGAACGGTCAGGCGCTGGGCCCGGTGCTGCTGACCGACGGCATGCGTCGTCGGGAGGTGACCTTCGGGCTCTTGCACGACAACGCGTCGGCCACCACCGAAGCCGACCAGTCGCCCCTGCTCGGCGGGATCGCGCGCGACTACCTGCCGGCCTGGGGGGACGAGTACGCCACGGTGGCGCGGTACGTCGGGATCAACGGGGTCACTGCCTCCAGTTCCTGGGCCCAGGCCCACCCCCTGAGCGGATCCCGCCCAGCTCACCTGCCGTACGCGGCGGTCGACGGCGACCCGTCGACCTCGTGGCGCACCGCCCCCAGTGCCCCCACCCGCCAGTGGCTGGAGGTCGAACTCGTCGAGCCGAGGAAGGTCTCGGAGGTGCGGCTGCGTTTCGACACGGAGGCGGACATGCTGCCCACGAAGGTGACCGTGCGCAGTGGCCCGGAGCGGGTCACGGTCGACTCGTTCGAGCCGACGTTGACGGTGCGTCTTCCCGGCGTGCACTCCAGCACCCGGATCAGGGTCACCATCGAAGCGGCGTGGCCGGTCCGGACCGGTCAGGGGCGAGTCGGCATCGCGGAGCTGGAGATTCCCGGGGTGCGGGCGGCGCGGACACTGGCCACGCCGCCGGGCCCGGCCACCGAGCGGCCCGCGACGGTGGTGCTCACCTCGTCGCCGACCACCGACTCCTGCTTCTTCGTCGACGACGTGCCGCGTTGCGGGTCGGGAGTGGGCCGAGAGTCCGAGGACGGTGATCAGCTCGACCGGACGGTGGTCCTGCCGGCCGATGCCTCGTACACGCCGACGGTCTGGGCGCGGCCGAAGGCCGGCCCGCAGCTCAGTGCGTTGCTCGACGCGGAGGTGGCGAAGTCGTGGCCGCTGACGCTGCCGCCGCGCGCCACCGCCTCGTCCAGCGCGGTGCCCGACCCGGCGGCCCGCCCCGGCGCCGTCCTCGACGGGGACCCCGCGACGGCCTGGCTGCCGGCGGCGGAGGACGAGGGTCCGTGGCTGAAACTCAACTGGCTTACCACCCGCACGATCAGCGGCCTGCGGCTGTGGTCGGCCGAATCGGTGGCCCGTGCGCGCCCCTGGCGAGTCACCGTCATCGGCGACGGTGGGGTGCGCGCGGGCGCGGTCGACAAGGACGGGTTGCTCAGGTTCGACCGGCCGTTGCGCACCGACGAGGTCACGATCCTCTTCCGTGCGAACACCTCCGTGAAGAGTTTCGACCCGTACAGGGGCAGGTCCGAACGACTGCCGCTGGGGATCGGCGAGGTGAGCACCCTGCCCGCGGGCCCGCCGATCGGGGTGAACCTTGATGTGCGCGTCACGTTGCCGTGCGGCAGCGGGCCGACGCTTCAGGTCGCCGGCAGGCAGATGCGGACGTCCATCACGGCCAGCCGCCGGGAACTGCTGGAACTCCGGGAGGTACGGGCCACCGGGTGCGGCGAGAAGGTGTCGAAGCCACTGGAGTTGTCCGCGGGCGAGCTGCGGGTGGTGGCGGCCGCGAGTGATCTGACCACCCCAACGAGGCTCGTTCTGGACCCGGCTGGGCGCACCGGCCCGATCGCGACGCCGAGCCCGGTACGCATCGACGACTGGTCGGCGATGGAGCGACGGCTGCACGTCGCCGCGAACCCGGGCGGCACCGTCCTGGCCGTGCGGGAGAACGAGAACCCTGGTTGGCAGGCGACCGTGGCGGGGCACAAGCTGACGCCAATCGTGCTGGACGGATGGCAACAGGGCTGGTTGCTGCCTCCCAACGTCGGTGGGGACGTGGTACTCCGCTTCACGCCGGACCGCACCTACCGGGTGGGCCTGGTGGCGGGTGCGGCGCTGCTCGGGATCGTCCTGCTGCTCGCGGTGCTTCCGTCCCGCCGCCCGCCGAGGTCGATCGTGGCCGCACCGGAACGGCGTCGGCGAGGATGGCTATTGCCCGGCGTGGTCGGTGCTGCGGCGCTGGTGAGCGTCGGCGGAATCTGGGCGGCCGTGCTGGTGGCCATCGGAGCGGCGGTGCTGCTCGCCCCCGGGATACTCGCCCCGCACCTGCACCGGAGTGAGCTGCGACGGCTGCGCCGGATCAGTCGGCTGGTGGCCTGGCTGCTCCCGGTCGGCTGCTTCGGTGCGGCGGGCTGGATCTCGCTCGTCGATCCCCTTCCGCACACGTCCGCGGCGCCTCAGCTGGCGGCGCTGGCCGCCGTCACCGCCCTCTGGTGCTCGGTCGCCCTGCCCGCACGGCGCCTCGCGGTTGCCGATCCCCAACGCAGCGCCGGGCGCTCGACGACGTAGTAGCTGACCGCCGCGCACGCGATCGCGCCGCACAGGGTGAGCGCGTAGATCCGCAACGGGTTGCCCGTGAAGTAGGCGCGACCCTCGACGCGGTAGATCAGCTCCAGCACCAACGGGTGCCACAGAAACATGCCGTAGGAGAGCGTGCCGAGCCAGCGGATCGGTGCGCTCCCGAGGGCCAGCGACATCAGCGTGGTCGGGCCGAACACGAGGGGGATCATGATCATTACCGCGACACCGACGTAGAGCCCGAGCTGCGCGGCGAACTGCCCGGCCGTCGGGGCGGCGACCCCCCGCGGCCCGGTGACCGAGGTGCTGGCCACGGCGAGCAACCCGAGCGCGATGCCCCAACAGGCCAGTGGCGCGGAGCCGAGCTGATCGAAGACCTGCCACGAGCGGGGTGCCGTCGACGTCCGAAGCGCCACGTGGATCGTGGCGAGCACGATGCCCGCGGCGAACCACAGCGCGTACGACGGGAACCACATGATGTGCAGGCCGGTGTCGAGGAGGCCGGTTCCCATCGCGATGATCCAGCCCACCGTGATCGCCAGGCCGACACCCGCGAGCGTCACAGTGCGGACAGGTCTCCATCGCCTCCCGACGAGTGCCGCCGCCGCCAACGGCAGCACCAGGTAGAAGACCACCTCGGTGGCGAGGCTCCAGGTCTGACCCAGTCCGGCCCTGATCTGTGCGTGCTCGTAGATGTGGGTGAAGGTGAAATGCCGCAGCCAGTCGCCCCACGGAGCGACGCCATGCTCCGGGAGCACGGTGAGGCAGACGACGACCGCGAGCCAGTACGCCGGCAGGATCCGTACGGCCCGCTTCCAGTAGAAGCGTCGGGCACCCGGCGTCGCGGAACCGGTGGCGGCAGCGCGTGCCCAGGGTCGAAAGAGCAGGAAGCCCGAGAGTGTGAAGAAGAGCGCGACCGCGAAATCCATCATCGCGATCCAGCCGCCCCAGGTTTCCCGGGTGGTGACGCCCGTGATGAATCCGACGTGTTGGGCAATTACCGCTGCCGCACCGATTACCCGCACCCCGTCGAGGGCCGGCAGACGCGGAAGCGCGGGGGCGGAGGGGGCAGTAAACATCAAGCTTCCCGGGGGTCGCGGAGGGAGGTGACTGGAGAGTAACGTGCCGCCATGCCAGCGGCGTCCACCCGTGACGTCGATGTCTTCAGCGCCTGGCTGGCTGGCGCCTTTTCGCCTTGTCATTGAAGGAGGAGCAGTGAAGAGGATTGTCGGCGCCGCGCTTTTTGGCCTTGGCGTCCTGCTGGTCGTCGCCGCTGTGGGGCTGCCACTGTACGTCGCACCAGTGGTCAGTCAGTTGCCGTACGACCTGAAGCGTTCGGAGTCCGTGGCCGAGGCGGCCGACGCCGAGTTCCTCCAGATCAAGGCAGGCGCTGCGAACGTCGAGCGGGGCGGTCTCCGGTCAACTGTGGAGGTGGTCCCGCTGCCGAAGACCACCGAGGAGAAGATGACCGGTGACCTGAAGGGCAAGGCCGTTGTCTGGGACGTGTTCCAGTCGGTGAGGCGCGTCGACAACAACGAGATCATTAGCGAGTACAGCACCGAACTCGCCATTGACCGCGTCAGCGGTGCCGCCGCCAAGTGGGATCCTGCATGGCTCGATGACGGCACCGGCCAACCCGCGAACTACGCGGGCCAGGTCTACAAGTTCCCCTTCGGCACCGAGAAGAAGGACTATCCGGTCTACGACCGCGAGATTCGCAAGACCGTCCCGGCGCAGTTCAAGGAGGTCACCGAGGTGCGCGGGGTCGAGGCCTACCGCTTCGAGCAGACCGTCCCCGAGTCGCAGTTGGTGGTGGCCGACAGCAGCCTGAAGGTGCTGTTGGCGCGCTTCGCCCCAGGGGCCACGACCGCCCGACTCATGTACACCAACACGCGTACGTTCTGGGTGGAGCCCGTCACCGGCTCGTACGTGGACGTCCGCGACCAGCCGCGCAAGGTGCTGGTGCCGGACGTGGGCACGCCGACGGTGCTGCTGAACGCCGACTTCCGCTACAACGAGGCGACTGTGATCTCCAGTGCCGACCGCGCCGCGGAGAACGCCCGGTCTATTCAGATCGTGCGCCTTTGGGGCCCGATCACGCTCGGACTGCTCGGTCTGCTGGCGATCGTCGGCGGCATGCTGCTGGCTCTGCGTGGCTCCGGCAAGCAGGCCGTTGCCGCCGAAGAGGCCGCTGCGGCCGAGCCGATCGAAGAGAAGCGGGGCGGCAGCCACCGGGCCGACCGGGATGGTGAGGCCGCCGAGTCGGAGGCGCCGAAGCCCGACGCCGACTCCACCGAGCAGACGGTGCCCGAGCAGACGGTGCCCGAGCAGCGGTCGGCGACTGAGCGTTCCGCGACGCTCTGAGCCCTGAGTCACCTGTTCGGTGGGCCCGGTTCGCCGGGCCCACCGAACTGCTTTTCACCGCTTGACGGCCGACACCACGAGGATCGAGGCGAGCGAGGGTCGGCGGCTCATGGCTGAGTCGAACCACGCCATGCTCGACGGGACCCCGTGGAACCCCGCGCCCCGGAGGGTGACCGGCTCGAACCCTTCACGGCGGAGCAGATCCAGCAACGCGGTGCGGTTGAACAGGCGCAGATGCCCGACCGGCATGGTGTCGGTCTTGAGGCGACGTAGCACCCCGGCGCCGACCTCGGTCGACCGCGTGGAGGTCTCGTAGAAGATCGGCTGGACGCCGGCCAGGAAGAGCACTCTGTTGTACCAGGCTTGCAGGTTCGGCGTGGTCAGCACGAGGTGACCGCCCGGCCGGAGCACGCGGGCGCACTCCTCCAGCAGGTGGTCGGGGTCGTACAGATGCTCAAGCACCTCGCCGGCGTGCACCAGGTCGATCGAGGCGTCCGGCAGGGGCAGGCCGTCTCCGAGGTCGCAGCGGTGGAACTCGTACGGCAGCTCAGCCGCCCGCGCGAGTTGGTGCTCCGAGTAGTCGACCCCGATCCAACGGATGTCTCGATCGGGAGCAGTGAACGCGAGATGGGCCAGGAAGCTGCCGTCGCCGCACCCGACATCGAGGACGCTCGACCGTGCCGCCGAATCAGCGGCCAGCGCGGAGAGGATCAAGCCGGTTGCGACCTGTTGGCGCTGCCGCAACGGGGGTGATTGGCTGCCCCAACCCTGGGGGCCGTAGTAATCGATCAGCGGCACGCCGCAGAGCATAGCCATCCGGTGGCGCCTGAGGGAGGGTCGCGCGGCGCGAGATCGCATCAGCGCTCTCAGCCTACTTTACATTCGTTACCTTTTTGTAATTCGTCGATGCGTTGGTTACTCTCCGTTGCTCCGGGTGGGGGTAAACGCCGACCTTGGCAGTGAATTGGGGAAACTCCGCCCTCGGTTGTTCAACGGAACGTGATGATCCGCTGTCGCTGGGCTGGCCTTCGATTACCGCCGGGTAATCAGGGGGTTGTGACCTGCGCCGCAACGGGTGCACCATCAAGCCCGATGGTTACCAGTCGGTAACAGACCGCGGGCTCCCAGTACGGGCCGCCGGTCCGAGACCGGCCACTCGCGCGCATCGACCCGAGGAGGAACCCGTGCAGGATCGGTTTGACAGTCAGGGTCGTACCCGATGGTGGCGTTTCGCCGCCATGATGGTGCCCGCCACGGCGGCTGCCGGCGCCATCCTCTTCGGAATGTCGACCGGCGCGATCGCGTCCGACATCACGGTCTCCGGGCAGACGTTCAAGATCGGCGCCGACCGCCTGGAGGGCGACGGCTTCAAGCAGTACGGCGGCATCGTCCGCGAGAAGGGCAAGGACGGGAAGTCCGGCCAGGTCCACCCGATCGCGCTCTCCGAGATCAGCAGCGCCGAGCTGTACAGCCTCTGCCAGTCCGTCCGTGCCGACCTGCCCGGCCTGCCGGTGGTGCTCACCATCAACGCCGGCGAGGGCAAGGAACCCGCCCGCGCCAAGGACCTGCTGATCGCGATGGACTCGTTGAACGGCAACGCGACCTTCACCAACATCAGGATCGGCCGGGACGCCACCGACCTGAACCCCACCGCGCAGGCCGGCTCGTTCGGCCAGAACTCCGACCACGTCACCATCACCAACCTGCAACAGGTGTCCCGCTACACCACGGCGGCCACGTTCAACCTGGTCGGCCTCCGACTCAAGGTCAACGTGGGTGACAACGCCAAGGGCAAGGAGTGCTTCTGAGCTGAGCCGCGGCCCGCGGTGGTCAGCACCGCGGGTCGGGCCCAGGTCCCCGTCCCCGCTCGGCCAGGAGGAGTACGTGACAACCGCGAACCCGTCCCACGCCCGGCCCGGTGGCCCGGCTCAGGCGTGGCGGCGCTTCCGCCGCTGGCAGCGCAGCCGGCCGTTCTGGAGCGGCCTGCTCATCGCCCTGGCCGGGCTGGAGATGTTCGCCTCCACCCGGATGACCCTCAACGGCCTCAGCTTCCACAGTGGCGCGACCGGCCTGCTCTCGCTGCTGATCCCGATCATCCTGGTGACCTGTGGGCTGCTGCTCTGGTTCACCCCGGCGCAGCGGCTGTTCTACTCGGTCGTCGCCGCGGTCACCGCGGTGTACTCGCTGATCGGGCTCAACCTCGGCGGCTTCTTCGTCGGTCTGCTGCTCGGCATCGTCGGCAGCGCGCTCGCCTTCGCCTGGACGCCGATCCACCTCACTCCACCCATCCCGCGACAGGCCGAGATCGAGCACGCGGAGATCGAGCAGGCCGAGATCGAGCAGGCTGCTGTCGAGCAGGTCGAGACGGTTCGGGCGTCCGACGAGGGTGGGTCGCCCGAGTCACCGGGACGTGCCGCTGATCCGCGAGCCTTCGCCATCGCTCTCGTCGTCCTCGGCCTGGCGGCCGTCGGCCTGGCCGGCCAGCCCCGAGCGGTGCAGGCCGCGCCGAACCGACCGGCCCCGACCGGGTGTTCCACCCCGCCCCGGGCCGTCACCCCGTCGCCCAGCCGCAGCGCGGCCACGCCGACGCCCACCCCCAGCCCGGAGCGGGGCGGCAACGTGATCACCGACATCCTGGACGGAATCGGCGATCTGCTCGGCCTCGGAGATCAAGAGGACCCCGCGCCCTCGGTGCGCCCCACCGCCACGCCGGCAACCCAGCCGACGGGTACGCCGACACCCCGTCCCGGCCCCACCGACTGCCCGTCGCAGCCCCCGGGCAAGCCGACCCCGGGCAAGCCCGGCACACCAGGACCCGACAAGCCGGAAACGGTGCGGCCGGGCAAGCTCCTGCCGCGTATCGCCGCCGATCCGGCCCTCCCGACGGTGGCCCAGACGCCATCGAAGCTCACCGGGTCGTCGGTACGGATGACCGGGCTGCGGTTCGAGGGGATCACGGACCTGCACACCGTGAAAGGCGACCTCAAGGTGCTGAAGTTCAGCATGCGGGAGGCGGTGACCACCGACTTCCTGCTGCGCGCCGACGGCCCCGCAGGTCGCAACCAGCGGTACGCGACAGACCAGCTGACCGTCCGAGGAGACGTGGCGTTCTACGCGACCCGGTTCGTCGGCCGACTACTCGGCATCAAGATCACGCTGACTCCGGACCTGCCGCTCCCGGACGGCCTTCCGATCACCTCGCCCATCCCGATCACGTTCACCGACCCCGCCATCGACCTGGCGTACGTCACCAGCGACACGCTGACCGCCCGCCCGGCGTTGGCGCTCACCCTCGGCTGAGCGCACCGCCGCGCGAGCGACCTCGGGTGGCGCGAGCAGCTCGGGTGGAGAGCGCGCGACTACGCGAGCGACCTCGGGCGGAGCGCGCGACCGCGCGAGCGGTTTCGGCTCGGGGCGTGGCTGCGCGCGTCGACGGGGCCGTCGTACCGTCGACGCGCGCAGCCGGGCCGGTCAGAGCCGGGCCAGCGCCCGGCGCAGCGGGTCGAGACCCAGCGCACCCAGGTCCAACGCCTGCCGGTGGAACTCCCGCAGGTCGAAGTCGGCGCCCTTGCGGGCCTTGGCGTCCTCGCGGGCCTGGAGCCAGATCCGCTCACCCACCTTGTACGACGGCGCCTGCCCCGGCCAACCCAGGTAGCGGTTCAGCTCGAAGCGCAGATTCTCGTCCGGAACCCGGCAGTGCGCCCGCATGAACTCCCAACCCAGCTCGGGCGTCCACCGCTCGCCCGGGTGGAAACCGAAGGGATTGTCCTTCGGGATCTCCAGCTCCAGGTGCATGCCGATGTCCACGATCACCCGTGCCGCGCGCATCGCCTGGCCGTCGAGCATGCCCAGCTTGTCACCCGGGTCCTCCAGGTAACCCAGCTCGTCCATCAGCCGCTCCGAGTAGAGCGCCCAACCCTCGCCGTGCCCGGAGACCCAGCAGAGCAGCCGCTGCCAGCGGTTGAGCAGGTCGGCCCGGACGGCGGTCTGCGCCACCTGGAGGTGGTGACCCGGCACGCCCTCGTGGTAGACAGTGGTCACCTCTCGCCAGGTGGAGAAGTCGCTGATGCCCTGCGGCACCGCCCACCACATCCGACCAGGGCGGGAGAAGTCCTCACTCGGGCCGGTGTAGTAGATGGCGCCGTCGCTGGTCGGGGCGAGGCAGCACTCGATCCGGCGGACCTGCTCCGGGATGTCGAAGTGAGTGCCGTGCAGCTCGGTGATCGCCTTGTCGGCCAGCGCCTGCATCCAGTCCCGGAATGCCTCCTTGCCCTGGATGGTCCGGGCCGGGTCGGCGTCCAACGCGGCCACGGCCTCGTCGACGGTGGCACCGGTGCCGGAGATGCGCCCCGCCACGACCCGCATCTCCGCTTCCAGCCGGGCCAGCTCCGCGAAGCCCCAGGCGTACGTCTCGTCCAGGTCGATCTTGGCACCGAGGAAGTACTGCGAGGCGAGCTCGTAGCGCTCTCGGCCGGCGGCCTGCTTGTCCCGCCCGTGCGGGGCCAGCTCGGTACGCAGGAACTGGCCGAACTCGGCGGTCGCCGCGGTCGCCGCCGCCGCACCCCGACGCAGCTCCGAACCGAGCGTGCCCTCCGCCCCCAGCCGCTCGACCAGCCCGTGGAAGAAGTTGTCGCCGGTCGGGTCAACCCAGATGTCGCACTGCTTGGCCACCTCGACCAACTGCACCTTCGAGCTGACCTCGCCGGCGGCGAGCGCCTCACGCAGCGTGGTCTTGTAGCCCTCCAGCGCGGCGCCGAAGCCGTTGAGCCGGGCGGCGATGTTGGCCTGCTCGTCGCTGGTCGTGGTGGGCATCAGGTCGAACACCATGCGGATCTCGTGCAGCCCGCTGGTGATCACGCTGACCTCGCTGGTCACCTCGCCCGCGTCGTACCGGGCGAGGTCCAGGCCGAGCCGTTCCTGCATGGCCTCCTTGGCGATCCGTTCCGATTCGGTCGCCGGCTCGGTCACCTCCAGCTCGGTGAGCGTCCGGCGGGTGAGGTCCGCGCGGGCCCGGTAGCCGTCGGGCGACAGGTCGTCGAGCTGATCGTCATGGCCGGCGATGCCGACGAAGGTCGCGCCGGTGGGGCTCAACGGCGCCCACTCGGCCACGTAGCGGTTGGCGAGTTCATCAATTCGTCCCACGCTGCGACCCTACGTGACCACCCCACCCCGTTGTCGCCGACGTTTGTCGTGTTCGAGCTGCGGGTTCGGGCGCGGCGTGACGGCCGAAAGGCGCGCGACTTTGTCGTACGGATGCGGCAGAGTGTCAGGGGTGACCACCGATACCACTCCTGACAAAGCGCCGGTCCGCGCCTGGCTGCCCGGCTTCGTCGCCCTCGCCGCGATCTGGGGTTCCAGCTTCCTCTTCATCAAGGTCGGGGTGGCCGAGCTACACCCGGTTCAACTCACCCTCTACCGGGTCGTGGCCGGCGCGTTGACCCTGCTGGTGGTCCTCGCCGTGCTGCGCGACCGGCTGCCCAGCGAGCCCCGGGTCTGGGGGCACCTGACCGTCGTCGCCGCCTTCGGTGTGGCCGTGCCGTTCACCCTCTTCGGCTACGGCGAGCAGCGGGTCGAGTCGATGCTGGCCGGCATCTGGAACGCCACCACGCCGTTGATCGTGCTGCCGCTGGCGGTGCTGGTCTTCCGCACCGAGCGGCTCACCCTGCGCCGTGCGGTCGGGCTCGGGCTCGGCTTCGTCGGGGTGCTGGTGGTGCTCGGGGTCTGGGAGGGCATCGGCGGGGCGCACTTCACCGGTCAGCTCATGTGCTTCGGCGCGGCGGCCTGCTACGGCGTGGCCATTCCGTACCAGAAGCGGTTCGTCGCCGGCAGCGCGTACTCCGGTCTGTCGCTCTCCACCGCGCAACTGCTGATCGCCGCCGCGCAGTTGGCCATCGTCACCCCCTTCGTCGCCGGCCTGCCGCCGCTGCCCACCGAGCTGTCGGCCGGTGTGGTGGCAAGTGTGCTGACCCTCGGCGCGCTCGGCACCGGGCTCGCGTTCGTGATCAATATGCGCAACATCCGGGTGGCCGGCGCGAGCACCGCGTCCACCGTCACGTACCTGATCCCGCTCTTCGCGGTGCTGATCGGCGCCGTGGCGCTCGACGAACGGCTCAACTGGCACCAACCGGTCGGCGCGCTGATCGTGCTGCTCGGGGTCGCGGTCTCGCAGGGGATGTTCGGTCGCCGCCGGACCAGCCCGGTCGTCGGCGTCGGCGCACCCGCCACACCCGCCGCCGAACCCGCCCACCGCTGACCGCACCGCCGAGGACAGGCCGCCGCGACGGGCCGCAGCCGGGTCTGTCCGGCACGTAATCGACTCGGTTTCCTTGAAATCGGGGAGTCCCGGTCCGCCGGACACCCCGATTTCAAGGAACGCGAGTGGATCACGCCGAGGGGGCGGGGCTGGTCAGGGGCGGTTGTGCGTCCAGGCCACCAGTTGCTCTGCCGACCAGGTGTTGATCACACGGTCGGCGGGGACGCCACAGAGGGCGGCGCGTTCGCAGCCGAACCGCTGCCAGTCGAGCTGGCCGGGCGCGTGCGCGTCGGTGTTGATGGCGAACCGGCAGCCAGCCTCCAGCGCCCGGCGAATCAGGCGCTTCGGGGGGTCCTGCCGCTCCGGCCGGGAGTTGATCTCGACGGCGGTGTCGTGCTCGGCGCAGGCGTCGAAGACGGCGTCCGCGTCGAAGTCGCTCTCCGCCCGGGTACGCGCCCGGTGCCCCCGATCGCCCGGACCGGTCACCCCGGCCGGGCGGGACGACACCATCCGCCCGGTGACGTGGCCGAGGATGTCCAGGTGCGGGTTGGCGACCGCCTTCAGCATGCGCCGGGTCATCTTCGACCGCTCGTCCTTCAGGCCGCTGTGCACCGACCCGACCACCACATCGAGCCGCGCCAACAGGTCGTCGTCCTGGTCCAGGGAGCCGTCGGCGAGGATGTCCACCTCGATCCCGGTGAGGATCCGGAAACCCTCGGGCAGCGCCGCGTTGACCTTGGCCACGTGGTCGAGCTGCCGGCGTAGCCGGTCCGCGGTCAGCCCCCGGGCCACCGTCAGCCGGGGCGAGTGATCGGTCAGCACCAGGTACTCGTGGCCCAACTCCACCGCGGCCAGCGCCATCTCCTCGATGGGCGAGCCGCCGTCGGACCAGTCCGAGTGGGTGTGGCAGTCGCCGCGCAGGGCGGCGCGCAGCGCCGTGGCCTCGGCGTCCAGGTCGCTGCCCTCGGTCGCCACCAGCCGGCGGAGGTAGACCGGCTCCTCACCGGCGAGGGACTCCGCCACGCAGCGGGCCGTGACGTCACCGACCCCGGCCAGTTCGGTGAGCGTGCCGTTGCCGGCCCGTTCGGTCAGCTCGGCCGTAGGCAGGCCGGCCAACGCCTTCGCCGCCGACCGGAACGCGCGTACCCGGTAGGTGGCCTCGTTGGCCCGCTCCAGGAGGAAGGCGATCCGGCGCAGGTCGGCGATGGGATCTCTCGCGCGAGCCATGTCAGGGCGCCTTCGGGCAGCCGTGACGGCGCTGCCACGCGGTGACCTCGGCGGCTGGTTCCCGGTTGCCGCCGCGCCGCCAGGAGTCCAGGTAACGCGCCGGCCAGATCACCCCGCGCCGGATCCACCAACCGTCCTTGCCGGCGCACGCGGGCGAGATGCCGAAGTGCACGTGGCAGACGTTGTTGGCGTTGCCGGTGCGGCCCACCTTGCCGAGCTGCTGCCCGGCGCGGACCCGCACCCCGACGTCGACGCCGCTGGTCACGACGCTCAGGTGCGAGCCGTAGTAGCGCACCCCGTCGTCGCCGAGCAGGGAGACCGACAGGCCGCCGTTGTCCGGGCCCTGTGGCCCACGCTTGCGGTAGCGGTCGACGCGGCTCACCTCCAGCACCGTCCCGTCGGTCACCGCCACGAACGGCTCGCCGCAGTCGGCGAAGAGGTCCGTCCCCGGGTACGCCCCGTGCGTCGGGTGGTAGTCGACGTTGTCGGCGCGTACCGGAAAGACATGCTTCAGCCCGGTGCGGGGTGCCGTCGCCGACGGCCTGGCCGACGACGGCGCCGGCGGGCTCGGGTCGGTCGCCGTCGTCGCGGGTGTGGGCGACGGCGACGCCGGCTGGTCGGCGGTCGCCCAGACCGCCGGTGGCGTCGGCGCGGCGCCGTCGGGCACCCCCGGCCGGGTGGTCGCGCAGCCGGCGGCCAGCACCGGGGCGAGCAACAGCAGGATCGGGTACGCCGGACGAGCGCGGCGGATCGTCGGCGAGGACATCCGGTCATCCTGGCAGAGCCGGTACCGTGGGCACGAGCGGCACGCGTGAGGGAGGGCAGCGACGGTGACCATTGCCCGACCCGAACCTGGCCCGGATTTCGGTGCCGTCCGGCCGGTGCCGCGTACCCCGTCGGGTCTCTTCCCCTCCGGGCCACCGACCCGGCCCACCTACCGCGAGCCGCACCCGGTCACCGGCGGTGGGGTCGCCGCCGGTGGCGGCGCGGCGGCCGGTTGGCTGCTGCTGTTCGGCCTGCTCGGCACCGATGTGGCCAGCTACGCGTGGTGGACCGTGATCGCCGGCCTGCTGGCCTGGGTCTCCGCCCTGGTGCTGGTCCGTTACGGCGACCGAGGGGTGGCCACCGGGGTCGCCATCGTCACGGCGGGTGGCTGGAGCATCGCCGCCGCCGTGGTGGCGGTCCGCTGGGCGACCAGCGGCGACTGGCCGCTGTGGTGACCGGCACGGACAGGCCCCGAAACGGCGCTCGGTGACTGCACCCTGTGCCCGGTTGGCTGCGTAGCGAACGCCGTCTTGACGTGGCCGCCGAGACTGGGCACGCTCGGCACTATGGCCTGGACCACTCCGCGGCAGGACCCCGATCGCAGTCGCCGTCGCCTGCAGTTGTTGGCCGAGTTGGCGGGCGCCCGGGCGGTCCGCCAGCGCAGCCGCCCGCAGCGGCAGCGCACCGAGCGTCTGCGCCAGCTCATCGCCACCCGCCGCCGAGTCGTCGGCTGAGCCGACTTTGTCAGGAATGACCCGCCCTTCGGGGCGTTGACGGGTCGCCCGCCGACCTGACCGGCTAACGTGCACGCGTAACGAGTCGACGCTGTGTCGAGGGCTATTGGGGGGACCGTGTCGTACTTCGCTGCGGCCGTGGTGCGCGACGACAGTGGCTGGACCGCCGCCGAGGTCAGCCTGCGTGGCGCCACCGACATCGACGAGGTTGCCGACCGGCTGCGTGACGTCGACCAGGAGGCCGACGTGTCGCTGCTCTTCGTCGAGGCCGACGATGCCTACCTGGTGATCCTGCGCCTCGACGAGGGCGAGGACCTGCGGGTGTTCGGTTCGGACTCGGCGTACGCCGAGGAGTCGCAGTTGGGGTCGCTGCTGGTCGGTGACCTGAAGACCTCCGTCACCGGGCTCGACGGTGACGACGAGCCACGCCCGGTGAGCACCGGTGACGAGGAGAGCGAGCAGCCCGTCGTCGACCCCGAGGCCGACCCGGTCGGTGACGCCGATCTGCTGGCCAACCTGGGCATCTCCGCGCAGAAGCTGCTGACCCTCTGCAGCCACGAGGGAATGATGCCGGCGGACGTCACCGTCGAGATCTGCCAGGTGCTCGGCTGCGCCGACGAGGTCGAGGAGCTGCGTGAGGTCTGAGCCGGCCGACGCCACCGACCCGTCGCTGGAGTCGATCGCGCCGGGCCAGCCGACCCCCGGAGTGGTGGGCCGCGCCGGGCCCGGTGCCCACGAGGGCCTGGCCGACCTGGGCGAGGTCGGCCGACGGCAGCGGCACGAGCTGTGGATGCGCCGCGCCCTGGAGATCGCCGTCGCCGGTCCGCCGGTCGACGACGCGGTCAGCACCGACGTCGACGACGTGCCGGTGGGGGCGGTGCTCTACGGGCCGGACGGCACCGAGTTGGCCACCGGACGCAACGAGCGGGAGCTGACCGGCGACCCCACCGCCCACGCCGAGGTGCTGGCCCTACGCCGAGGCGCCGAGCGCACCGGCCGGTGGCGGCTGGACGGCTGCACCCTGGTGGTCACCCTCGAACCGTGCACCATGTGCGCCGGGGCGCTGGTGCTGGCCCGGGTCTCCACCGTCGTGTTCGGCGCGTGGGAGCCCAAGACCGGCGCGGCCGGATCGCTCTGGGACGTGCTGCGGGACCGTCGGCTCAACCACCGCCCCGAGGTCTACGGCGGGGTGCTGGAGGCCGAGACCGCCACCGTGCTGCGCGCGTTCTTCCGCTGACACCGGGCCGCCGCTCAGGCCGGCGGCAGGGTGACCGTGACGATCAGACCACCCGCCGGGCGGGGCTGCGCCTCCGCGGTGCCGCCGTGGGCCCGGGCCACCGCGCGGACGATGGACAGCCCCAGCCCGAAACCCCGCGCACCGACGACCCGCTCGCGCGACAGCCGACGGAAGGGTTGGAACATCGTCTCCACGTCGTAGCCGGGGATGACCGGGCCGGTGTTGGTCACCGTGAGGGTGGGTCGGCCGTCGACCAGCCCGGTGCGCACCTCCACCCAACCGTCGGCGGGCAGGTTGTGCCGCAGCGCGTTCTCCACCAGGTTGAACGTGAGCCGCTCCAACAGCACCGGGTCGCCGCTGGTCGGCGCCGGGGCCAGGGCCCGCCGAACCCGCACGTCGGGTGCCTGCTTCCCGGCCTGATCAGTGGTGTGCGCGCAGACCTCGGCCAGGTCGACCGGCGTACGCTCGGTCAGCTCGTTCTCCGAGTCGGCCAGGGTCAACAGGCCGTCGATCAGCCGCTCGTGCCGTTCGTTGACCGCCAGCAGCGACTCGCCCAACCGCCGGGTCTCCGCCGAGGCGTCCGGGCGGGTGACCGCCAGCTCCACCAGGGCGCGGTTGAGCGCCAGCGGGGTACGCAGCTCGTGCGAGGCGTTCGCCACGAACCGGCGCTGCCCGTCGAAGGAGCGGTCCAACCGTTCCAGCATCTCGTCGAACGTGTCGGCGAGTTCGCGTACCTCGTCCGGAGGACCGGTCAGCGCGATCCGCTCGTGCAGGCCACGGCCGGCGGTGTCCGCGCCCGCGATCCGGCGGGCCGTGCCGGTGATCTGGTGCAGTGGCTGCAACGCCCTGCCGGCGAGCAACCAGCCGAACGCGATCGCCACCGTCGACACCACGATCAACGCGATGCCGCCCTGCGTGAGCAGCGACTCCAACGCGTTGCGCTTCGCCTCGTCCTGCACCTCCTGCACCAGGGCGCGCAGGTTGTCGATGTTCTGCCCGCTGGGCGTCGTGGGGGTGGTCTTCGGCAGGTCGCGCAGTTTCACCCCGAACGGCTGCGGCATCCGCTGATCCACCAGCACGTACGTGACGGCGAGCAGGACCATGCCGGCCAACAGGAACAGCCCTCCGTAGATGAGGGTGAGCCGAGCGCGGATCGTCAGGCGTTTCATCGGATCTGATACCCCGCCCCGGGGACCGTCTCGATCACCGGCGGGTCGCCGAGTTTGCGGCGAAGCTTCATGACGGTCACCCGGACGACGTTGGTGAACGGGTCGATGTGCTCATCCCAGGCGCGTTCCAGCAGATCCTCGGCGGAGACCACCGCGCCGTCGGCGCGGAGCAACTCGGCCAGCACCGCGAACTCCTTGCGGGACAGCGCCACGTGCCGGTCGTCCCGGCGTACCTCGTGTCGGGCCGGGTCGAGCTGGATGCCGGCGCGACGCAGCGTCGGCGGTGCCGCCGGGCGGGACCGGCGGGTCAGCGCGTGCACCCGGGCCGAGAGCTCGACCAGGGCGAACGGCTTGGTCAGGTAGTCGTCGGCGCCGAGTGCCAACCCCGCCACCCGCTCGCGGACCGCCGCCGACGCGGTCAGCATCAGCACCCGGGTCTCCCCGCCCGCGTCCACGATCGCCCGGCACACGTCGTCGCCGTGCACCACCGGCAGGTCCCGGTCCAGAACCACCACGGCGTACTCGTTGACGCCGAGCCGTTCCAACGCGGCGTCCCCGTCGTACGCCACGTCGACCGCGAACGACTCCCGACGCAACCACTCGGCGATGGCGTCCGCCAGCACGTTCTCGTCCTCGACCACCAGAACTCTCACCCCTCCATGGTGCTCGGGGTGCGGTAACGGCGGCATAACCGCCGACGGTAACGCCGGGGATACGCCCACTGCCGTGCACTGAATGCCACGTTCGGCGAACCGCGCCGGACCTGAGCGGAAGCGGACACCATGCGACGACAGATGCTTGCGATCCCCGTCCTGCTCGCCCTGGCACTGTCCGGGTGCGGAGCGGCAGGCGACGACGGCGGCGGAGTCGCCACCGCCGGTGGGGCGAAGGCCGAGGCCACGGCGAGCGGCACGCCGGTCAGTGACTCGGACCGGCAACTCGCCTTCGCCCGGTGTATGCGGGAGAACGGGGTGGACCTGCCCGACCCGGAGCCGGGCAGCCGTCCCGGCTTCCGGTTCGGCGCGGGCGTGGATCAGCAGAAGGTCCAGGCGGCCATGGAGAAGTGCCAGGACAAGCTGCCCAACGGCGGGCAGGGACCGCAGCTCAACCCCGAGCAGGCCGAGCAGATGCGCACCCTGGCCAAGTGCATGCGGGAGAACGGGGTGCCGGACTTCCCGGACCCCGACGCCGACGGGCGGGTCCGGGTCGGGGCGGGGGGCAACGCGATCAACATCGGAGATCCGGCCATGAAGGCCGCGCTGGAGAAGTGCCGGCAGCACGCGCCGCAGTTCGGGGGTGGCCGGTGACCGGCACCATCCGACGCTCGCGGCTGCGCGCCGCCGTCACCGGCGGCGTTGTTCTGCTCGTCGCCGCCATGGGCGTGGTCGCCGCGGTGGGCTTCGGTGGCGGTGCCGACGGGGGCCGCGCCCAGGCCGGGGGCGCGCCACCCGCCACCGCAACGGTCACCCGGCAGACCCTCGCCGACTCGGAGACCGCCGACGGTGAGCTGGGGTACGGCACGACCCGTACCGCCACGGCGAAGCTCAGCGGCACCGTCACCGCGCTGGCGGCGACCGGGTCGACGGTACGGCGGGGCAAGGCGCTCTACCTGGTCGACAACGAGGAGGTGGTGCTGCTCTACGGCGGGCTGCCCGCGTACCGGACCCTCGCCCCCGGGGTGGAGGGTGCCGACGTCACGCAGTTCGAGCGCAACCTCGAAGCGCTGGGCTACACCGGCTTCACTGTCGACGACGAGTACACCGACGCCACCGCGGACGCCGTCCGGGACTGGCAGGAGGACCTGGGTCTGACCGAGACCGGTCGGGTCGAGCCGGGGCGGATCGTGTACGCCGACCGGGAGGTCCGGGTGGAGAGCCACCAGGCCGACGTCGGCGATCTCACCCAGCCCGGCCAGGCGGTGCTGACGTACACCGGCACCAGCCGGGTGGTCACCGTCGAGTTGGACGTGGACGACCAGCGGTTGGCCAAGCGCGACGCGAAGGTCAGCGTCCGGCTGCCGGACGGCAGGGCGGTGGCGGGCACGATCAGCACGGTCGAGACGGTCGTCCAGGCCGGCGCGGCCGGCGCCAACGGGCAGCCCGGCGACGCCGAGACGAAGATCGAGGTGACCGTCGCGGTGACCGACCCGAAGGCCCTCACCGGCTTCGACCAGGCCAGCGCGGACGTCACCTTCACCGTCTCGGAGCGTCGTGACGTGCTCACCGTGCCGGTGGCGGCGCTGTTGGCGCTCGCCGAGGGCGGCTACGGCGTCCAGGTCGCCGAGGGCGACGCGAGCCGGGTCCTCGCGGTGACCACCGGGTTGTTCGCCGAAGGCCGGGTGGAGGTCACCGGTACGGGTCTCACCGAGGGCACGACGGTGGTGGTGCCGACATGAGCGGCGAGGTGATCGTGCTCGACCGGGTCAGCAAGCGGTACGCCGGCGGCGTCGTCGCGTTGGACGATGTGTCGCTGCGGATCGGCCACGGCGAGTTGGTCGCGATCGTCGGCCCGTCCGGCTCGGGCAAGTCGACCATGCTGCACCTGATCGGCACCCTGGACCGACCGTCGTCGGGCAGCGTGCTCATCGACGGGTACGACGCGGCGAAGCTGACCGACCGGGAACTGTCCGCGCTGCGGGCCACCCGGATCGGCTTCGTCTTCCAGCAGTTCCACCTCGCTCCCGGCGTTCCGGTCGTGGACAACGTGGCCGACGGGTTGCTCTACTCCGGCGTACCCCTGAGGCGGCGGCGCGACCGGGCGGAGGCCGCGTTGGTCCGGGTTGGCCTGGGCCACCGGCTGGGGCACCGGCCGCACGAGCTGTCCGGCGGGGAACGGCAGCGGGTGGCCGTGGCCCGCGCGGTGGTCGGCGAGCCGGCGGTGCTGCTCGCCGACGAGCCGACCGGCAACCTCGACTCCCACTCCGGTGCCGGGGTGTTGGAGTTGCTGCACGATCTGCACCGGGCCGGCACCACCGTCGTGGTGATCACCCATGACCGGGAGATCGCGGGGAGCCTGCCCCGGCAGGTGCGGATGCGCGACGGCGCGGTGCGGTACGACTCGGCCCTCACGTCGGGCGGGGTCGGCTGATGGCGACCCTGACCCCGGCCCGACTGGGGCCGGCGGACGTCCTGCGCGTCGGCGGGGTGGGGCTGCGGACCCGTCCGCTGCGCGCGTTCCTCTCCGCGTTGGGCATCGCGATCGGCATCGCCGCGATGATCGCGGTGGTCGGCATCTCCTCGTCGTCCCGGGCCGAGCTGGACCGGGCGCTCGACGCGCTCGGCACCAACCTGCTCACCGTCGAGCCGGGCAACACCCTGTTCGGCGCGGACGCGCAACTGCCCGAGGCGTCGATCGCGATGATCGGGCGGATCGGCCCGGTGACCGAGGTGTCCGCGACCGGGCAGCTCGCCGACGCCAAGGTGTACCGCTCGGACCGGATTCCGGCGGCGGAGACCGGTGGCATCGCCACCCGGGCGGCCCGGCTGGACCTGCTCGGCACCGTCGGGGCCGAGATGGCCACCGGCACCTGGCTCAACGAGGCGACCGCCCGCTACCCGGCGGTCGTACTCGGCGCCACCGCGGCGCAGCGGCTCGGGATCACCACGGCGGACCCGCAGGTGCAGGTGTGGCTGGGTGGGCGGCCGTTCACCGTGGTCGGCACCCTCGCCGCCGCACCGCTCGCCCCGGAGTTGGACACCTCGGCGCTGATCGGCTGGCCGGCGGCGACCGAATACCTGAGCTTCGACGGCCACCCGACCACCGTCTACACCCGGGCGCAGGAGTCGCAGGTCGAGGCGGTCCGTTCGGTGCTCGCCGCGACCACCAACCCGGAGGCGCCGAACGAGGTCGAGGTGTCCCGGCCCTCGGACGCGCTGGCCGCCGCCGAGGCGACCGACGACGCGTTCACCGGCCTGTTGCTGGGCCTGGGCGCGGTCGCCCTGCTGGTCGGTGGGGTCGGTGTGGCGAACACCATGGTGATCTCGGTGCTGGAACGCCGGGCCGAGATCGGCCTGCGCCGGTCACTCGGCGCCACCCGCGGTCAGGTCCGGACCCAGTTCCTCGCCGAATCGCTGCTGCTCTCCGCGTTCGGCGGGATCGGTGGGGTGGTGCTGGGCATCCTGGTCACCTCGGGTTACGCGCTGTCGCAGCACTGGCCGACCGTGGTGCCGGCCTGGGCGATGCTCGGCGGGGTGGGCGCGACCCTGGTCATCGGCGGCTTCGCCGGCCTCTACCCGGCGGTGCGCGCCGCTCGCCTCTCACCGACCGAGGCGCTGGCCGCCGTCTGAAGCCGCTGCCTCTGCCTGACCGGGCCTGGTCAGGTGGGGTGCGAAAGAGCGGTATGACTCTGAGGCATATTTATACCTCTGAGTCATACCGCTCTCGGCAGTGACGCCGTCCGCCGGAACGGATCAGGCGATGATCGTGTCGAGGGCGATCTCGACCATCTGGCTGAAGGTCTGCTCGCGCTCCTCCGAGGTGGTCTTCTCGCCGGTCTTGATGTGGTCGCTGACGGTCAACACGGTGAGCGCGCGGGCCTTGAACCGGGCGGCGATCGTGTACAGCGCCGCCGACTCCATCTCCACCGCAAGCACGCCGTAGTCGGCGAGGGTGTCGTAGAGGTCCGGCCGGTCGGTGTAGAAGGCGTCCGCTGCCAGGATCGGCCCGACGTGCATGGTGATGCCGCGCCGCTCGGCCACCTCGACCGAGGTACGCAGCAGCCCGAAGTCGGCCACCGGGGCGTAGTCGATCAGCCCGTCGAAGCGCATCCGGTTCATGTTCGAGTCGGTGGACGACCCGATCGCCGCCACCACGTCCCGCAGTTGCAGGTCGGTGCTGAGGGCACCACAGGAGCCGACCCGGATCAGCGTCTTCACGCCGTACTCGTTGATCAGCTCGTGGGCGTAGATGGAGGCCGACGGCATGCCCATGCCGGAGCCCTGGACGGAAACCTCGACGCCGTTCCAGCGGCCGGTGAAGCCCAGCATGCCCCGAACCGTCGAGTAGCAGGTGGCGCCCTCGAGGTAGGTCTCTGCGATCCACTTGGCCCGCAGGGGGTCACCCGGCATCAGGACCCGCTCGGCGATCTCGCCCGGCTTCGCGCCGATGTGCGTACTCATGGCAAAGATCCTGCCAGGCCGGCCCGGGCGATACCGGTTCGGCGTCGGAACCGGCGGTCCTGTACCCTCGTCGGCGGTGGCGTGTCCGAGCGGCCTAAGGAGCACGCCTCGAAAGCGTGTGAGGGTTAACGCCCTCCGAGGGTTCAAATCCCTCCGCCACCGCTCTGAGATGCAGAAACGCCCGGTCGATCCGCGAGGATCGACCGGGCGTTTTCGCGTCAGAGCTGTTGCTCGCCGCCGTCGACGACGAGCTCGCCGCCGGTCATGAAGCTGCTCTGGTCGGAGGCGAGGAAGAGCGCGGCGTTGGCGATCTCGTCCGGGTGTGCCATGCGCTGCATGGGTACGCCCGAGGCGATGGTCTGGAGCAACCCGGGGGCCTCCGCGGGGCTGGGCGCGAGGCCCGCGAGCCCGGGGGTCTCGGTCGAGCCGGGCACCAGGGTGTTGACCCGGATCTTCCGGCCGATCAGTTCGGCGGCCCAGGTACGGCCAAACGAGCGGATGGCCGCCTTTGACGCGGCGTAGACGCTGAACGCCGGGGTGCCGTTGCTGGCGGCGGTCGAGCCGGTCAACACGATCGAGGCGCCCTCGTTGAGCAGGGGCAGGGCCTTCTGCACGGTGAAGATGGTGCCGTAGATGTTGGTGTCGAAGGTGTTGGCGACGTGCTCGATCGTGATCGAGTCGAGCGAACGGAACTCCCCACCGCCGGCGTTGGCGAACACCACGTCCAGCCCGGCGCCCCGCTCCTCGATCGCCCGCATCACCCGGTCCAGGTCGTCGAGCTTGCTGACATCGCTGGCGATGCCGGTGACGTTCGCGCCGATGCTGGCGACGGCCTCGTCCACCGGGCCCTTGCGGCGGCCGGTGACGAAGACGTACGCGCCTTCGGCGGCGAAGCGGCGGGCGGCGGCCAGGCCGATGCCCGTGGTACCCCCGGTGACGAGGGCGGTCTTGCCGTCGAGCTGTCCCACGATGGATCTCCTTTGTCGGGATGTGGTCGTGTGCGGCCGGCCGGGCCTGAAGCAGGTTCTGTACCGAGCGGTACATATCCGAACGTAGCAACCCTCGACGGGGTCCACAAATTTCTGTACCAATCGGTTCTGGCCGCCGATAGATGTGCGGAGAAGAGGTGGTGGGCTGTGCCACAGCGAGGGCGACCACGGGGCTTCGACGCCGACGAGGCGCTGGAGCGCGCGGTGGAGGTGTTCTGGCGTCAGGGATACGAGGGCGCCTCGGTGAACGACTTCGCCGAGGCCATGGGCATCAACAAACCCAGCTTTACGCCACCTTTGATGGCAAGGCGGAGCTGTTGCGCAAGGCCGTGGCCCGCTACGCCGAAAGGGACATGGGGTACGCGAGGGACGCCTTCGCCCAACCGACCCGCCCGGTCTGAGCGGTCACCGTTCGAGCAGCGCCGCCACCCCGTCGAGCAGTCGTTGCAGGCCGAATTCGAAGAGGCTGTCGACGTTGAGGTCGACCGCTGTCCGGCTGAGCCGGGCCAGATGCGGAAACTCGCCCGCCGCGAACAACCCATCGAACACGTCGGCCTGGGCCGCCATCCACTCGTCGTCGGTCAGGCCGGTGTCCTGCTCCGCCTCAACCCCCCGCTCCAGGTTGATGGCGGTGCCGCGAACATGGTTGGCCAGTGCGACCACCAGGTGGAGCTGGGTGTGCTGGTCCAGGCCGTGCCGGGCGAGGGCACGCAGCGCCCACTCGGTGTGCGCGACGGCGTGCGGTGCCATCAGAGGGCGGGTCAGCGAGACGACCTGGGCCAGCCAGGGATGCCGCCGGTAGATCGACCACTGAAGTCGGCTGAGCAACTCCAGTTGGGCTCGCCATCCGGGCGGGAACGTGCGCGGCAGTCGATGCGCGGCGAAGGCCGCGTCCGCCATCAGCACGAGAAGCTGCTCCTTGCCCCGAACCTGCCGGTACAGCGACATGGTGGGGACGTCCAACTCCATCGCGATGCGCCGCATGCTCAGCGCCGGTAACCCCTCGGCGTCGGCGATCGTCATCGCGGTCCGCACCACCTGGTCGCGGGTCAACCCTTGGACAGGCAGCCGCCGAACACCGGCCGGTGCTCCGCGACTCGGCGTGGTCGGCGCAGCGCCGGTCACCACCATGCCCACACCCGGCACCGCCCGGACCAGGTTCTCCTGCCGAAGCGCGGTGAGCGCCCGGCTGGCGGTCGCCATGGCGACGCCCCACTCCCGGACGATCTGCCGGGTGGACGGCACCCGATCGCCCGGGCCCAACTCGCCCGCCAGGATGCGCCGTCGCAATTCCCCGACGATGCGCAGATAAGGGGGAGTGGTCTCGCCGATCTCTGTCACGATCGCCTCCCGCCGGCCTCGCGGTGACCGTAGCGCACTAGAGCACCGGCCGGCGCCCTGCCGATGGTCGCGCCCTTCCTGCCGCGGCGTACTAGAGCTCCCTGGTCGGGTGGTTGCCAGCTCGACATGCTCAGCGCAGCCCGGTGCGTACGCCATACCGGCGTCGACGAAATGGGGAGAGCATGAGACGTGATCCGTACCCCCGATGGGCCGTCGCCTTGGGCGCTGTCGTCCTCGTCGGCCCGGCGATGGCCGTCGGTCCGGCGGCGGCCGACGACGACCGCCGGAGCGCTGCCGTCGTTCGGACCGACCAGGGCGCGGTGCGGGGGACCGTCGCGGCGGACCACCGGTCGTTCCAGGGCATTCCGTACGCAAGCCCGCCACTGGGCACGCTGCGCTGGACCCCGCCGCAACCCGGTCCGACGTGGACCGGAGTACGCGACGCGACCCGGCCCGGTGCCGCCTGCGCGCAACTGCAGGGGCTGCCGATGGACGCACCCTCGGAGTCCGAGGACTGCCTCTACCTGAATGTCACCACCCCGCGCTCCACGGCACGAACGCCGCGACCGGTCATGGTCTGGTTGCACGGCGGGGACTTCCGGTTCGGCAGCGGCGACGGGTACGGCGGGCAGCGGCTGGCGGCCGGTGGTGACGTCATCGTCGTCACGGTGAACTACCGGCTCGGCGCGCTCGGCTTCCTGGCGCATCCGGCACTGGCCGAACAGGACGGCGCCACCGGAAACTTCGGATTGCAGGATCAGCAGGCCGCGCTGCGCTGGGTACGGCGCAACGTGGCGGCCTTCGGCGGCGACCCGGGCAACGTCACTTTGTTCGGCCAGTCCGCCGGGGCGACCAGCGTCTGCGCGCAGCTCGCCGCGCCCGCCACCGCTGGCCTTTTCCACCGCGCGATCATGCAGAGCAACTCGTGCGCCAACCCGGTCCAGACCCGGGCCGAGGCGGTCCGGGCGGCCCAGGAGTTCGCGCGGCGGATCGGCTGCACCGACCCGGCTGTGGTCGCCGCCTGCCTGCGCGGACGTACCCCTGCCCGGCTGATCGAGACGGTTGGCTATCCCGGCGCGGGTGTCGACCTCGGCCCGGTCGTCGACGGCCACACGTTGCCGGTGGACCCGGCCGAAGCGTTGACCACCGGGAGGCTGCATCGGGTGCCGGTGATGACCGGGATGAACCGGGACGAGTCCCGGCTCGTGGTGTGGGGGATGGAACGGGTCGGGCTCAACTGCCCGGAGCCGCCGAAGCCGGACCAGGAACCGGAGTCGTGCCCGCTCACCGACGACCAGTACCGCGACCAGGTACGCGCCATGTTCGGTGACCGGGCCGAGAAGGTGCTGGCCCGCTATCCGCGCGACGAGGCGCAGCCGGCCAGCGCGACGTTGGGTGCGGTGCTGACCGATCACGACTACGCCGAGCCGGTCTACTCCGCGGCGATGATGTTCGCTCGGCGGGTGCCGACCTTCGCGTACGAGTTCGCCGACGAGTACGCGCCGTTCTTCACCGCGGGACCCGAGCCGACGTTCCCGGCCGGCGCGTACCACTGCGCCGAGCTGCCGTACCTGTTCACGGTCGACTACGCCGAGGCGCTCACGCCGACTCAGCGGCGGCTCTCCGACGTCATGGTCCGGACCTGGACCGACTTCGCTCGGACGGGTCGGGCGGGCTGGCCTCGACTGGGCGGCGGTTCTTCCTACGTGCGGCTGCTGACCGGTGACGGCGGGTCGGGAACGAGCGATTTCGCGACGGCCCACTCGTACGACTTCTGGCGGTCGCTCGCCCGTTGACGACGGTGTCCGGCGAGCCGGCTCTCCGAGTGAAGAGCCGGCTCGCCGCCCGTCACGCGCCGGGGTTGCTGGCGTCGCGGTGGGTCAGCTGGTACGTGGCATCGACGCCGTCCGCCTCCAGGATCACCGTGACCGGTCCGTCAGGTAGCGAGCAGGAGATGGTCCGCTCGATGGCGTAGCCGGTCGGGCCGCAGTAACGACGCCCCTCCGAGTCGTACACCGACAGACGAGCGTCACCGGTGCCGTCGGTCCGCTTCCACGTGATCGACTCCGTGGCGGCGCGTGCGTCGGCCGGGATCGAGAAACAGACCCCGAACCGGTCCGCACCCGTCGTCACCGTGGCACCCGTCGCACCCGCCGGCAGCGTCGGGCAGGCGGGTGGGCCGTCGGTACGTGCGAACGCGAGCGAGTACGGCCCGTCCGGGGCACCGTCGCGCGAGTTGAGCACGGCGAGGAACGGCGCCTGGCCGGTCAGCTCGCAGTGGTACTGGCGCAGCGCCCAGGAGGAGTCACACATGAAAGCCCCGGTGGAGTCGATCACCGTCACGTCGGGTGAGCCGGCTCCGGTGGCGTCGCCCGGTAGCAGTTCGCTGATGAGGGCGCCGGAAGGGCTGCTCAGCTGGAGGCAGTCGAACTGGGCGGGGGTGGTGAGCTGCCCCCGTACCGGTGCGTCCTGCCAGCCGGTGTCGGACACCGGCCGGCAGTCGGACGGCAACCACGGCAACACCGCGAGGTGGTACCGCAGGCTCTCGCCGATCACCGAGTCCAGGGTGCCGCCACCGAGCACGAGCGTGTACCTGCCGGCGGCGGGAACCTGACATGACATATCCGTGCACACCCGGTGTCCGGTGCTGTCGTAGACGTTCGCGTACTGCCGGTGGTTGTCTTCCCCGACGGCCTTGACCCGGTAGGCGCCCGCAGCGGGAAGATCCAGGACGCGGCAGCGGATGCCGCCGAGCGGGCCGGCCGGGGCCGCGTTGTACGCCCCGGGCGTGACCGTCGGGCAGCCGGTCGCGTCCGAGAGGCTGCGCACCTGCATCCGGTAGGTCAGGTCGGTGTCCTCCGACTCCCATCGGGAGAGGTAGGAGACGACCCGGAAGGTCCCGGTCGACGGAAGGACACAGCCGTCCTCCCCCTCCGACGTCTCGGCGCACACCACGCCGCCCTGCTCGTCGACGAGCCAGGAGGAGACGTCGTTGTACCGGTCCGGGGTCCGGTAGACCATGACCCGCTCACCGGCCTCGCCGTGGAACGGCTGGCAGTTGGTCTGCACCGCCGAGGTCTGGTGCATCGTCAGGGTCGGCTGGTCCCAACCGAGCCCGGTGGGGGCGGTGCAGCCTTCGGTCTGGTCGAGCCGGGCCACCGCCACCCGGTAGGTGACCGGTTCCCAGTTCCAGTTCTGCGCCACCAGCGTGTAGGAGCCGGCCGCCGGTGCCGCGCAGGATCGCGCCGAGTCGAACTCCGTGCACACCACCTGTCCCGCGTTGTCGTACACCCGCCAGTTGAGGTACTGGTTCGCGTACTGATCCATCCGAACGACCAGCGGGCCCGGGGTGGTGACCCGCAGCGCTTGGCAGCTGATCCCCTCGTTCGGTGGCGCGGTGCCGGTCCCGACCGCCGCGCCCGGGTCGCCGAACGCGGTCAGGGGCAGGGCCGGGCAGCCGACGGACCGCGAGAGCCGCGGCATCTTGAGGGTGTAGGCGGCCTCGTTGCCGTAGGTCTCCTGGAGGAAGAGCCGGTACGGCCCGGGCCCCTGGAGCGTGCACTCCGTGGGGTAGCGCACCGAGCAGACCGGCTGGAACTGCCCGTTCAGGATGCCGCCCTGGATGTCCTCGGCGCCGCCCGGGTCGGCCAGGTGCAGGACCGTGCCGGCGGGCTGCTGGAACGTGAAGCAGCGGGCGGCCAGGCCGGCGGGCAGCGTGCCGCTGCGTCCAACGGAGGCGAAGGAGAAGAAGCTCTCGGGCAGACTGGCGCAGGTGGAGGGGGTTCGCATCGACTCTGCCGACAGCGAGTAGGCGCCCGTGCCGGTGTTGTAGCTGAGCGCCACCGTCACCGTGTAGGTGCCCGCGGCGCCGAGCACACAGTCCGTCAGGTATGAGCTGACATAGCAGGTGTGGGTGCCATCGGCGCCCTTGACCTCGGCCCCGACCCCGTCACCCGAGATCGCTCGAAGCCGGACGTACAGGGTGTCCTGGTCAACCGTCGAGGTGATCGTCCACGTGTGCTGTGCGGCGCCTGCGATCGACGCGCAGTTCTTGACCTTGCCAAGCGGAAGCTGTCCGCCGCAGGTGGCGGACGTGCTGCCGACCTTCGCCGGAGTCTTGTTGGCCGGGGCCTGAGCCGAGGGGGTGACCGCCGCTTTCGCCGGCACGGTGGCCGGGCGCGGCTGCTCGGTCGTCACTGCCGGTCGCGCTGACGGCTCCCCTGTCGGGGCGGCGGTGGCAGGACCGGCCAGCAGGCCCGCGCCGGCGGCGCTGAGGGCGGCCACGGCCGTCCACCTCGCCAGGTGTCTCCATAGTGGATCAAGCATGGTTGTACGCACGTTCAACTCCCCGTGAGAGTCGCGCGATCTGCGCGAGCGAGGAGATAATTCCACGGAGGTCAATCGCCGACAATCGGCTTGTCAGGCCCTGTGGCTGGCGGTTCAGCAGGGGCTGACGCCCTCGTCGAAAAGGCGGCGGGCCCAGTCCGCGTACCCGGCGATGGTTTTTCGGACAGTGCGCCCGTCGTGCAGGAACAGGTACGCGCGATCGCCGCTGCGGGCGAGTAGCCCGTCGAGGCGGTGCGTCCCCTGTGGAGCGCGTAGTCGGCTGACCTCTGGATAGCGGTCCCAGACCTGGTCGACCGGTGAGCCCGCCGTTATGCCCTCCGGCGTCCGCATCGGGTCGCCGACCCAGAGCAGCACGAGTCTGTCCTCCATGAAGACCGGGCTGACCGTGTCGTGGCCGGCGAGCACCAGCCCGCAGGCGTCCAGGCTGGTACGCAGGATGCCGCGTCGGGTCAGCTCGTCCTCGGTGGCGCCGAACTCGATGTTCCGCAGGCCGTTCAGGTCAATGATCTCCACGCTGCCGGCGGGCCGGCTCTCCGGGATCGGCCCGGTTGGCGGTACGCCGCTGCCAGCGATCGAGGCAGCCGTCATCAGCATGGCAATAAACGCAAATTGTCGCAATTTCATGGAATCCCCCAGTCCCCAACGGAACGGGGGCGTTCAGGTTGCTACCGGTCCCCGTATTTTTGGTTTTCCCACTGCTCGACCAGTTCGTCCCAGTAGTCGGCGCTGAGTCGACGCCGTCCGTGCGCCAGCCAACCGTCGGTGTTCCGCTCCAGGTGCAACCCCAGCTCGGCGAACGGATCGATCCAGGTGCCGGGCTCGACACCGAGCTGGGTCAGCGCAGAGTTGATCGGCCATTGCTCGCGCGGTGCATCCAATTCGTCGTCGAAACGAGGACCCCAGGACAGCGACCCACCCAGCCACACCGCAGCCGATTGGTAGCCGACGCCGCCACCGAACTCCGCCTCCAGATAGGCCACCGGTCCCGACTGTGACCAGCGGGTCAGTAACTCAAGCAACGCCGGCGACAACACCAGGCCGAACGGGTGCTCGGCGCTGCGGTCGTCCGTCGCGAAATCCGGCAGCGACCCGGTCAGCTCCACCACCAGTTGCGGGGTGACCGGCAGCAACGCGAAGTCCTGGCGCAGCTCACCGAGGACCGCGTGATCCAGCTCGACGGTCTGCTCGCGGAGTAACTCGACATCCGCGACCACCGCGCTGAGCTGGTAACCCATGGGAACCTCCCGTCGTCCACAGCCTGTGGATAGAACATGTGTACGACGGAATGTCGGCCCGTCGGTGCCTGGCACGGTACCGGGGTCTCGCCCCACGAGCGGGGCATCGGCGAGCAGGGCGACGGTTGTACGGTCCTGACCATGGCCAATCAACTGAGCGTCTCCGGTGTGCCGTTCCCGCTCGTGCCCTCGTCCGCCGAGCTGTGGCGGGTCGATGAGGCGGCCGGCACCGTGGCGGTCGAGGCGCAGCGGCACACGGACATCTTCATCGACCCCAGCACCGGCTCCGCCGAGGCGGCCGAGACCACCACGGTCAGTGCCGGGTCGACGCTCAACGCGGCGACGCTGCTGGGGGACCTGCCGACGGGGGACTTCCAGTTCAGCGCCCGGGTCACCGTGGGCTTCGCCGCCACCTTCGATGCCGGAGTGCTTCTGCTGTGGCTCGACGACCGGCGCTGGGCCAAGCTCTGCTTCGAACTCTCGCCAGCAGGCGACCCGATGATCGTGTCGGTCATCTGCCGAGGCGTCGCCGACGACGCGAACGCCTTCGTCGTACCCGACCGGTCGGTGTGGCTGCGGGTCTCCCGGGTCGACGGGGTCTACGCGTACCACGCCTCGGTCGACGGTGAGACCTGGCAGCTGATCCGCGTCTTCCTCCTCGACCCCGACACGTCTCGTGACCGGATCGGCTTCGCGGGCCAGTCCCCGACCGGTGAGGGGTGCGGCGTGACCTTCGACGAGATCACGTTCCGGGCAGAGCGTCTGGGCGATCTCCGCGACGGCTCCTGACCTAACTGCCGCGGTGGGCGTGTGACCGGGCGCAGGTCAGGCGCGCCGGGAGAGCTGGCTGACGAACGCACGCCAGGGCGACTGCCTGAACGCGGTGTCGCTGACCGACGGGAGAGCCGGCGCCATTCGGAGTACCCACGGACCTCCGAAGCGCGCCGGCCCGCGGCCCTGTTCGTCCGGTCAGCCGTCGATGCTGGGCCATTCAACACTCGAGCAGCTTGGCTGGATCAGGTTGTCCTTCCCGTCGACCAGGCAGATCTTGAGCCCGATGACCTCGTTCTTCGCGACGTTGTTCGGGAAGATCGTGTACGGGTCGTAGATGACCGAAGTCCACGCGCCGTTGCCGTTGTACTTCGTGCCGAGGTACTTCCCGTGCAGCCACGCCCAGACCTGCACCCCGTGGCCATCGGCGGCGATGTCGCGGATGACCAGATAGTCGTCGTTGTCACCGCCGCCGGCCGCGCCGGGGCCGTAGTCGACGAAGTCGACTACGCCGCCCCCCTGGAGGGTGTAGACCGTGTAGTCGTCGTTGCCGGCGGCAGCCGCCGGGTTCGCGGTGGCCAGGATCGCGGTCAGCGCCACCGTCAACGGCAGCAGTACCCGCCTGGCAAGGGCTCGTGTCATGTCCGTCGCACTCCTCTGCATCGCTCGCTCCGGCCCTTCGATCGGTGCCGACTGGCTTGATCATTGCGATGCCGGCTTGTCCAGACCTTCGACAAACCTTGAACGCCGAGGTCACGAGATCCGCGAACGGGACGCCAACCTGGAGGTCGCCAGCCTGCGGTGGTGCACGCTGGGCGGCGCACGGATGTAACGGCTGCCAACTCCACGGCGCCAAGGGTGCGGTCATCGGTCCGGTCCTCGTTGACGAGGAAGCGACCTGGTCCATCGGCGGCGCTGAGCTGGAGGCGTGGTTCTCGGCGCAGGGCGCGGGGCACGTCCAGGTGGTGGGCTGACGCCTGCGCACAGACGACTCAGGGCCGGTCCCCGTGGGGCCGGCCCTGTCGTTCGTGCTGCTCAGGCGAGCGGAGGATACGAGATTCGAACTCGTGAGGGTGTAAACCCAACACGCTTTCCAAGCGTGCGCCCTAGGCCTCTAGGCGAATCCTCCGCGAGCCAGAATACAGGCCCGTGTCGGGCGGGCCACCCCACCACCCCCTGAAGATCGACGGGCGGTCGGGTAGGCTGGGCGTCACCTCCCGTGCGGCGGTATCTCGTGAACCTCCCCAGGGCCGGAAGGCAGCAAGGATAAGCGAGCTCTGCCGGGTGCACGGGAGGCCTTTTTGTCTGTGGGCCGGTTGATCCACTCGGCATCCATGATGTCGCGGTGTCCCGGCCACGCGGACACCGCGGTTTCCAGGAAGCCGAGTTGATCCGGCCCTGGCGGCCCGGTCGATCAGCACGGCATCCGCGGCGCCGGGGTGGTGGGTGGTCACCCGCGCCCGACCGGCGCAGAATGGCTCGGTCGAGAGGAGGCGGGACGAGTGACGCTGGCGCTCTACCGCAAGTACCGGCCGCGTACCTTCGCTGAGGTCATCGGTCAGGAGCACGTGACCGAGCCGCTGTCGCAGGCGCTGCGCAGCGGACGGCTCAACCACGCCTACCTCTTCTCCGGCCCCCGTGGCTGCGGCAAGACCACCAGCGCCCGGATCATGGCCCGCTCGCTCAACTGTGAGCAGGGCCCCACCCCCGAGCCGTGCGGCAAGTGTGACTCCTGCCGCTCGCTGGCCGCCGACGGCACCGGCTCGATCGACGTGATCGAGATCGACGCGGCCAGCCACGGCGGTGTCGACGACGCCCGCGAGCTGCGCGAGCGCGCCTTCTTCGCGCCGGCCAGCAGCCGCTTCAAGATCTACATCATCGACGAGGCGCACATGGTCTCGACCCAGGGCTTCAACGCCCTGCTCAAGCTGGTCGAGGAGCCCCCGGAGTACGTCAAGTTCATCTTCGCCACCACCGAGCCGGAGAAGGTCCTCGGCACGATCCGGTCGCGGACCCACCACTACCCGTTCCGGCTGTTTCCGCCGAAGGTGGTCCGCCCGTACCTGGAGCAGCTCACCCAGGCCGAGGGCGTCGCCGTCGAGCCGGCGGTCTTTCCGCTGGTGGTCCGCGCCGGTGGCGGCAGCATGCGGGACAGCCTCTCGGTGCTCGACCAACTCATCGCCGGTGCCGGCGCGGAGGGGGTCAGCTACGCACGGGCCGTCGCGCTGCTCGGGGTCACCGACTCGGCGCTGATCGACGAGATGTGCGACGCGCTGGCCGCCGGTGACGGCGCGGCCGCGTACGCCACCGTCGACCGGGTCGCCGAGGCCGGGCACGACATGCGCCGGTTCGCCTCCGACCTGCTGGAACGGCTCCGCGACCTGATCGTGATCCAGCAGGTGCCGGACGCCGCCGCGAAGGGTCTGATCGACGGCCCGGCCGACCAGATCGAGCGGATGGCAGCCCAGGCTTCGCAGCTCGGCTCGGCCACGCTGTCCCGCTGCGCCGACATCGTGCACAACGGGCTGGTGGAGATGCGCGGCACCACCGCGCCCCGCCTGCTGCTGGAGCTGATCTGCGCCCGGATGTTGCTGCCCGGCGCGGACGACTCCACCGGCGGCCTGCTCCAGCGCCTGGAGCGGATGGAACGCCGGCTCACCCTGGGCGGCACCGACGCGGCGTCGGCCGCTGCCGGCTCCGCGCCAGCCACCAACCCAGGGGTACGCCCACAGCCAGCCACCCCGGTCCCGGCTGCCGCCACCCCGGCACCCGCGAACGCCCCGACCTCCGCACCGCCGTGGGCGGTCGACCCGGCAGCGTCCCCGACCCAGGGCGCTGCGGCCTCGGGCACTTCCGCCTCGGCCGCTTCGGTCACCGGGGCACCCGCCTCGCCCGCTCCGACCTCCGGTGCGCCGGCCTCGTACGTCTCGGCGGCCGACTCGCCGATCCCGGCGTCCCCCGGTGCGTCGACCGCCCCCGCTGACCAGGCCGTACCCGTCTCGCCCGCCGGGCCGGCCCCGCGTCGCGTGGTGCCACCGTCGGCGGTGCTGCCCGACCCGGCCACGCCCGCGCCGCCCCGACCGGGCGCGCCGGCCGCCGCGCTGGACGCGGTCGCGGTCCGCCGTGTCTGGCCGGACGTGGTCGGCAAGGTCAACCGGACCAACAAGCGGATCGCCGCACTGATGCGGGACGCGGTGGTCCGCGAACTCGACGGCGACATGCTGGTGCTGACGGTGAAGTCCACCGTGCTGGCCAAGATGATGGCCGACCACGCGGCGGTGCTCACCGACGCGCTCTACGAGGAGTTGGGCGGGCGCTGGCAGATCCGGTGCGAGGTGGCCGGTGAGCGCGGTGGCGTGTCGCTGTCCGGCTCACCGCGCCCGCAGCCCGCCTCCCCGGCCCGACCGGCCGCACCGCCAGCCACGCCGGAGACGCCGCCCGCCGCGACCCCGGCTGCCACCACCGGCCCGACGAGCGCGCCGCCCGCCCCAGCGCCAGGCTCGAACGCCGCGCCAGGCTCGAACGCCGCGCCAGGCTCGAACGCCGCCGGGCCGGGTGGTGCCGTACCCAACGCCCCGACCGCAGTTGCCGGTCCGACGAAGGCGCTGCCCACCGCGGTGAACCCGACCGGCGCTGCCGGCCCGGCTTCGCGCGGCGGTGTCGGCGCGGGCTCCGGCGGTCACGGTGCTGGTCGGCAGGGCGCAGCGCCGTCCGCCCCGGCCGCGGACGACGAGGACGACTGGCCGGAGGCGGCCCGCCCCGGCGGCGGTGCCCCGACCGCCGAGGCGACGGATGACGAGGACTGGCCGGAGGCCGCCCTACCCGGCGGCGCGTCGGTCGGGAACCAGGCGAGCCCTGGCGGCTCCCACTCGGCAGCGGCGTCGACCGGCGCGAACGGCAGCGCCGCGAACGGGAGCGACCCCAACGGCGGCAGCGACAGCGGTGGCCCCAACGGCACCGGACCAGGCGGTTCGGGTGGCCCCGGGGCCCCGGCCGGTGGCGGTAAGCCGGGCGGGCGGGGTAACCCGACACCGGCGGCCCGGCAGCCGGCGTCAGCCGGTGGCGCGCCGGTGAGCAGCGCCATCGCCGCGGCTCGCGCGGCGGCGGCGGGGCGCGGTCCGCGTACCGGAGCGGCAGCCCGGCCTGTCGCGGACGCCGAATGGGCCGGCGAGCCGCCCTACGACCCGGACTTCGACGGTCCGGCGCGGGCCGGTCGGCCCGGCGGCGCGGCGTCGGCCCCGGCCTATGAGGGGTTCGACCCGGGCGACGAGCCGTTGGACGAGATCATCGACGAGAAGACCGCGCGGGAATCCAGCGAGGAGCAGGCAGTACGGCTGCTCCGGGAGACCTTCGGCGCCGAGAAGATCAACGAGATCGACGCCCGCTGACAACTCCGCCCCGACTCGGCGATCTTGCAGTTTCGGTCGCCGTCCTGCGCAGAATGCTGGCTTATGTCGAGGCAGAAAGTGCAAGATCGCGCGGGGAGGGGGTCTCGGCTAGGAGGACGCCGAGGTAGCAGGCCCAGAGTGGGAAGGGTAGGACGGCTACCCGTTCCATGCCGCCTACCCCGATAGCTAGGCCCTGTTGGGCGGCGAACAGCGTGGTCCCGGCCAGCGCGATGAGCCCGGCGGTGAGGGTTAGCCGTCGCCACCTGCCGAGCGCCGTGTTGCCTGGTGCGAAGCCGGCGAGGAGCAGGCCGATGTTGCCCATCCCCATGATCAGGAATGCGCCGAGGACGTGCAGGTTCTCGTCGACGTCGGCCGGGTAGAGGGCCGCGAGTGCGTATCCGCCGGTGGCCAGCAGCAGCAGTGTCTGGGCCGAGCGCACCACCGGGCCGTGGCCGAGGATCCGCCAGGTCAGCAGGAGCCCGACGGCGAGCAGTACGGCGGTGGCCAGTGTCGCGGTGTTCATCAGTGCGTGCCACGGCGAGCAGACGTAGCGGGGGCGGGTGGTGTCCCAGATGCCGCAGTGGGCGTTGCCGAGGTCGCTGATGTTGTGGGTGGCCCAGCTGTAGGCCGGCTCGCGCCACCGCAGCCCGGTGATCAGGCTGGCGACGAGGAAGATGGGCGCGGCCGCGAGCCAGCACAGCGCGCCTACCCGGCCGGTGCGGTTGAGGTTCATGCCACGAGCAGACCAGTGCGACGGGTCCGGGTGCACTACCCCCAGATGGCCGGTTCGGGGTAGGGGTAGCAGTACCCGGAAGGCTCGGCGTGGACGGACGCACCGGGCGGGGCGAGGTCGGTCCCAGCGGATAGGCTGAGCGGCGGTCGAGCAGACGAGTGCGAGAAGGAGCCATCCCGTGCGCCCAGGTGGACAGCCGAACATGCAGCAGATGCTGAAGCAGGCGCAGAAGATGCAGCAGCAGATCGCCGCCGCCCAGGCCGAGCTGGCCGAGGCCGAGCTGACCGGCACCGCCGGTGGTGGGCTGGTCACCGCGACCGTCTCCGGCTCCGGTGAGCTCAAGGCCATCAAGATCGACCCGAAGGCTGTCGACCCGGACGACGTGGAGACGCTGGAGGATCTGGTCGTCGCGGCCGTGCACAACGCCGCCGAGGCGGCCCGGGAGCTGACCGAGCGCAAGATGGGCCCGGTCGCCGGCGGCATGGGCGGCCTCGGCCTGCCCGGTTTCTGAGCCGGCAGATGTACGAAGGTGCCATCCAGGATCTGATCGACGAGCTGGGTCGGCTGCCGGGCGTGGGCCCGAAGAGTGCTCAACGGATCGCGTTCCACGTCCTCTCGGCGGATCCGGCCGACGTCAACCGGCTGGCCGGCGCACTGCGCAAGGTCAAGGAGCTGGTGCGGTTCTGCACGACCTGCTACAACGTGGCCGAGTCCGAGCAGTGCCGGATCTGCCGCGACCCGCGCCGCACCGAGGAGGTGCTGTGCGTGGTCGAGGAGCCCAAGGACGTGGTGGCCATCGAGCGGACGGGTGAGTTCCGCGGTCGCTACCACGTGCTGGGCGGCGCGATCAATCCGCTGGAGGGGATCGGCCCGGACAATCTGCGCATCCGGGAGCTGATGATCCGGCTCGGTGGCGGCGGGGTGCGGGAGTTGATCCTGGCCACGGATCCCAATACCGAGGGCGAGGCGACCGCCACCTACCTGGCGTTGATGGTGAAGCCGATGGGCATCTCGGTGACCCGGCTGGCCAGCGGGCTGCCGGTCGGCGGCGATCTGGAGTACGCCGACGAGATCACCCTCGGTCGGGCCTTCGAGGGGCGCCGCGCGGTCTGATCCCCTGACGTACGGCCGGTGGCCGGCGCCCGGATGGGTGCCGGCCACCGCTGCGTCTCTGCCCGGAAATGATCTGACACCTGTGCCCTCATCGGGGCTGTTCGACGTAACAGTTTGGCATCGCGGGTGCTGATTGATCGGTTTTTGCCGGTGTTTACCTAAGAATCGAATGTCAAGCGGCGGTTGAGGCACGATCCGATACCAACCGTCCACTCAGCGGTTTCCGGGTGGACGCATCGGGAGCTATGGTCACCGCCATCGGTGACCCCTGTCACCACGTTGTCCGTACCCCCAAGGACGAGGTGAAGCACACATGCGTGCACCCAGGCCGAAGGTCGCGATCGCGGCCATCGCGGTCGCGGCCCTCGCGGTAGCAGGCTGCGCCGAGAGCAACCGCGACGACAAATCCGGCGGTAGCAAGAAGGACACCCTCGTCTTCGGCGTCGCCGGAGACCCGAAGGTGCTCGACCCGAGCTTCGCCAGCGACGGTGAGTCGCTGCGCGTGGCGCGTCAGGTCTTCGAGACCCTGGTCCGACCGGAGGAGGGTGGCACGAAGGTCACCCCCGGCCTGGCCGAGTCCTGGACCCCGGACGCCGCCGGCACCACCTGGACCTTCAAGCTCCGCTCGGGCGTGAAGTTCCACGACGGCACCGACTTCAACGCCGAGGCCGTCTGCGTCAACTTCAACCGCTGGTACAACGCCAAGGGCCTCATGCAGAGCCCGGACGTGACCGCGTACTGGCAGGACGTCATGGGCGGCTTCGCCAAGAACGAGAACGCGGATCTCCCGCCGAGTCTCTTCAAGTCCTGCGCCGCCAAGGACGCCACCACTGTGGACCTGTCCTTCACCCGGGTCTCCAGCAAGATCCCGGCCGCGCTGATGCTCCCCTCGTTCTCCATCCACAGCCCGAAGGCGCTGCAGGAGTTCGACGCGAGCAACGTCGCGGGCACCGCCGAGGACATCAAGTACCCGGCGTACGCGACGGAGCACCCGACCGGCACCGGCCCGTTCAAGTTCAAGACCTGGGACGTCGCCAACAAGACGCTGACCCTGGAGCGCAACGAGGACTACTCGGGCGCCAAGGCCAAGCTGAAGACCCTCATCTTCAAGACGATTTCGGATGAGAACGCCCGCAAGCAGGCGCTGCGCTCCGGTGACATCCAGGGCTACGACCTGGTTGGCCCGGCCGACGTCGAGCCGCTGAAGAGCGAGGGCTTCAACATGCTCACGCGCCCGGCGTTCAACGTGCTCTACCTGGCGATGAACCAGAAGGGCAACCCGAAGCTCGCCGACATCCGCGTCCGGCAGGCCATCGCGTACGCCCTGAACCGTCAGCAGTTGGTCACCTCCAAGCTGCCGCCGGGCGCCAAGGTCGCCGACAACTTCATGCCGGACACCGTCGAGGGCTGGAACGGTGACGTCACGAAGTACACCTACGACCCGGCCAAGGCGAAGGCGCTGCTGGCCGAGGCCGGCGCGTCGAACCTGACGCTGAAGTTCCACTACCCGACCGAGGTCACCCGGCCGTACATGCCGAACCCGAAGGACATCTTCGAGTTGCTCTCGGCGGACCTGAAGGCCGTTGGCATCACCGTCGAGGCGATCCCGCTGAAGTGGAGCCCGGACTACCTGAACGCCACCACCTCGGGTAGCAAGCACGACATCCACTTCCTGGGCTGGACCGGTGACTACGGCGACGCCTACAACTTCATCGGCACCTTCTTCGACCGGCCGAAGGACGAGTGGGGCTTCAACAACAAGGCCCTCTTCGACCAGTTCAAGGACGCGGACGGCACCGCCGACATCGCGGCCCGGACCGAGAAGTACAAGGCCCTGAACAAGGCCGTGATGGACTTCCTGCCCGGTGTACCGATCTCGCACTCGCCCCCGGCGATCGTGTTCGGCAAGGACGTGACCGGCGTCAAGGCGAGCCCGCTCACCGACGAGCGGTACGCGACCGCCGAGTTCAAGTAAGTCCTGATCTGACGCAGCAAGGAACGCGGGCGGGCGCTGTCGCACAGCGCCCGCCCGCAACCCTCCGCACCCCTTCGAGGCCGCCGTGTTCCGGTTCATTGTCAGGCGCCTGCTTCAGCTGATACCCACGCTGTTCGGGCTCTCCCTCCTGCTCTTCATCTGGCTCCGCCGACTTCCCGGCGGCCCCGAGACCGCCATCCTCGGCGAGCGCGGCACACCCGAGATGCGGGCCGCGATCCGCCGCAACATGGGGCTCGACGAGCCCATCCTGGTGCAGTACGGCCGTTTCGTCCGGCGGATGATCAAGCTCGACCTGGGCACCTCGACCTCCACCAAGCGGGCGGTCACCACGGAGTTCATCGAGCGCTTCCCCGGCACCGTCGAGCTGACCATCACCGCGATGATCATCGCCATCGGCGTCGGCATCCCGCTGGGCTACCTGGCCGCCCGTCGTCGCGGCCGTTTCCTGGACCACGCGTCCGTGGGCGGCTCGCTGATCGGCATCTGCATCCCGGTCTTCTTCCTGGGCTACGTGCTCAAAGCGATCTTCTCGGAGAACCTGCACTGGTTCCCGTCCAGCGGCCGGCAGGATCCGACGCTCGGCGCGACCCGGGTCACCAACTTCTTCGTCCTGGACGGGTTGATGACCCGTGAGTGGGACGCCGCCGCCGACGCGCTCTGGCATCTGGTGCTGCCCGCCATCGCGCTGGCCAGCATCCCGCTGGCGATCATCGTCCGGATCACTCGGGCGAGCGTGCTCGAGGTGCTCAACGAGGACTTCGTCCGGACCGCCGAGGCGAAGGGCCTGACCGAGCAGACGGTCCGTCGCCGGCACGTGCTGCGCAACGCCATGCTGCCGGTGGCCACCTCGATCGGTCTGCTCGCGGGCGGCCTGCTCTCCGGCGCTGTGCTGACCGAGACCGTCTTCGCCTTCAGCGGCATCGGAGCGTTCGTCGCCGAGGCCATCGGCCAACGCGACTATCCGGTGCTGATGGGCTTCATCCTGATCATCGCGGTGGTGTACGTGCTGGTGAACCTCCTGGTCGATCTCTCCTACAGCTTCATCGACCCGAGGGTGAGGGTGCGATGACACTCAGCCCAGGCAAGAAGCGCGAAAAGATCGACCGGCTCTCCGAACTGGCTGCTCGGGACGACGAGCGGGGCGTCAGCCTCTGGCAGGAGGCGTTCCGCCGGCTGCGTGGCAACCCGGCCGCGATCGTCGGCGCGGTCATCCTGGCGCTCTTCGTGCTGGTCGCGGTGGTCGGCCCGTTCCTCGTGCCGTACGCGCCGACCGACACGATCGGCATCCGGGAAGGGCTGATCAAGCCGGGTGTCATTCCCGGCCCGACCGGCGAGCACTGGTTCGGTTACGACCACCAGGGCCGGGACGAGTTCAGCCGGATGATCGTGGGGGCCCGTCAGACCCTGCTGGTCGGCGTGGTCTCCACCCTGATCGGTCTGGCGATCGGCGCGCTGATCGGTGGCGTCTCCGGTGCTGCGGCCGGTCTCGGTGGCCGGTGGGGGCGGTGGATCGACACCACCCTGATGCGCTTCATCGACATGCTGCTGGCGATGCCGAGCCTGCTGCTGGCGGTGAGCATCGCCGCCCTGCTCGGGGCCAGCCTGACCACGGTGATGATCGCGGTCGGCGTGGTATCGGTGCCGGTCTTCGCCCGGCTGCTGCGCGGCTCGATGATCTCCCAGGCCAACAGCGACTACGTGCTGGCGGCGACCTCGCTCGGCGTCAAGAAGTCGAAGATCGCGCTGACCCACGTGGTGCCCAACTCGCTCGCCCCGGTGATCGTGCAGGCCACGCTGACCCTGGCCACCGCGATCATCGAGGCCGCGGCGCTCTCCTTCCTCGGCCTCGGCAACCCGGACACCGCCGTACCGGAGTGGGGGGTCATGCTCGCCGACGCGCAGCAGTACCTCGGCATCCGGCCGTCACTGGCGATCTACCCGGCGGTCGCGATCATCATCACCGCGCTCGGCTTCACCCTGCTGGGTGAGGCGATGCGCGAGGCCCTCGACCCGAAGCTGCGGAAGTAGGCCCGGAATGTGTGAAGCGCGAGGAGTGAGCTTGCGAGCCCCGCAGTCGCGAACGGAGGGCCGGTAATGGCACTGCTCGAAGTTGAAGATCTTTCCGTCACGTTCGCTCGCCGCGGCCAGCGGGCCGTGCACGCGGTCGACGGGGTGTCCTTCTCGGTCGACGCCGGTGAGGTGGTCGGCCTGGTCGGCGAGTCCGGCTGCGGCAAGAGTGTCACCTCGCTCGCGATCATGGGTCTGTTGCCCAAGCAGCCCGGCCTGCGGGTCGGCGGCAAGGCCGTCTTCGACGGCACCGACCTGCTCCAGCTCGACGACCGGTCGCGGCGGGACATCCGGGGTCGGGACATCGCGATGATCTTCCAGGACCCGCTCTCCTCGTTGAACCCGGTGATCCCGATCGGGTTGCAGGTGACCGAGGTGCTCACCCGGCACCGGGGGATGAAGGGCGAGGCCGCGGCGAAGGAGGCGGCGGCGCTGCTGGACCGGGTCGGCATCCCCGACCCGAAGCGGCGGCTCAAGGAGTACCCGCACCAGCTCTCCGGTGGGATGCGCCAGCGTGCGCTCATCGCGATGGCGGTGGCCTGCCAGCCTCGGCTGTTGATCGCCGACGAGCCGACCACCGCGCTGGACGTCACCATCCAGGCCCAGATCCTGGAGCTGCTCAAGGAGCTGGTCCGGGACTCCGGCACCGCGCTGTTGATGATCACGCACGATCTCGGCGTGGTGGCGGGCATGTGCGACACCGTCAACGTGCTCTACGGCGGCCGGGTGGTGGAGACGGCCCGCCGTCGTCCGCTGTTCCGCCAGCCGCGGCACCCGTACACCGTGGGTCTGCTCGGCTCGGTGCCGCGCCTGGACGCCGGGCGGGGCGAGAAGCTCAACCCGATTCCCGGTTCGGTCCGCGACCTGCTGCCCTGGCCGGACGGTTGCGCGTTCGCCCCGCGCTGCGCCCGGCGGGTCGACGAGTGTGTGGGTGAGCCGCCGGAGCTGGTGCACGCGCACGACGGACGGAGCTACCGGTGCGTCAACCCGGAGCCGGTGCCGGGCCTGGTGCCCGCCCCGCGCGAGGAGGAACCAGCATGAGCGAGAACGACATCCTCGTCGAGGTGCGCGACCTGAAGGTGCACTTCCCGATCAAGCGGGGGGTGCTCTTCGACCGGGTGGTCGGCCAGGTGAAGGCCGTCGACGGGGTCGACCTGAGCATCGCCCGGGGCAAGACGTACGGCCTGGTGGGTGAGTCCGGCTGCGGCAAGTCCACGTTGGGTCGGGCGCTGCTCCAGCTCACCCCGCCGACCGCCGGCGAGGTCAGCTTCGACGGCGTCGAGCTGACCACGCTGCCCTCCGGCAAGCTGCGCAGCATGCGTCGCCGGATGCAGATGATCTTCCAGGACCCGATGTCCAGCCTGGACCCCCGGCAGAACGTGGAGTCGATCCTGACCGAGGGCCTGCAGACCCACGGGATCGGCACCGACCGCACCGACCGTCGACGGATCATCGGCGAGACCCTGGACGCGGTCGGGTTGCCCCGCTGGGCGCTGTCCCGCTACCCGCACGAGTTCTCCGGCGGGCAGCGGCAGCGCATCGGCATCGCCCGCGCGCTGGTGCTCGGGCCGGAGCTGATCGTCGCCGACGAGCCGGTCTCGGCGCTCGACGTGTCGATCCAGGCCCAGGTGGTCAACCTGCTGGACGAACTCCAGGACAGCCTGGGGCTGACCTACCTGGTGATCGCGCACGACCTCGCGGTGGTCCGGCACATCTCCGACACGGTCGGCGTCATGTACCTGGGGGCGCTGGTTGAGGAGGCGCCGAGTGACCGGCTCTACACCGAGCCGCTGCACCCGTACACCCGGGCGCTGATGTCCGCGGTGCCGGTGCCGGACCCGGACGTGGAGGACCGCCGGGAGCGGATCCTGCTCGCTGGTGACCTGCCGTCGCCGGCCAACCCGCCGTCCGGCTGCCGCTTCCACACCCGCTGCCCGTGGGCGCAGCCCACCCGCTGCGCCGACGAACGACCGGTGCTGCGGGAGATCGGCGCCAGCCGGGTGGCCTGCCACTGGGCCGAGCAGATCGCCAGCGGCGAGCTGCGCCCGCACGGGGTCAGCGCGCAGATCGTCCGACCCGAGGGCGAGGGGGACGCGCCGGCCGTGGTCTCCGCGCCCACCGAGCCCGGCTCGTACGTCTGAGACTGGACGCGGTGCCGGCGCTCGTCAGCCCTCGGGGCGGTTCAGCAGCCCCACCGCGACGCCGTGCACCGCGTCCAGCCCAGCCGGATCGGCCAGCGTGACCGAGGTGCCGGTCACCGCGTACCACTCGTCCGCGTCCTTGTACTGCACCCGCAGGGTGACCTTGCCGTCCGCGTACTCGGTGCGCAGCGTCAGGTCACCGGTGACGACGCCGACCTCGTCGGTCATCACGCCGCCGGGGCCGGGCACGATGTCGGTGGTGCGGCTCTGCGGGCCGGCCGCGCCGCCCGAATCCGCGACCATGCCGGCACCCGGCACGGCGGCGGGGGTCTCGGCGGTGCCGTCGGCGGTCATGCCGGCGGCGGACGGGCCGCTCTCTCCGGCGGCGGTCACGAATCGCTCCCCACTGAACAGCCCTCCAACATGTCGGTCAGGGCGGCCTTCTCGGCGCTGGTCACCGTCAGCCGCCAGTGATGCTTGACCGTCACCCAGTCCTGGGCGTACTTGCACCAGTAAGACCGGTTTGCCGGCTTCCACTGGGACGGGTCCTGGTCACCCTTTGCCCGGTTCGAGGAGGCGGAAACCGCGAAAAGCTGCGGACGGGTGGTGTCGTTGGCGAAATCGCCACGCTTCGCGTTGTCCCACTCGTCGGCACCCGAGCGCCACGCGTTGGCCAACGGCACCATGTGGTCGATGTCCACGTCGGAGGGATCCGAGAAGCTGCGACCGTCGTACACGCTCTCCCAGCGCCCACCGACCACGTTGCAGCCGGAGAGCTTCACGTCCTTGCCGTCGCGCTGGAGGATGCTGTCCCGGACATCGCAGTTCTTGCCGGTGTCCCGCCAGTGCGGGAACCGCTCCCGGCTGTAGCCCTTCATCGAGCCGGCGGTAGCGACGGTGAGCTGGCTCAACTGCTCCGCAGCGTTGCCGCCGTCGTTCGGCGGCGGTGTGGTCGGCTCATCCTGCGGGACGCAACCGGCCACGCCGAGCGCCAGCGCCGCGGCAAGCGCGGCCACCGCCGCTCGCGGTCCTGATCTGGTACGCACAGACGACACCTCTCCAGCTTGGGGGCTCCCGGCGATTGCGCACAGTACCCGGGAACGGTTTCGGCGTTTCGTGGCGTCTCCCACATGATGCAAGGCAGATTGGTGGGATGACCGCACCCGTACCGGCGACCGCCCTCCGGATGGGCACCACCGCCGGCCGGGGCACGCTGCTCGCCGCCGTACTCGCCTCTGGCATGGTCTTCCTCGACAGCACCGTCGTCAACGTGGCGCTGCCGAAGCTCGGGCAGGACCTCGGCGCGAACGTGGCCGATCTCCAGTGGACCATCAACGGCTATCTGCTGATGCTGGCGGCGTTCGTGCTGCTCGGCGGCGCGCTCGGGGACCGCTTCGGCCGGCGACGCATCTTCCTCATCGGCGTGCTCTGGTTCACCGCCGCCTCCGTGCTGTGCGGGCTGGCCCAGGGCACCGGTTGGCTGATCGGGGCCCGGTTCCTCCAGGGCGCCGGTGGCGCGCTGCTCACGCCCGGGTCGCTCTCGGTGCTCCAGGCGAGTTTCCATCCCGACGACCGGGGCCGGGCGATCGGTGCCTGGGCCGGGCTGTCCGGGGTGTCCACCGCGCTGGGCCCGTTCATCGGGGGCTGGCTGATCGACGCGCTCTCCTGGCGCTGGATCTTCTTCCTCAACCTGCCGATCGCCGTGCTGGTGCTGCTGGCCGCCCTGCGCTGGGTGCCGGAGAGCCGGGACGAGAGCGCCTCCCGGACCCAGGGACAGGGTGCGGCCCGACGGCGGTTCGACGTCGCCGGAGCCCTGCTCGGAGCGCTCGCGCTCGCCGGCGTCACCTACGCCCTGATCGACGCGCCGGCCCGCGGCTTCGACTCCGCCGAGGTGCTGATCGCGGCCCTGGTCGGGGTGCTCTCCGCGGTGGCCTTCGTGCTGCTGGAGCGGCGGCGTGGCGACGCCGCGATGCTGCCCACCGGGCTGTTCAGCAGCCGACTCTTCTCGGTGCTGAACCTCTTCACCGTGGTCGTCTACGCGGCGCTCGGCGGCTTCACCTTCTTCTTCGCCGTCTACCTCCAGAACGTGGTCGAGTGGTCGGCCTTCCGCACCGGCATCGCGCTGCTGCCGATGACCCTGCTGCTGTTGGTCGGGTCCGCGCGAGCCGGTGCGCTGTCCGCACGGATCGGCCCACGGCTGCCGCTCGCCATCGGACCGGTGGTCGCCGCGGTCGGTCTGCTGCTGCTGCGCGGCGTCGGACCGGGCGCGTCGTACTGGCGGGACGTGCTGCCCGGGGTGCTGCTCTTCGGCATCGGATTGACCCTGGTGGTGGCGCCGCTGACCGCGTCGGTCCTGGCCGCCGTGCAGGACCGGTTCTCCGGGGTGGCCAGCGGCTTCAACAACGCCGCGTCCCGCGCCGGCGGCCTGCTCGCGGTGGCGGCGCTGCCGCTGCTGGTCGGGCTCTCCGGCGGCGGGTACGAGCAGAAGGCCGAGCTGACCGACGCGTTCCGGGCCGCGATGGGGTGGTGCGCCGGGCTGCTCGTGGCCGGCGCGGTGCTGGCCCTCGTGCTGGTCCACCGACCGCCCCGGCAAGCCCCGCCGTCCCAGCCCTGCCACTCGCTGCCCGCCGCGACACCCCCGAAGTAGGGAGCCACCTCGGAGGTGTCGCGCGTAGGTCAGCGGCGGGCGCGGTTGACGGCGCTGGTTACCGCCTTGATCGACGCGGTGACGATGTTGGCGTCGGTGCCGACACCCCAGACCGTCTTCCCGTCCACCTCGCACTCCACGTACGCGGCAGCCTGCGCGTCACCACCGGAGGAGAGCGCGTGCTCGTGGTAGTCGAGCACCCGCACGCCCACCCCGACCGACTGGAGCGCGTTGACGTACGCGTCGATCGGGCCGTTGCCGACCGCGGCGAGGGACCGCTGCTCGCCGCCCACACCGACCTGGGCCTCGATCTCGACCTTGCCGTCCGCCGTGCCGATCGTGTAGCCGGCCAGCCGGACCGCCGGGTCGGGCTGGTGGTCGAGCAGGTAGTGCGTCGCGAAGATCTCCCACATGGCGGCCGGGTCGACCTCGCCACCGTCGTGATCGGTGACCTGCTGCACCACCCCGGAGAACTCGATCTGGAGCCGGCGCGGCAGGTCCAGTTGGTGCTCGCTCTTCATGATGTACGCGACGCCGCCCTTGCCGGACTGCGAGTTGACCCGGATGACCGCCTCGTAGGTGCGGCCCAGGTCCTTCGGGTCGATCGGCAGGTACGGCACCGCCCAGGTGTGCTCGTCGACCGGTACGCCGGCCGCCTTCGCGTCGGCGGCGAGGGCGTCGAAGCCCTTCTTGATGGCGTCCTGGTGCGAGCCGGAGAAGGCGGTGTAGACGAGGTCGCCCGCGTACGGGTGGCGCTCGTGCACCGGTAGCTGGTTGCAGTACTCGACAGCGCGCCGGATCTCGTCGATGTTCGAGAAGTCGATCATCGGGTCGATGCCCTGGGAGAAGATGTTCAGCCCCAGGGTCACCAGGTCGACGTTGCCGGTGCGCTCACCGTTGCCGAACAGGCAGCCCTCGATCCGGTCCGCGCCGGCGAGCAGGCCCAGCTCGGCGGCGGCCACGCCGGTGCCGCGGTCGTTGTGCGGGTGCAGGCTCAGCACCACGCTGTCCCGGCGCGGCAGGTGCCGGTGCATCCACTCGATCGAGTCGGCGTACACGTTGGGGGTGGCCATCTCGACGGTGGCCGGCAGGTTGATGATCAGCGGTCGGTCGGGGGTCGGGTCGATCACGTCGATCACCCGGGAGCAGACCTCCAGCGCGTACTCCAGCTCGGTGCCCGTGTACGACTCCGGCGAGTACTCGTAGAAGATCTCCGTGTCCGGGGTGTGGATCTCCGCGTACTTCTGGCAGAGCCGTGCCCCGGTGGTGGCGATGTCGGCGATGCCGTCCCGGTCCAGGCCGAAGACCACCCGCCGCTGGAGGGTGGAGGTCGAGTTGTAGAAGTGCACGATGGCCCGCTTCGCGCCGCGCAGCGACTCGAACGTCCGGTCGATCAGGTGCTCCCGGCACTGCGTGAGCACCTGGATGGTGACGTCGTCCGGGATCATGTCGTCTTCGATGAGCTGCCGGACGAAGTCGAAGTCGGTCTGGCTGGCCGACGGGAAGCCGACCTCGATTTCCTTGTAGCCCATCTGGACCAGCAGCTGGAACATCCGGCGCTTGCGCTCCGGCGACATCGGGTCGATCAGGGCCTGGTTGCCGTCGCGGAGATCCACGGCGCACCAGCGGGGGGCGGCCTCGACGGTGCGGGTGGGCCAGGTGCGGTCCGGCAGTTCGACCCGGAACTGCTCCCGGTACGGCTGGTAGCGGTGGAACGGCATCCGGCTGGGGCGCTGCCGGGCGATCGGATCGGTCTCAGCGTCGGTGACAGGTTGAGCCATCTCAGAGTGCTCCCTGGAACATGTGGCGTCAGCAGATCGGAAGGTGTCGGCGAAGTGCCGGGCGGCGATGCGCGGCGGTGCCGAGAGGAAGTTCGGATGTGCTGGACGGCGCGATGCGACTCCGCGACGAGGTGCCGGCCGGTCAGGCCTCGTCGCGGCGGCTAAGGAGGAGAAGCGCCTGCCACATGACCAGGTCACCCTACGTGATGGAACGGGGGGTGGAAAGACAGGTCCGGACTATGGGACCGGGGTCATGGCCGGCGTCGTGGCCTCGGCAGCCAGCCGCGGCGTCCGTCAGGCCCAGGCCACCACGGGTGTGATCGCCAGCCCGACCAGCGCGAAGATCGCTCCCGTCGGTAACCAGAACGCCGGGGATGTCTCCCGGTTCCGACAGGGTCGACACGTCCTGCACCGCAGCACCGACGCCGCGAGGGCCCCGGTCCGGGCCGGCCGGGCGGGCGAGCCCTCGATCAGCGCAGCAGCAGGTCGGCGACCGGACGGCGGCGACGCAGGCCGGTCTCCCGGGCGCGCAGTTCGGCCGGGAGGGCGAACGGGTCCCCGAGTCGGCCGACGGCGGCGACCACCAACGGGCGGACGCCGCCGGGCAGGTCGAGTTCGGTGGAGAGGCCGGCCCGGTCGAACCGGGTGAGCTGGTGCACGTGCAGGCCGAGCGCGGTGGCCTGCACGGTCAGGTGGGCCATCGCCTGCCCCAGGTCGTACGCGGCCCGCTCGGTGTCGAGGCCGGTGTGGGCGCCGACCACCAGAGTCGCGGCGTGCCGGATCCAGATCTGGTCGTCGACCGGAAGGTTGATCAGGATCCGTTTCCAGGTCTCGTCGTCGCGGTGGCCGAGGGCGAACCGCCAGGGCTGCCCGTTCTCCGCCGACGGGGCCCAGCGCGCGGCCTCCAGGAGCGAGGCGGACTCTTCCGGGGGCAGCTCGGCGCTCGGGTCGAAGGCTCGTGGACTCCAGCGGTAGGCGAGCAGCGGGGTGAGATCGGCCATACGACGGATCGTCCTGTATGGGTGATTCGCCCCTCGGGTGGGGGTGGGTGAATGTGGGCAAGAGCACCCGTAACGGGACGAAGATCAGGGCGTTCCCGCGCCCGGGCTCCCCGACGGGTCGGGGGTCGGCGGCGCCGCGGTGTCGAGCGGCTCCCGGTCGACCACCACCGGGCCGGCCAGCTGCACGGTGGCCGGCGCCGGGCCGGGTGGAGCGGCCAGCCTCAGCGTCCCGGCCCCGGTCCGGACGCCGGTCGGCGTGCCGTCCCCGTCGTAGCAGTAGATGCCCACATCCAGCGGGGCGTTGAGCGACGCCGAGGTGGAGTCCACCGAGTAGCAGGTGCCGGTGAGGCCCTCGGGCGCGTTGGCCGGGGCCACCGCCAAGGGGGCGCGTCGGTCGGTGAGCACGTACAGCCAGTCGGTGAGCAGATGCTGGACCCGGGGGTCGGACCGGCGCGGGATCGCGTCGTCGCGATCACCCAGGCGTACGCAACTCGCCGACTCGGTATGACCGGTCGACGGCAGGGCGCACTGGAACAGCCCGTCGGCCGTGCTGGCCATCGAGACGTCGGCGGTGCCACCCAACGCGCCCCCCGGCACGTCCACCCGCCAGCTGCCGTCGTTCGCGCTGGTGAACACGACGGTGCGATCCGGCTGGCCCGCCTGGCTGTACACGTACTGGGCCACCAGGTGACGGTCCTGAGCCGCAGCGGCCAGCGCGGCCAGCTCATCCCGCGCGGCGTCCACCTCTACCGGCCCCGGATCGGCGGGCGGCGGGGTCGGCGGTTGCTCACTGGTGCAGGCGGCCAGGAGCGTCGGCAGGGCGAGGACGAGCGGCCCGAGCACGCGGCCGGCCGAGCGGATGAGGTCGGGCACCGGCCCATTCTGGTGGGTGCGGGCGGTTGGTGGGTGCCGACGCGTACCGGGTTCGTTCCGGCGTGTCGGGCGGGGCGTCCGCGCGTACCGCCCGACCTGGTGGGACCGGCTTGGCCGGGCCCGGGCGGGCCGGATGGTGGGATCACCTGACCCGGCCTCGTGACCTGCCGGATACCCTCATGGGGTCTGACACGCGCCGCCGGCCCCGGTTCCGGCGGCGTCGGCACGCTCAGGGTCGCTGGGAGGGAGTGCACTTTCGTGGCACTCGTGGTGCAGAAGTACGGCGGGTCCTCCGTCGCCAACGCGGAGCGGATCAAGCGGGTGGCCGAGCGCATCGTCGCCGCCCGCAAGGCCGGCGACGACGTGGTGGTGGTGGTCTCGGCGATGGGCGACACCACCGACGAGCTGCTCGACCTGGCCAACCAGGTCAGCCCGCTGCCGCCGGGCCGCGAGCTGGACATGCTGCTCACCGCCGGGGAGCGGATCTCCATGGCCCTGCTGGCCATGGCCATCCACAACCTGGGGTACGAAGCCCGCTCGTTCACCGGTTCGCAGGCCGGCGTGATCACCACCTCGGTGCACGGTCGCGCCCGGATCATCGACGTCACCCCCGGGCGGCTCAAGGGCGCGCTCGACGAGGGGTCTGTGGTGATCGTGGCCGGCTTCCAGGGCGTCTCGCAGGACACCAAGGACGTCACCACGCTGGGCCGCGGTGGTTCGGACACCACCGCCGTGGCGCTCGCCGCCGCCCTGCACGCCGACGTCTGCGAGATCTACACCGACGTGGACGGCATCTTCACCGCCGATCCTCGGATCGTGCCCAACGCCCGGCACATCCGGCACATCACCTACGAGGAGATGCTGGAGCTGGCCGCGTGCGGCGCGAAGGTGCTGCACCTGCGTAGCGTGGAGTACGCCCGGCGGGCGGGGTTGCCGATCCACGTCCGTTCGTCATACTCGACCAACACCGGCACGATGGTCACCGGATCGATGGAGGACCTTTCCGTGGAGCAGGCACTGATCACCGGGGTCGCGCACGACCGCAGCGAGGCCAAGATCACGATCGTCGGGGTGCCCGACGAGCCGGGTGCCGCCGCGCGGATCTTCGACACCGTCGCCGGTGCCGAGATCAACATCGACATGATCGTGCAGAACGTCTCCACCGAGGGCACCGGCCGGACGGACATCTCGTTCACCCTGCCCAAGGCCGACGGTCCTACCGCGATGGCGGCGCTCAGCAAGATCCAGGAGCCGGTCAAGTTCAAGGGCCTGCTCTACGACGACCACGTCGGCAAGGTCTCGCTGATCGGCGCGGGCATGCGCTCGCACCCCGGCGTGGCTGCCGGCTTCTTCGCCGCGCTCGGCGCGGCCGGGGTCAACATCGAGATGATCTCCACCTCCGAGATCCGGGTCTCCGTGGTCTGCCGGGACACCGACCTCGACGCCGCCGTCCGCGCCATCCACGACGCGTTCGAGCTGGGTGGCGACACCGAAGCCGTGGTCTACGCGGGGACGGGTAGGTAGCGCCGATGACGGCGCTGCCCACCCTTGCCGTGGTCGGGGCGACCGGTGCCGTCGGCACCGTGATGTGTGAGCTGCTCACCGGGCGGCGCAACGTCTGGGGTGAGATCCGGCTGCTCGCCTCCGAGCGCTCCGTCGGGCGCCGGGTGCGCTGCCGGGGCGAGGAACTCGTCGTCCAGGCGCTGACCCCCGAGGCTTTCGACGGGGTCCAGGTGGCCATGTTCGACGTGCCCGACGAGGTCTCCGCCGAGTGGGCGCCGATCGCTGTCGCCCGGGGCGCGATCGCGGTCGACAACTCCGGCGCGTTCCGGATGGACCGCGACGTCCCGCTGGTCGTTCCGGAGATCAACCCCGAGCAGGTCCGCAACCGACCCCGGGGCATCATCGCCAACGCCAACTGCACCACCCTCGCGATGATCGTCGCGGTCGCGCCGCTGCACCGCGAGTACGGCCTACGGGAGCTGGTGCTCGCCTCCTACCAGGCGGTCTCCGGAGCCGGTCAGTCCGGCGTCGACATCCTGCACGACCAGCTCACCAAGGTCGCCGGCGATCGGGCACTCGGCTCGCGCACCGGCGACGTACGCCAGGCGGTCGGCGACGACCTGGGCCCGTTCCCGGCACCCATGGCGCTCAACGTGGTGCCCTGGGCCGGCTCCCCGGCGGACGGCGGCTGGTCGTCGGAAGAGATGAAGATCCGCAACGAGTCGCGGAAGATCCTCGGCCTCCCCGACCTCAAGGTCTCCGCCACCTGCGTCCGGGTGCCGGTGGTCACCGCCCACTCGGTCGCCGTGCACGCGGTCTTCGCCACCGAGGTCGACGCCGAGGGGGCCCGCGAGGCGCTCCGCAACGCCCCTGGGGTGATCCTGGTCGACGACCCGGCGGCCGGGGAGTTCCCGATGCCGATCGACGCCGTCGGCACCGACCCGTCCTGGGTCGGCCGGATCCGCCGCGCCCTGGACGACCCGCGCGCCCTCGACTTCTTCGTCACCGGCGACAACCTCCGCAAGGGCGCGGCCCTCAACACCGCCCAGATCGCCGAACTCCTCGCCAAGGAACTCCGCACCGCCTGACCGCTCCCCGCCCCACCCCGCTGCGGCGATCTTGCAGTTTCTGCGCCGGCACAGGGGATGAGAGCGACAAAACGGCGACCGAAAGTGCAAGATCGGCGGGGGTTAGGCGGCGGAGAGTAGGACGCCGTCTCGGCCTTGGCGTTTCACCGCGTAGAGGGCCTGGTCGGCTCTCTTCAAAGTGCGGTCGGGGGTCTCGCCGGGGCGCGGTAGGGCGACGCCCACGCTGATCGTGCGGCCGATGCGTCGGGCCGCCTCGGTCAGCCGTTCGGCGATCCGAACCGCCTCCTCCGGGCGGCTCACCTCGATCACCGCGACGAACTCGTCGCCGCCGATCCGGTACAACTCGTCCCCGTGCCGCAGCGCACCCTCCAGCGCCCGGGCCAACCCGACCAGCACCCGGTCGCCGGCCTGGTGGCCGTACGTGTCGTTCACGGTCTTGAAGCCGTCCACGTCGATCGCCAACAGGGCCGTACGCCCGGGGGTGGCCGCCGCGATCCGCTGCCCGAACGGGCCGGTGTGCCGCAAACCGGTCAGCGGGTCGGAGCTGGCCTGCTCCCGCAGGCGGACCAGCGTGCGCAGTCGGTCCACGCTCGTCCAGGCCTGCCCGGCGAGCAACTCCATCAGGCTGACCGTGGTCGGGTCCGGGCGCAGCGCCCGTTCGTCGGCGACCAGCAACACCCCGCCGGCCTCCGTCGGCCCGACCGGCACGGCGACCAGCGTGCGGACCCCCGCCCGGGTCAGCGGCCGGTAGTCCTCGGTCGGCGGATGTCCGGCCTCGCCCAGCGTGTACCCGGCGCCGTACCGGTGTGCCCGGTCGACCATCCGGTCCAGGGCGGCCGGACCCGCCCCGGCCAACTCGGCCCGGATCCGGGTCTCCAGGTCACTCGGCGTCGCCGGGGACGGGCCGAGCTGACCGCCGATCAGCAGCAGCGCGGTGGAGAGCGTGGAGACCTCCCGGGCGGCGCGAGCCGCGGCCCCCATCACCTCCCCCTCGGTCGGCGCGGCGGAGAGCGCGGCGGCGTGCCGGAGCAGCTTCTCGCTGCGGCTCTCCGCCGGTGGGCCACCGAGGGCGGCGATCCGTGCGCCGAGCCGGTCGGCCAGCCGCTGCGCGGTCTCCCGCCACGGCTCCAGGTCGGTCGGCTCACTCCATTGCAGGTCGAGTACGCCGATCGCCCGGCCCGTCGGATCCAGCACCGGTACGCACAGCTCGGCGGTCACGTCCGGGCGTACCGGTAGGTAGTCCGGGTCGACGGTGACGTCCGGAACGGCGGCGGGAACGCCGGTGGCGTACACCCGGCCGACGATGCCGGTCCGCGCCGGCACGGTGGCGAAGACCTGCCAGGCCCCGGTCGCCGCGACGCAGCGCAGGCGGTCGTGGACCGCGAGCAGCACGGAGATGGTCGCCGGGGTGTGGCGGGACAGCGCGGTGACCGTCCATCGACACGCCTCCGGCGTGCTCGACGCCATCGGCAGGCGAACGGTGACGTCACGGATGACTCGCTGATGATCCACTCGCACGTCGTTCCAGGTAGGGGAGGGGCCCGGCCGACGCCGAACCGCTCGATCAAGCGTACTCACGATGGCGGGGAGCCAGCCGGGCTTCGTACACACGTGCTATCCACAGGCTGTGGACGCAGCCTGTGGACGCGTGCCCGCCAGCGCCGCGCCCTCAACTCGGCCCCCGGGAGGCCGCGCCCGGCGATAGCGTGGAGCACCCGGCGCCGAGGAGGCGAGCCCATGCTCATCGCCCAGCTCAGTGATCCGCACCTGACCACCGGCCTGCTCGCCGCCGAACCGGCCGCCGGGTTGCACCGAGCGCTCGGCCGGGTGCTGGCGTTGCGACCCCGACCGGACTGCGTGGTGATCAGCGGCGACCTGGCCGACCACGGCCAGCCCGACGAGTACGCGGCGCTGCGCGAGGTGATCGGCCGGTTCCCGCTGCCGGTGCACCTGACCACCGGCAACCATGACGACCGGGAGTCCCTGCTCGACGCGTTCGGCGGCACCCCGTGGCTCGGCGGCGGCTTCTCGGCCTACTACCACGTCGACCACGAGGCGGCGTCCGTCGTGGTGCTCGACTCGCTCGTCCCCGGCAGCGACGGCGGCCAACTCGGCGAGGAGCAGCTCGGCTGGCTCGACGGGGTGCTGGCTGGGCGGCCCGAGGTGCCCGCCGTGATCTTCCTGCACCATCCGCCGGTCGCGGTCGGCATCCCCGCAGCGGACTCCATCCGGCTCGCCGACGGGGACGCGCTCGCCGAGGTGATCGGCCGGCACCGGCACGTCGTACGGGTCGGCGCCGGCCACCTGCACCGCCCGGTCACCACGGCGTACGCGGGCACGGTCCTCACCGTGGCACCCAGCACGTGGAAGCAGAGCACGCTCACCATGAGCGCCGACGAGCAGATCGGTTGGGTCGCCGAGCCCACCGCCTTCCTGCTGCACGCGGTCGAGGCCGGCGGCTGCGTGACCCACACCGTGCAGGTGAGCCACTCCGCCGGGCGGACCTGCGGCTTCTGAGGGCGCCGTCGTGCTGGTCTGGTACGTCTCGTACGGCTCGAACATGCACGCCGCCCGGCTGGGCTGGTACATCGGTGGTGGCTGCCCACCCGGCGGAAAGCGGACGTACCCGGGCTGCCGCGACCGGCGTCCACCGAGCCGGTCGGCGCCCGTGTCGCTGCCCGGCGGCATCTACTTCGCCGGCGAGTCCGGTGCCTGGACCGGCGGCATGGCCTTCTACGACCCGCACCTGCCGGGCGAGGCCGCGGCCCGCGCCTACCTGGTCACCCTGGAGCAGTTCACCGACATCGCGGCACAGGAGATGTACCGCCCGCCGGGCGACAGCGCCGACCTGATCCCCGCGACCGGCGCGGCCATCGACACCGCCGTCACCGACGGACGGGCCACGCTCGGCCCGGGACGGTACGAGACGCTGGTCTGCCCGGGCAGCCGCGACGGCGTACCGATGCTCACCTTCACCGCCCCCGAGGGGGCGTCAGCCGCGCGGTGCCGACCACCCGCGCCGATCTACCTCGGCATGATCGCCCGGGGGCTGCGCGAGTCGCACGGCTGGCCGGCCGAGCGGATCGCCACCTACCTCGCGGCCCGGCCCGGCGTGGCGGGCGCCTGGCCACCGGACGCCGTGGCCGCCCTGGTCGACGAGGCGCTGGTCAACGGCTGATCCGCCGGCTTCCTGCCGCTTGGGCGGTGCGCTGTCGAGGTGTCGTCAGCCGAGCAGGAACTCGCGCAGCGCGGGGGCCAGGGTCGTCGGTGGTACGTCGTGATAACCGCCGTCGAGGCTGACGGACCGGCCCCCCGGGACCGCCTCGGCCGCGGCCCGACTCGCGTCCCGCAGCCACTGTGGACTGCCGGTGCTGTCCAGCGCGAGGGTCGGCACGGTGATGCCCGCCAGCCGGTCTGCGGGGAGTCGCCCTCCGGCGGTGATGATCGAGTCGTACACCAGGGTGTGCGCGACCGCCGTCAGGCCACCCCACATCGGTTGCGACCGCATCCCGGTGATCTGCTCGGCCGGCAGCCCCACCGAGGCGCTGAGAAAGGTCTCCACCGCGCCGTCCCGGTCGTCGGCGGCGATCAGCTCGATGAGCTGCGGGGTGATGTCCTTGCGGACGCCCACGTGCGGGCCGACCTGGAACGGTGGCTCGAAGATGACCAACTTGGTCACCGGCAGGCCCTGTGCGGTGGCCAGGGCGGCCAGGACCGCGCCGGAGGAGATGCCGTAGACGGCGGCGGAACCACCTGCCGCCGCGATCAGGGCAGCCAGGTCGTCGATCTCGCGGCCGACCTCGTACGGCGCGGTGTCGCCGCTGTAGCCCCGACCCCGACGGTCATAGCTGAAGGCGGTGAAATCCGGTGCCAGCGCCGCGCCCAGGTCGCGGGTCGCGTGGCGATCGCTGAACGCGCCGCCGACCAGGATGACCGCCGGCCCGGCACCGGACCGCTCGAACGCGATCGGCGTGCCGTCGACCGATCGCACCTGCTCCGCCACGGGTGTCGTTCCGCTCACGATGCCGCCCCCAGTCCTCGTTGATTGTCCCGTCCTTTCTAGACCCTGGGTCCGACGTTGTCCGGCAGACCGCGTTAAACGGTGATCGATAGCAACCTCCGCGTACGCGCTGCTCCGATGCGCTGCCCGGGTCGACCGGTGGGCGTCCGGATGAGAGGCTGTCTGGGCGGGGGCCATGCTCAACCACCGTCATCCGCGACCCTTTCGACGGCGTCCGTCGGCGGCCCCGGTCGACCCAGAGGCCGGGCACCGTACGCGCCGATTCTCACGAGGAGATCCATGTTCATACCCGGGATGCGTCGGGGCGCTGTTGCCCTGACCGCGCTCGCGGTGGCCGCTTTCGGCGCGGTCGCCACCAGCCCTGAGCAAGCCGACGCGCGGCCGAAGCCGGTCGACGTCACCCTGCTCGCCCTCAACGACTTCCACGGCAACCTCGAACCGCCGAGCGGGTCCAGCGGCACCATCGCCGGGCAGACCGCGGGCGGCGTCGAGTTCCTGGCCACCCACCTTGCCGAGCTGCGCGCCGCCGCCAAGAAGAAGAACACCATCACCGTCGCCGCCGGTGACCTGATCGGCGCGTCCCCGCTGCTCTCGGCCGCGTTCCACGACGAGCCGACCATCGAGGCGCTGAGCATGGCCGGGCTGGACTACGCCAGCGTCGGCAACCACGAGTTCGACGAAGGCGCCGCCGAGCTGCTGCGAATCCAGAACGGCGGCTGCCACCCGGTGGACGGCTGCATCGACGGCACCCCGTACCGGGGGGCCGGCTTCCAGTACCTGTCCGCGAACGCCTTCAAGACCGCGACCGGCAAGCCGCTGATGGCGCCGTACGCGATCCACCAGGTGCAGGGCGTCAAGGTCGGCTTCATCGGCATGACCCTGGAGGGCACCCCGCAGATCGTCAGCCAGGAGGGCGTCGCCGGCCTCAGCTTCGCCGACGAGGCGGACACCGCCAACCGTTACGCTCGCGAGCTGCGCCGCAAGGGCGTGGAGGCGATCGTCGTGCTGCTGCACGAGGGCGGCGCCCAGGCGTCGACCGGCGGCATCAACGACTGCGTCGGCTTGGCCGGGCCCATCGTGGACATCACCAACCGGATGGACCCGTCGATCGACGTGGTGGTCAGCGGACACACCCACCAGGCGTACAACTGCGACATCAACGGCAAGTTGGTCACCAGCGCCAGCTCGTTCGGTCGCCTGATCACCGACATCGACCTCAAGATCGATCGTAGGAGCGGGGACGTCATCTCCGCCGCCGCGAACAACGTCGTGGTCACCCGCGACGTGGCCCCGGACCGGAGGCAGACCGCGCTGATCAACCGGTACAAGGAGGTGCTCGGCCCGGTCGCCGACCGGCAGGTCGGGGTGGCCGCCACCGCCCTCCCCACGACGCAGGAGAACCTGCTCGGCACCTGCTCAGCGCAGGTGCCCAACTCGTGCGGGGAGTCCCCGATCGGCAACCTGATCGCGGACGCCCAACTGGCCGCCACCGATGAGGAGCAGGGCGCGGTCGCCGCCCTCATGAACCCGGGCGGGGTGCGGGCCCCCCTGGATGCCGGCCCGGTCACCTACGGGGAGGCGTTCACGGTGCAGCCGTTCGCCAACAACCTGGTGACGCTGGACCTGACCGGCGCGCAGCTCTACTGCGTCCTGGAGCAGCAGTTCGTCACCGGCCGCACGTTGTACCCGTCGGCCACTCTGGGCTACGTGGTCGACCTGAACGGCACCAGCGCCACCGCGGCCGAGCCGTGCGCCGGCACCCGCGTGGTCCGGGGCAGTCTCACCATCGGCGGCACCGCCGTCGACACCGCCGCCACCTACCGGGTGACGGTGAACAACTTCCTGGCCGGCGGCGGCGACGGCTTCAGCGCCCTCACCGGCGGCACGAACCTGGTCACCGGCCAGATCGACCTGGACGCCTTCGTCGACCACCTGACCGCCCAGTCGCCGGTCTCCGCGCCGACGCTGGACCGGATCCGCACCACCGCCGAGGTCCCCGCCGCCTGACGGCCGACCCCGCGATCATCGGGCCCCGGAGCACCAGCTCCGGGGCCCGACCCGTCCGCGCCGCGCCTCGCGCTTGTCCGTGCCTCGCGCCCGCGCCCCGCCCCTGCGCTTGCCCGCCCGCGCCCTGCGCTTCCGGCGGGGCGGCGCGGGCATGTCACCGGCCGCGCGGGGTTTTCGAGGTCAGGCGGGGGCGGGCGCGGTGGTGGGCGACGCCGGGGCGGTCGCTGCGAGGCCGTCCTGCTCCCTGGTGAGCAGCCGGCGCAGGGAGAGCGCGACCAGCGAGGCGACCAGGCAGCCGCCGACCACGGTCGCCACCCAGACCATGCCGTTGGCGGCGCCGATGAGCGGGCCAGCGGTCACCGGGCCGATCACACCGCTGATTCCGAAGATCATCGAACTCATCGCGTTGTACCGACCGCGCAGCTCGTCGGTGGCGAGGGCGTTGGTCAGCGCGGGCATCACCGGGGAGAGCATCGTCTCGCCGAAGCCGAAGATCGCCGAGCAGAGCACCACGCACAGGGCGGCCAGCACGGCGTTCTCGCCACTGACCAGGCCGGCCGCGCCGAGAACCAGCCAAGCGGCGGCGAACACCGCTCCCACCACGGCCAACGCCCTGGTACGGCTGCGCCCCTCGATCCGGCGGATCACCAACAGTTGCGCGAGCACGATCATCACGGTGTTGGCCGCGAGCGCCCAGGCCACGACCCGGGGGTTCACCTCGGCCACCCGCACCGCGTACGCGGCGAAGCCCACCTCCACCTGCGCGTACCCGCAGGTGGTGAGGATCAGCCCGAAGATCACCAGCCGCCGGAACGGGCGGTCACGGAGCACCGTCAGGTAGCCGCCGGGCGATGGCTCGTCGACGCCCCGGCGTTTGCCGAGTCGGTGGCCCACGCCGGGCAGGGTGAGCAGGATGAGCGCCGGCATCAGGTAGGTCACCGCGTCCAGCAGGTAGATCGCCTGGAAGGTGCCGGGCCGGGCGGTGTCGACGATCGCGCCGGAGGTCATGCCACCGATGCCGATGCCGAGGTTGAGCAGGGCGAAGTTCAGCCCGAAGACCCGTTGCCGTTCATCGTCGTCGGTCAAAGACGCGAGGATGGTGTTCTGCCCGGACCAGATCGCCGAGCTGCCGATGGCGATCACCGTCATCACCAGCAGGGCCGATCCGGTCGAGTGGACCAGCGCCAGCGAGCCGGTGCCGATCGCCTCGATCACCAGGCAGGGCACCACCACCCGGCGGGCGCCGATTCGGTCGATCAGCGTCCCGCCCAGCGGCGACAGAGCCAGGGTGACCACGCCGTACCAGCCGATCACCAGCCCGGCACGGGTGTCGGTGAGCCCGCGTACGTCGGTCAGATAGATGAACAGGAACGGCAGGGTCAGACCCCGCCCGATCGCCGACAGCAGAGTGCCGAGGAGGATCCGGCGAGCTTCCGAACGGCGAGGCAGGGCACGACGCAGCATGCCGGCATTCTGTTCGGTGGGTCCGACGCCACGCGAACCCTTTTGACCATGCCTCGCGGTGACCGGGACCGTCGGGTGACCAATCCCACGTTGATCCACTCGGCTTGATCGCGGTCGGTCGGTGTCCGCCAGGTCTGCGATGCTGGCTCGATGACCGGCACCTGGCGACATCTGCCCGCTACCGCCCGCACCATCGCGGTGACCGCCACGACGGCCGTCGCCGCAGCCCAGGCACGCGACGATCGGGCGTACGACGAGGCGGTCAGCGGGCTCGCCGCGGACGAGCGTTCCGGTCTGGTGCTCGGCGCGGTGGTCCGGTTGTTGCTGGAGGAGAGCCACCCGGACGGGTTGACCGGCGACGACATCCGCCAGGTGTTGACCCACTGCGTACAGGAGTCGACGCGGTGGCGAACGGATGTCGACCCGCACGTGGTGCTCGTCCTGCTGGCCGGCGCGTTGGGGGTGTACGACCCCGAGGGCGACGAGTCACCACCGGACGCCGCGGCGCTGGCCCGACACGCCCCACTGCTGGTGGCCGACCTGTTGGCGGCGACCGGCGTGCCGCTGGACGACTACCTGGCCGCCGCGTTCGCGGAGATCGAGCGCACCGAGCGGCAGGACTGAGAACGAGCGCACTGAGCGGCAGCACTGAGCGGCAGGACTGAGCGGCCCGCGCCACGTCGAACGGCGTGGCGCGGGCGTGCGTCAGGCCGGGTCGGGGGTCCGCTGCGCCACGACCTCCAGGTACTCCGCCGGGATGCGGACCGTGGCGTCGGTGGCGCGGTTGTGCGTGCGAACCAACTCCACCAGATCGGCGTGCAGGTCCGGTCGGCGCTCCTCGGGCAGCGCCTCGAACGCCTTCAACGTCGGCCCGTAGTTGGCCCGGAAGAAGTCGGCGAACTCCTCCGGGGTGCCGAAGCGGAAGACGAACTCCCGGCGTACCGCCCGCAGGTTGCCCATGGCCGCGCCGAGCAACTCGCGGACGCGGTCCTCGTCGCCCCACTCCACCGGGGGGCGCAGCCCCGCCGGTGGCGGCACATGCCGACCCACCGTGCGGAAGAGGTCGCCGATGAAGCCCTGCGGCGTCCACGACGCCAGTGCCACCGTGCCGCCGGGCCGGCAGACCCGAATCAGCTCGGCCGCCGCCCGCTCCTGGTCCGGCGCGAACATCACGCCGACGACGGAGAGCACCGCGTCGAAGGACGCATCGGCGTACGCCAGGCGCTCGGCGTCGCCGGTCACGAACGTGACCGGAAGTCGTTCCGCTGCGGCGCGGGCCTGGCCGCGTTCCAACAGTTCGGGTACGTAGTCGACGCCGGTCACGACGCAGCCGCAGCGGGCGGCGGCGATGGCGGCGTTGCCGGACCCGGTCGCCACGTCGAGGACGCGGGCGCCGGCCGACAGATCGGCGGCGGTTACCAGAAGCTCGGAGATCGGGTGGATGAGCGCGGCGACCGCGCCGTAGTCACCGCTGGCCCACGTCACCTGCTGGCGTGCCTTCACGGCGATGAAATCGGGTGCGATGGTCATCGGTGGTCCCCCTCGGACAGTGTGGTGTGCCACTGACGTTAGGGGCGGCAGCACCCGAGGGGATCGGTAGAAACACCTATCTTGGCAGCTCAAGAGCCGATCAAAGGGCTGTCGCGATCGGCTCGGGACGCCAGATGTGCCGGAGGGCACATCCACGGATCGGATGTGCCCTCTTGCCTCTGGTCGGGGTGGCCGGATTCGAACCGACGACCTCTTCGTCCCGAACGAAGCGCGCTACCAAGCTGCGCCACACCCCGAGGCGTGCCGACAAATAGTAGCCCACCCGCCCCGATGGTCAAACTCGGTACCCCCGCCGCCCAGGCCAGCAGGCGGCGCAGCGGTCAGCGGGGGATGAGGGTGAGGATGCTGGCCTCCGGGGGGCAGGCGAAGCGGACCGGGGCGGTCGGGTGGGTGCCGAGGCCGGCGGAGACGTGCAGCCAGGAGTCCGAGCCGGGCCAGCGGTGCAGGCCGCGCGCCATCGAGCGGGGCAGGCCGCAGTTGGTCACCAGTGCCCCGAAGCCCGGTGCGCAGACCTGACCGCCGTGGGTGTGGCCGGCCAGCAGCAGCCCGAAGCCGTCCGCCGCCATCTGGTCGAGCACCCGGGGCTCGGGTGAGTGCGTCAGCGCGATGGAGAGGTCCGCCGAGGAGGACACCGCGCCGGCCACCGAGGGGTAGTCGTCCCGGTCGATGTGCGGGTCGTCCACGCCGATCAGGTCGAGCTGTCGGCCACCGGCCTTCAGCATGGTCCGGGCGTTGTTGAGGTCGGCCCAGCCGGCGCCGGTGAAGACCTGACGCAGCTCCTCGTAGGGCAGTTCGACGCCTTCGGTGTACTCGCGGTCGGGCAGGAAGTAGGTGAAGGGGTTCTTCAACACCGGCCCGGTGTAGTCGTTGGAGCCGAACACGAACGCGCCCGGGTAGTCCAGCAGCGGTTGCAGGGCCCGCAGCACCCCGGGCACCGCGCCCGGGTGCGCCATGTTGTCCCCGGTCACCACCACCAGGTCGGGGTCGAGGGCGGCCAGCGAGGCCACCCAGCGCTGCTTGCGCGCCTGGTCGGGCATCATGTGCAGGTCCGACAGGTGCAGCACGCGCAGCGGCTCGGCGTCGGCCGGGAGCACCGGCACGTCGTACCGCCGCAGGGTGAACATGTTGCGCTCGACGAGCGACGCGTACGCGAGCGTGGCCGCGCCGATCGTGGCGGTTCCGGCGGCGAGCCGGAATAGTGTGCGCTTTCGCATGGCGTTCAGGGTAGTTTGACCGTCCATGAGCACGCTGAAGGACCGCCTCACTGCCGACATGCGTTCCGCGCTCAAGGCGCGCGACGAGCTGACCACCTCCACGCTGCGGATGGCCCTGGCTGCCGTCGGCACCGCCGAGGTCGCCGGCAAGGCCAAGCGCGAGCTCACCGATGACGAGGTGCTCGCGGTGCTGACCAAGGAAGCCAAGAAGCGTCGGGAAGCGGCCACCGCCTTCGCCGACGCCGGCCGCGCCGAGCAGGCCGCCAAGGAGAGCGCCGAGGGTGAGGTGTTAGACCGCTACCTGCCCAAGCAGCTCTCGGACGCCGAGCTGACCGAGCTGGTGTCCGGGGCGCTCGCCGCGGGCGGCTTCACCGGCAAGGCCCAGATGGGCCCGGCGATGAAGGCGGCCCAGGCCGCGGTGGCGGGCCAGGCCGAGGGTGGCCGGGTGGCCGCCGAGGTACGCCGACAGCTCGGTCTCTGACCCAGCAGGATCAGCGACGCGGCCGGACTGGTTGTCCAGCCGCTCGCTGGTCCGGACAGACGAAACGGGCGGGCACCCGAGGAGGGTGCCCGCCCGCTCTGTCCTACTGGTCGGCTCAGCCGTTCGGACGCCCGTTGCCGGGTCGTCCGGGTTGGTTACCGGGTGGGCCGCCCGGTGTGCCGTCGGTGTTACCCGGCGTACCGCCGCCGCTGCTGACCTCGATGGTGACCACGCCACCCTTGATGGTGCGTCCGTCCGGGCTGGTGCCGGCCGCGTCGCCCGCCTTGCAGGAGGACGGCACCCTCGCGCTGGAGACGACCGGCTCGAAGCCGGCGCCCTTGATCCGGGACTTCGCCTGGTCCACCGAAACGCACTTCACGTCGGGGATGCTGCGCTGGTCACCCTCGGAGATCTTCTGGCCCGGCGGCTCGAACTGGATCCGCGGCTTACCCTTCATGGCGTCCCGCAGCGTCTCCCACACCGGCGGGTTGATGCCGTCCTTCTCCGCGTGCTTCATCTTCACGTTGGTCTGCGGCCAGTCCGGGTCGGCCATGATGCCGGCGACCGAGTACTGCTTGGTCATCGCGACCAGCGCGGCGGTCTTCTCCGAGTCGGTGGTGCCGGACTTGCCGGCCACCGGGTAGCCGACGTCGCCGCGGACGTTTCCGGCGGTCGCTCCCGCGCACCGGGAGGACGACGACTTGTCACCGACCGGGCATCGGGCCGCGTCCACCGCGGCACGGGCCACGTCGGTGCTGAACCGCTTCTCGCAGCGCGGGTTGGCGATGTCGAGCTTGTTGCCCTCCGGGTCGCGGATCTCCTGCACCGGGATCGGTTCGCAGTACTTGCCGTCCGCGGCCAGGGTGGCGTAGGCGTTGGCCAGATCCAGCGGGGTGGTCTGCGAGACGCCCAGGGTGAAGGCGCCCCACTGGTGCGCACCCTTCTCCAGGTCCAGGTCTTCCTGGGACCGGAAGTTGATGCCCAGCCGCTTGGCGGCCTTGACCACGTTCTCGGCGCCGACCTGCTGTTGGAGCGGCACGAAGTAGGTGTTCACCGAGCGGCCGAACGCGCTCCACATGTTGTGTACGCCGGCCATGCTCTCGGTCGAGTTGGTCGGGCAGTAGAAGCTGGTCCCCGGGCAGGCGGCCGGGCCAGGCCGGATGATGTATTCCGACCGGAACTGCTTGGGCGCGTTGATGGTGTGGCTGAGCGGGATGCCCTTTTCCAGCGCCGCGACGATGGTGAATATCTTGAACGTCGATCCGGCCTGGTAGCCGGTGATGCCGTCACCGCCGGTGAGCAGCGGGTTGACCGTCGCCGGGTAGTTGCCCCGGATCTTCTTCTTGCTCTTCGCGGGATCGCTGGAGATCTTGTTCTTCGGGTTCTTCGGGTCGTCGAGCTTGAACTGCCGGTTGACCGCGAGCGCCCGCACCCGGCCGGTGCCCGGCTCGACCACCGCGACCATGGCCGCTTCCTTGCTGTTCACGCTCTTGGCCTTACGGACCGCCTTGTCCGCGGCGCGCTGCGCCTGGATGTCGATCGAGGTCACGACGTTGTAGCCGCCGCTCTTCAGCCGGCGTTCCCGGTCGTACCTGGTCGAGCCGAACGTCTCCTGATCCATCCACCAGCGGTAGAAGTAGTCGCAGAAGAAGCCCCACTCGTTGACGTTGGCGGCGACGCAGCCGTTCGGGGTGCGCTTGTCCTTCACCACCAGTTCGGTCGCCTTGGCGGCGTCCGCCTCCTGCTGGGTGATGGCCTTGATGTCGACCATGTTCTGGATGACGTAGTCGCGCCGGTCCTTGGCGAGCGGGTAACCCGCCTCGGTGGTCGGGTCGTTCGTCGTCGGCGCCTTGACCATGCCGGCCAGCAACGCCGCTTCCTCGATCTTCAGCTTGCTCGGCGGCTTACCGAAGTAGACCTGGCTGGCGGCGTAGATGCCGTACGCGCCGTTGCCGAACGAGGCGAGGTTGAGGTAGCGGGTGAGGATCTCGTCCTTGGAGAATTCCTTGTCGACCTGGAGGGCCAGCCGCATCTCGCGGAGCTTGCGGGCGCTGGTGTCCTCGGTCGCCGCGACGACGTCCGCCGGGTGGGTGGCCGAGTAGGCGATGGCCAGCCGGACGTACTGCATGGTCAGCGTCGAGGCGCCCTGCCGGCCGGAGCCTTCGCTCTGGTTGTTGACGAACGCGCGGGCGACACCGTTGATGTCGACGCCGTTGTGCTTGTAGAAGTCATGGTCCTCGGCCGCGATGATGGCCTTCTGCATGGCCGGCGAGATGTCGGCGAGCTTCACGTCCCGTCGGTTCTCGTCGTACATCGTCGCGAGCGGTGTCTTGCCGTCCGAGGCCAGCAGGTAGCTGATCTGTGGCGCGCGGGCCACCGTCAGCTCCGTGGGCAGGGCCCCGAATGTCTCGGCGCCGGCCTTCGCGGCCAGGCCGGACATCGCTACCGCGGGGAAGGCCGCCGCAGCGACCACCACGCCGGCCAGCAGGCCACACACGAGTAGCGATGCGGCGTTGGTCAGCACATTGTGGTCACGTTTCCGCATCCAGGTCACCTCGACAGGGTACGCGAGTAGGGAACGAGGGGCGCTGGGGCGTTCTTTCCCCATTTCCTGCGCGCGCTGCCCTCGTTGTGCTAAACGCACGACCCCCGGTGCTTGGTTGCGTGTGACCTGGCGTGAGTCTCCTCCGATTCAGTGAGGCGGCGCAGCGTTATCGCTGACCTCGGCGGGGTAACCGGCAGTCGAAGGCCCGGGAAGCCGGGAGTGTCCGGAATGATGGATTTCGTCGACAACGTTGCGTAATCGGTCGACTACAGAGCATGATGGGGGCGGCGACAGCGCCACATGTCGTCCGCGCCGCCTTGGGGAAGGCAGGCCGGGCGATCGGGGGGAATTGCCGGCTGACGTGCATCGACGAGGTCGGTAGGTACTGCAAGGGGGGACGTGTACACATGGGCATGATCACTGACTGGCCGTCGCTGGCGGCATGTCAGAACGGGGACCCGGACGCGTTGTTCGTACAGGGCGCCGAACAGAACGTGGCGAAGCGGATCTGCCGGAGCTGCCCAGTTCGGTACGAGTGCCTGGCCGACGCGCTGGACAACCGGATCGAGTTCGGTGTGTGGGGCGGCATGACCGAACGCGAACGGCGGGCGCTACTGCGTCGTCACCCGCAGGTGACGAGCTGGCGCAAGATGTTCGAGGCCGCGATGAAGAAGAACAGCAAGGACAAGGCCGGCAAGGACAAGATTCTCGTCAGCGCGGCCAACTGACGCCGGTCAGAGCCGGCTGATCGCCGCGCCGATCGTCCGTAGCCCGTCGACGTCGTGCACGTCGGCGGGCTGCGCCGTGACCGAAACCGCCGGCACGGCCGGGAACGCCTCGGTGAAGCGCGCGGCGACCTGCTGCTCGCGTACCGCCTGGCGGGCCAGCGTCGCGTGTGCCCGCAGCACGTCGGCGGTGGCCTCATGCCCACCCAGCTCGGTCAGCCGCTCGGCGGCGACCCGGCTCTGCTCGGCGTCCAGCTCCGGGACCGCCGGGCGGTGCACACGGTTGAGCACCAGGCCGGCCAGCGGCATCCGCTCGTCCCGCAGCCGGCCCGCGAAGTAGGCGGCCTCCCGGACCGCGTCCGGCTCCGGCGTCGCGACCAGCAGAAAGGCCGTCTCCCGCGCCTGGAGGATGCGGTACGTCTGCTCGGCGCGCTGCCGAAAACCACCGAACATCGAATCCAGCGCCGCCACGAAGCCGGACAGGTCGGTGAGCAGCTGTGCGCCGAGGACCTTCTGCACCACCTTCGAGAACATTCCGAACGAGGCCGTGACCAGGCTGAACATGCTCCGGCCGCCGCTGCGCGCCGGGGCCAGCAGCAGGCGCAGCATCCGGCCGTCGAGGAAGCGGGAGAGTCGAGCCGGCGCGTCCAGGAAGTCGAGTGCCGAGCGGGACGGTGGCGTGTCCACCACGATCAGGTCCCATTCGCCCCGGGCGTGCAGCTGGCCCAGCTTCTCCATCGCCATGTATTCCTGTGTGCCGGCGAAGGTCGAGCTCATCGCCTGGTAGAACGGGTTCGCGAAGATCTCCGCGGCCTTCGTCGGGTCGGTGTGCTGCAACACCACGTCGTCGAAGGTGCGCTTCATGTCCAGCATCATGGCGTGCAACTCGCCACCGCTGCTCTCGACGTCGATGCCCTTGACCTGGCGAGGGGTGTTGTCCAGCTCGGTCAGGCCCAGCGACTGGGCCAGCCGGCGGGCCGGGTCGATGGTGAGCACCACCGTGCGCCGGCCGTGCTGCTCGGCGGCCCGTAGCGCCAGCGCCGCGGCCGTGGTCGTCTTTCCCACTCCGCCGGCACCGCAGCACACGATGATCCGCACGCCCGGGTCGGCGAGGATCTGGTCGACGTCCAGCTGCGGCGCCGCGTCTTCGGAAGGCACCAATCGAGCGTATCGGGCCGGTGGGTCCACGCGCCCGTGCTGCGCTCAGGTGTGAGTCATTCGGCGCGGACGAGGGCCTGGGCCAGCGTCGCGAGCCCTGCCCGGTCCACCCCGTCGGGCAGCAACGGCAGCTCGACCATCGGCAGCCCCAACTCCACCAGGTCGGCGCGGAGCGAATCCTCCAGTTCGCGCCGGATGAGCTGGTCACGTGCCTCGTCGTGCAGCCCGGCCACGATGTCCCGATCGGCCGGCAGCCCGGCGGCGACCAGCCCGCGCTTCAACTCCGCGGCGGTGACCGCCGGTCCGGCGGGCAGCGGGGGTCGGACGCCGTTGACGAGCACCTTTCCGACGCCGAAGCCGAGGGCGGTCAGGTCGGCGATCGCGTCGACCGTCTCCTGGATCGGCATCTCCTCCAGCAGCGTGACCACGTGCACCGCGGTCATCGGGGACCGCAGCAATGCGGCGACCCCCTCGCTCTGGGTCTTGATCGGGCCCACCTTGGCCAGCCGGGCGGTCTCCGCCGTCACGTTGAGGAACCGGCCGATTCGCCCGGTCGGCGGGGCGTCCAGCACCACCGCGTCGTACGCGCGCCGCTGCCCGGTGGTGCGGGTGGTGGCCTCCTTCACCTTGCCGGTGAGCAGGACGTCCCGCAGGCCGGGCGCGATGGTGGTGGCGAAGTCGATGGCGCCGAGCTTGCGTAGTGCCCGGCCGGCCGCGCCCAGTTTGTAGAACATGTCCAGGTACTCGAGCAGCGCCTCCTCGGCGTCCACCGCGAGTGCGCGCACCTCACCGCCGTCCGGCGCGTCGGCGAGGTGCCGCTCCTCGTAGGGCAGCGGGTCGATGCCGAACAGTTGGGCGATGCCCTGCCGACCTTCCACCTCGACCAGCAGGGTGCGCCGGCCACCGGCGGCGAGCGCGAGGGCCAGCGCCGCCGCCACGCTGGTCTTACCGGTGCCGCCCTTGCCGGTCACCACGTGGAGGCGGGCGGGCCATCCGGTACCGGCCGGGTCGATCGGGCGCTCAGCTGCACACACCCGTCGAGCCTATCCAGGCGTGGCGGTCAGGCGACCTCGCAGACCCACCAACCCGTCTTCTGCACCACAGTGAAGCGCAACTCCTGGTCGGCGACCTTCTCGTCGGCCGTGGTCATGGTGAGCCGGGTGGAGACGGTGGCCCGTTCGCCGGTCTGGTTGTCCACCTTCGGGGTGGTCCACCGGAAACGCGGGTTCTGGTAGGTGGAGGCGTACTTCTCCACCTCGGCCACCTTCGCGGCGATCTTGTCGTCGTCCCGGGAGGCGGCGCAGACCCGACTGGCCGCCTTGGTCGCGTCGCGATCCTTGTAGACCGCGGTGAGGAACTCGTCGACGGCGACCGCCGGCTCCTTGGCGCCCTCGCCGGTCTCGGCATCGCGCAGGGTCAGGAAGGCCACCACGCCGCCGCCCACGCAGAGCACCATGATCACGACCAGGGCGATCGCCGCGATCAGCAGGCCCCGCTTTTTCTTCGGCTCGGTCGTGCCCTGGTAGGGCGGGTAGGCCGGCGGGGGCGGGGGGATCGACGACGGGTTCGGGGTGCCCGGCTGGGTCGGTACGGCGGCCGAGGTGGGGCCGCCGGGCCCTTCTGGCTGCCCGACACCGGTGGGCGACCCGGGGAAGGCCGGCTGGCCGGTTGGCTGACCGGGGAAGGCCGGTGCGGTGGGGGCGGCGGGGAGCGCCGGCTGGGCAGGGGATGTGGGGAGGGCGAGCTGCCCGGGCGGCGGGGCGGGGGTTGGCTGGCTGGGGATGGCCGGCGCGCCGGGCTGACCGACGGGACCCGGGTGGGCCGGCGGGTGAGCGGGTGTGCCGGCCTGGTCGCCGCTGGGCGGGTGGGTCATGTCGTTCCCCCAGGGGTGCGGCGCCCGCCGCCACCCCTGGCGCCGAGCGTGATCGAGCGGGCGGCCGGGCGCTGCGCGACCGTCCGACCGGAAGGGTAGCGGTCGATGACCGGATCGGTTCGCCCCTGCCTGCCAGGCGGTCCAGCGATCCGGTGAGCGGTACCCGCGGCGGTTCTGGTGTCAGGCTCCCGACCTGCGGTGTGTCGCATATGTGACTGTTGGTGGCCTCTTGTGCGCGTCCTGTTGGCGGGACTGCGGCCACAGACCTACCTTCGTCCCGGTGCGGGGGTCGGAACGGACGAATGGGTCCGGGCCGGAAGCATGGTCCGAGAGGTACGACCGGAGGCAGTGCATGCGCGACGCGGACAACATCCCTCGCACCCAGTTCCCGACGAACGACCGGCCCCGCCGGCCCGGGTCCGTGGTCGAGGCCGGCGGGCAGGTCACCAACCAGCCGATCAACGAACGGTCGTACCGCCGGATGCCGGAGCAGGCGGAGACCACCCGGGTGCCGAGCCAGCCCGCCGAGCGGACCCGCGACGACGACGAGCCCGGCTTCGTGATCCACCTGCCGATCCGGGTGCCGAATCTGGCGGCGGCGACCGTGCTGGCCGGTCGGGTCGCGGTGTCCCTGGGCTTCCTGCCCGAGCTGGACGCCGGCGAGACCACCGTGTCCAACGCCGACGACCAGAACAACCGGCACCGGGTCTTCTGTGACCTGCTGCTGCCCGACCGGTCCCGCTGCCCCCAGGGGTACGAGCACGAAGGGCGCTGCGGGGAGCTGCCGGCAGCGTCGGAGCAGCGTCCCGTACCTCGTCCGGCCAGCGGACCGTAGGCTGTCCCTCGAACAATTCCGCACCGAGAGGGAGCCCTTCAGCGATGCAGAAGTGGGAATACTCCACGGTCCCGCTGCTGGTCCACGCGACCAAGCAGATCCTCGACAACTGGGGCGAGGACGGGTGGGAGCTCGTCGCCGTGGTCCCCGGCCCGAATCCGGACCAGCTGGTCGCCTACCTGAAGCGGCCCAAGGCGTGAGCAACGGTCCGCACGCGAAGCTCGCCGAGCTCGGTCTCGAACTGCCCGAGGTCGTGCCGCCGGTGGCCAGCTACGTCCCGGCCGTGCAGTCCGGGCAGCACGTGTACGTTTCCGGCCAGTTGCCGATGGCCGAGGGCAAGCTGTTGGCGACCGGCAAGGTCGGCGCCGGGATCTCCGCCGAGCAGGCGAAGGATCTGGCCCAGCGGTGCGCGCTCAACGCGCTGGCCGCGGTCGACTCGCTGGTCGGCCTGGAGAACGTGGTCAAGGTGGTCAAGGTGACCGGTTTCGTGGCCTCCGCGCCCGGCTTCACCGGTCAACCCGCCGTGATCAACGGCGCTTCCGACCTCTTCGGCACGGTCTTCGGGGAGGCCGGCCGCCACGCCCGCAGCGCGGTGGGCGTGGCCGAACTGCCCCTCGACGCCCCGGTCGAGATCGAACTGATCGTCGAGGTCGCCTGACGCGTCCCCATCGCCCCGCGATCTTGCACTTTCTGCTCGGACGAAAGCCCTGAACCGGGATGAATCAAGAGCCGCAAGTGCAAGATCGTGGGGTGTGGCGGGCGGGGTCGTACGATCGCAGCCATGAGCGGGCACGTGACGGGGGCGGTGGCGGCGCTTGCCGACGAGCTACCCCGCTGGGTTTCACTGCTGCGTGCGCCGAACCCGGGGCCGATGACCCTCGACGGCACCAACACCTGGGTGCTGCGCGCCCCGGCAGCCGAGTACGCCATCGTGGTCGACCCGGGGCCGGCCGACGAGGGGCACCTGACCCGGATCGCCGAGCACGGCCCGGTCGGGCTGATCCTGATCACCCACGGCCACCCCGACCACACCGAGGGCGCCGCCCGCCTGAGTGAGCTGCTCGGCGGCGTGCACGTGCTCGCCGTCGACCCGGCGCACACCATCGGCGGCGAGCCGCTGACCGAGCCGGGCGAGCACTTCGGCGGCTTCGGTCTGGACATCGGTCTGCTGCGGACGCCGGGGCACACCGCCGACTCGGTCTGCTTCCTGGTCGAACACGGCGACGAGCGGGTGGTGCTCACCGGTGACACCATCCTCGGCCGGGGCACCACCGTGGTCGCCCACCCCGACGGGCACCTCGGCGACTACCTGACGAGCCTGGAGCTGCTGTCCGCGTACCGGGGGATTCCGGCGCTGCCCGGGCACGGCCCGGCGCTGGCCGACTGCGCCGCCGCCGCCGACTTCTACCTCGCCCACCGCCGGGCGAGGCTCGACCAGGTCCGGGCGGCGGTCGCCGCCGGCGCCCACACCCCGGCCGACGTGGTGGCGGTGGTCTACGCCGACGTGGACCGCTCACTCTGGTGGGCGGCCGAATGGTCGGTCCGTGCCCAGCTGGAGTATCTGGGCGTCGACACCGGGGAATCCGCGCCCGGGGTCAGTGGGTTGGAGCACATGTGACCTGCCCCGTGTGTGGAACCGTTGCCGTTCCCGGCGCGCGGTTCTGCCACAACTGTGGTGCCGCGCTGCCGGCCGCCGCCACGTTGCCGGCGGCCGAGCGCCGGGTGGTCACCGTGCTCTTCGGTGACCTCTCCGAGTTCACCTCCTGGTCGGAGGACCTCGACCCGGAACGCGTCGGCGCGGTCACCGACCGGGTGCTGGCCGCCCTCGCCGGTGCGGTGAAGACGTTCGGCGGGCACGTCGACAAGCTGACCGGCGACGGCATCATGGCGGTCTTCGGCGCCCCGGTGGCGCACGAGGACGACGCCGAACGCGCCGTCCGGGCCGCCCTGTCCATGCAACGGGCCGTCCGCCGGGTGCTCGACGACGAACGGGGCGGCGGCGCGCCACTCGGGCTGCGGGTCGGGCTGAACACCGGCGACGTCATCGCCGGCATCCAGGCCGCGATTGAATACACGGTCATCGGCGACACGGTGAACACCGCGGCCCGGCTCGCCGACGCCGCCGCGGTCGGGGCCGTCTACGCCGGTGGACGCACCGCCGCGGCCACCAGGCACGTCTCCTCCTGGCGGGCGCTGCGCCCGCTGCGGCTCAAGGGCAAGCGGGACCCGGTCGAGGCGTACGAGCTGCTGGGTCTGCTGGACGCGCCGGGCACCCGCTCGGGGCTCGGCGACGAGGCGCCGTACGTCGGCCGGGAGACGGAGATCGGCCGGGTCGCCGGCCGGCTCGCCGAGGTGATCGACCAGGGCGACCCACGGGTGCTGCTGATGACCGCCGAGGCGGGCATCGGCAAGTCCCGGTTCGCCGCCGAGGTGGAACGCCTCGCCGCCGGGTACGACGTCGGTGCCGGCCGGTACGCGGCGCACACCGGGGCCCGGGTGCTCTCGGTGCGCTGTGCCGCGTTCGGGGAGCGGCGACGGCTCGCGCCCCTGGCCGACCTGGTGCGGGCCGCCGTCGGTCTGCCCAGCGATGCCTCCACAGCGCTGACCCGCCCGGCGGTGGAGGAGCGGCTGCGCCGGCTCGGGCAGCGACTCGCCCGCTCCGGTGCCCAGACCGCGCCGATCGCCACCGACCAGCTGCTCGCCCTGCTCGGCTACGCCGAACTCCCGGCGCACGGTGGCACCGACAGCGGCGAGTGGGGCGGATCGGGCACGCCGCCCGCGGACGCCGAGGTGGTGCCGAACGCGGTCGCCGACCTGCTCAGTGGGCTCGCCTCGGAGGCGCCGCTGGTGATCGTGGTGGACGACCTGCACGATGCCACCGCCGAGACGATCAGCGCCCTCGGGTTGACCCTGTCCAGGCTCACCGGCCCGGTGCTGGTGCTGTTGCTCGGCCGCCCCGAGTTGGTGCGTACCGCTGGCGTGTTGACCCGGGTCGCGGACGCCGAGGTGCACTCGCTGCCGCCGCTGCGCGGTGCCGACGCGGCCCGGCTGCTCACCAGTTACCTCGGCGGTGGCAAGTTGCCACAGGCCGACGCCGACCGGTTGCTCGCCACCGCGCAGGGCAATCCGTTCTACCTGGCTGAGCTGGTCACCCTGCTGATCGAGCGGGGAGCGCTCACCACCGAATCAGTGCGTGGTGTGGGTGCCGCGTCAGCGCGGGGTGCCGCGGTGGAGCGGTCCGGCTCCGGCGATCGGGAGCAGAGCGGGTCGGCCGGCTGGCGGCTGGTGCCGGGTTCGTTGGGCAGCCGACTGCTCTCCCGGGACCTCGCCGCCGTGCTGGCGGCCCGGATCGATGCGTTGCCGCCGGACGCCCGCTCGGTGCTGCGCGACGCGGCGGTCACCGGTGACACGGTGCCGACCGGCGCGCTGGAGGCGATGCGGGAGCAGCGGGCCGGGCGCGACGGCCGACCGTCGGCCGTGGTCGCCGTCGAACTCGACCGGGCGGTCGAGGAGTTGCTGCAACGCCGGATGCTGCACCGTTCGCGTACCGGCTACTCGTTCGCCACACCGCTGATGCGGGAGGCCGCGTACGCCGGGGTGAGCAAGGCCGAGTTGGCCGAGCGGCACGCCGCGCTGGCCCGCTGGGCGGCGCCGCCGGACGAGGCCACGTCCAGCACGGTGGGCGGGTTCACCGACGAGGCCCGGGACGACTTCGTGGCGACGCACGTCGAGCGGGCCGCCACGCTCGCCGACGCGGTGAAGCTGCGCCCGGACGCGCCAGCCCGGGCGGTGGTTCCGCTCGGCGTCGCCGCGCTCGGCCGGGCCGCCCGCCGGTCGCTCTCCGCCGGTGAGCCGGCGATGGCCGTCGAGTACGCCGAGCGCGCCACCGAACTGGCCCGCGACGGGGTGCCGGCAGCCGATCAGGTGGTGCACGCGCGGGCGTTGCTCCAGGTCGGCCGGGTCTCCGACGCGTTGGCGTACGCGGAGAAGATCGCCGCTAACGCGGGGGACGAGGCCACCCGGGTCAGCGCCCTGCTGCTGGCGGGGCAGGCCCAGGAGACCCTCGGCGATCAGGGTCGGGCGGTGACCGCCTGGCAGGAGGCGTTGCAGGTGGCCACCGAGGGTCGGTTGCCCACGCAGCGCGCCACGGCGATGCGCCGGCTCGGCATGGCCGACTTCGTGGCGGGTCGGCTGAGTCAGGCGAGCAGCCGGTTGGCGGCCGCGTACCAGGTCAGCCTCGGCGCGCAGGACCGGCGCGGGCAGGCGTGGTCGCTGCAGAACCTGGCCTGGGTGACCACCACCCGGGGTGACTTCGCTGGCACCGACGCGGTGCTCGGCCGGGCGGCTCGGCTCTTCGCCGAGCTGAAGGACCCGTACGGGCGGGCCTGGCTGCGCGGCACCACGGCGTTCGCCCGGCTGCTCGCGGGCCGACTGCGGGAGGCGTGCCGGATGGCGCAGGTGTTCCTGCCGTTCGGCGAGCGGGTCGGTGAGGCGTGGGCGGTGGGCACGTTGCGGGCGGTGGCGGCGTTCGCCACCGCCGAGCTTGGTGACCTGGCCGAGGCGGATCGGGAGGCCCGGCGGGCGTACCGGGAGTTCGCCGCCGCCTCCGACGACTGGGGGCGCGGGTTCGCCCTGGTGGTCCGGGCGGTGGTGGCGCGCGGGTTGGGCGAGCCGGAGCACGCGGCGGACCTGCTCACCGACGCCCTGGCGTACGCGGAGCGCACCTCGCATCCGCTGCTCACCGGAATGGCCGGGACGCTACGCGGCTTCGTCGCGTTGGACATGGGCGACTGCGAGACGGCCGAGCAGGTGGCCCGCTCGGTGCTGACCGCCGTGGAGCCGCACAACCCGCAGGCCCCGGCGCAGGTGGCGCCCCGGGTGTTGCTGGCGACGGCCCGTCTCGCCGCCGGCGACTCGGCGACCGCGGTCGGGCTGCTCGCCCCGGTGGCCACGGCCGCCGCGAACGCACCCTCGCTGCTCTTCTCCCGCCGCCAGACGATGGCTCAGTACGCGGCGGCGCTGCTCGCTCACGGTCAGCGGGAGCAGGCGTTGGACTGGGCCCGCCGGGCGGTCACCGCACCGGCCGAGGACGTGCGCAGCCAGGTGATCGCGGCGAGTGTGCTGGCCGAGGCGTTGGCCGCCTGCGGGCGCCCAGCGGAGGCGCTGTCCTGTGCGGAGGAGGCGGTCCGTCTGGCGTACGCGACCGAGCAGCGCAGCGAACGTGCCGCGGCCGACGCTCTCCGTACCCGCCTCGCCGCTCTGGTCTGACCCTCCGCTGCCCCTCCCCCACCTTCCGCTGTCGATCAAGAGGTTTGGGTCATAATCCGGGTCGCCGGTGACCGAAAGCTCTTGATCAACGCGACCCGGGGGCGGGGTGCAGGTTTTGTCGGTTCTGGGGATGTGGTGGTCGGGGTGAGCGGCTAGCGTGTCACCACCGCGTACGGGTCCACAGTGGTGACCGTCGCCGTGCCTGGGGAGGCCGTTCATGAAGCTGCCGCGATCCATCGCGGGCTGGACCATCGCGGTCTTCGGCGTGTTGGCGCTGGTGATGGGCGCGGTGGGGCTGCTCTGGCCGGAGGCGCAGCTACGCATGCTCGGGTTCGAGGTGCCGGAGACTCGGGCCGTCGGTGACCACACCGGGACGTTCCTGCTGGCGTCCTCGATGGCGGCCTTCAACATGGGCGTCTACTACCTGCTCGCCACGGTGACCGAGTGGCGGGCGTTCTACCGCTTCACCGTGGTCTTCCGACTGGTCACGTTCACCGTGTTCACCATCGCGGTGCTGGCCGACATCGCTCCCGACCGGTTTTTCGGGGTGGCGGCGTGGGAAGGGCTGGGTGCCGTGGCCACCGCCATCGGTCTGCGTCTGGATGCCCGCCGGGGCATGGCGGCCGGCGGGGTCGGATCGTCCGAGGGTGCCGGGACGGCTGCGGTCGCCGAGGAGGGTACCGGTCCCGCCGGTGCGGCTCCGGCGGACGCGGTGCGCTGAGCCATCGGTCGGGTTGGGTATTTTCGAGCGGTGACCGACACCCCGACCGGCGGCGTACCAGTGCCGATCGTGCCCGGTCTGACTGATTTGCGGGTCTTTGCCCGTGGCGGGTACGCGACCGTCTACCAGGCCACCCAGATCTCCGTGGGGCGCGAGGTCGCCGTCAAGGTGGAGAACCGGACGCTGGACAGCGAGCGGGATCAGGCCCGCTTCCTGCGCGAGGCACGGGCGGCCGGCCGGATGTCGTCCCACCCGCACGTGGTGGACCTCTTCGACGTCGGGGTCACTGTCGATCAGCACCCCTACCTGATCATGGAGCTCTGCGACGGCTCGTACGCCGAACGGATGCGCACCTCGCCGCTGGGCCCGGTGGAGGCCCGCGACCTGGGCATCAAGATCGCGGACGCGCTGGCGCACTCGCACGCCGCCGGGGTGCTGCACCGGGACGTGAAACCGGCCAACATCCTCTACTCGCCCTTCAACTCGGCGGTGCTCGCCGACTTCGGGCTCGCCGTCCTCGCCGAGCACCGGGACGCCTCGGTCACCCTGGAGGTGCTCACCCCGGCGTACGCGCCGCCGGAGATGTTCAGCCACAGCCCGCCGTCGCCGGCCGTCGACGTGTACGCGCTCTGCGCCACCCTCTACGCCGTGATGCACGGCCGGCCACCGCGCTGGCAGTCCGAGCGCAACCCGAGCCTGGTCACCGTGCTGGAGATGTTCAACCAGCCGCTTCCGGCCCTGCCCGGCGTGCCGGACGAGCTGATCGACGTGCTGCGCGCCGGCATGGCCAACGACCCGGCCGAGCGCCCCTCCGCTCTGGAGTTGCACGACCTGCTCACCAACCTGCCACTGGGCTCGCCGGCGGCACCGGTGAGCGGCGCTCCGGTCAGCGGTGGCGCGACGCTCTCCGGCCCGTACGCAGCCAGCAGGCCGGTGCCCCGGCCGCCCATCGAGGACACTCAGCGAGCGGTGGTCCCCAGCGGTCGGCGTTGGCGGCGCTGGCTCTTCGGCGGCGCCGGGGTGCTCGCGCTCGCCGCCTCCGCGACCGCCGGGGCCTGGGTCGCCGACCGGGCGCCACCACCCGCCCCGTACCCGTCGGCCACCCAGATCGCCGCACCGGCGACCGGGCCGCTGCCCGGCTGCGCGACCGGCACCGGTGGGCCCACGGCGCTGCCCGAGGGTGCCCGATGCCTGCCCGAGCTGGAATGCTTCGGCCCGATGCGGATCCGCGGCAGCCGCGCCGAGGCGGCTCGACTGTCCTGCGCCGGCCGACACACCTGGGAGACGTACGCCGAGGGCATCCTGCCGGTGTCGCTGGTCGGTGCCGACTACGACGAGGTGGCCGCCGCTGAACCGGTGCGGCAGGTGTGCAGCCTCACCACGTTCCGCTTGACCACCGGGATCGCCGAGGCGACCGGCTGGCACCTGGAGGTGCTACCGCCGGTCGAGGGCAGCATCGACCGGACCTACCGGTGTTTGGCCGGACGCGGCGTGGACGCGCTCACCGCGCCGACGCTCACCGGCCGCTGAGCCCGTTCGACCCGCGTCGACGATCACGCACCGCACGCAACGCGTCCCGGCTGTCCAGGGCGTCGAGGGTGTCCGCGTCAATCCCGTACGGCATCAGCTCGGGCGGCCCGAGGGCTGCCGACCGGTCCGCCGGCTCCGGATCGTCGACCTGACGCGCGGCGGAGACGGCGACACCGGTAATCATGGTCATCAACACGCAGAGCAGCGCAAGGACCACGCCGAGTAGATCCTGTCGGCGCCACACGACCAGCATGACCAGCGGCGCAAGGGCTCCCAGCGCCGCGAGCACCGCCACCGTGCGCGCATCGGGTCTGGACAATCGGCTCACCCGTCCAGCATGTCGTGACGAGGCCGGCTGTCAACCGCTGAGCCGGCCGCCGCGCCGATCGGCGTCGATCCGAGCAACCGCCCGACATGGCCCCCACCGCCCACACGGATTGGACGGAAGCGGCTACTCTCGGTGTCCCGCAGGCTCTTCCGGCAGCGAGGTCGCCCATGAACTCAGGCAGTTCGCAACCCCGGCTCCGCTCGGTCGCGTCGACGCTGGCGGTCGCCCTCACTCTCGTGCTCGCCGCCGCGGCCGGTTGCGACAGTCGGAAGGAACCGGACCTGCCGTCGGTGCAGGAGAAGATGCGCGAGACGCACATCTACGGTCAGTCGAAGCTGCGCATCGGTGTCGCCACCAACGAGCCGCTGATGGGTGAATTGCGAAACGGCCAGCACATCGGGTTCGACGTCGAGATCGCCCGGTACGTCGCGGCCTCCCTCGGCTACGAGGGGGAGCAGCGGCTGGAGTTCGTGTCGATCTCCACCGAGGACCGCATCCCGTCGCTGCAAGGCGGCACCGTCGACCTGGTGGTGTCCAGCTTCTCCATGACGGAAGACCGTAAGCAGCTGGTCAGCTTCGCCGGGCCGTACTTCGTCACCACGCAGGAGGTGATGGTGCCGGTTCGACTCAAGGACAAGGTCCGCACCATCGAGGATCTGCGCGACCCGGCGTACAAGGTCTGCACCAGCGGCGGCTCCACCACCGAGGCCGAGTTGGAGAAACACCAGGTCAAGACGTTCGTGGTCAAGGACGTCGGCGACTGCGTCGACGGCATCCGGAAGGGCCGGTACGACGCGGTCAGCTCCGACGAGTCGATCCTCGCCGGTTTCCTGGCCAGCTTCCCCAAGGAGTTCGAGATCGTGGACATGCCGTTCGGCACCAGCGAGTTGCTGGGCATCGGCGTGCCGATCGGTGATCCCGCCCTGCGCGACCTGGTCGCGTTCTTCCTTCAAAAGAGCTACGAGCAGGGCCGCGACGGAGATGCCAGCCCCTGGCAGACCGCGTACAACCGGACGCTGGGCCCCTGGCTGAAGGCCGAGAAGCGCCAGCCGCAGCCGCTGGAGGTGCCGAAGCTGGTCGACTTCGACGACAAGGCGCCCGCGAAGTGAGCGCGGCGCCGACCGCCACCGGCGGCGACGGGCCGGTCCCGCCGCCCCGCACCTCCGTGCCCGGCGGTGTCGCCGACGCGCCGACAATCGACGGTACGGCCACAGCGTCGCCTGCGGCCGACCGGCCGGCGGCCGACGCGCGGGGTGAGATTGCCTGGCCGGCCGCCGTACCGGTCGCCGAGCCGGGCGAGCCGGTCGTCGCCGAGGTCGAGCCCGGGCGGGTCCGCTGGGATCCGGCGGAGCGGCGCGCCCGCGCCAGCCAGTCTTTCTGGACAGCCGTGGTGGGCGTACCCGCGATCTTCTCGGTGCTCCGCCTCGGCGTGGAGGCCGGCGGGGAGCTCCAGACCACGCTGCTGCTGGTGGCCAACGTCGGGCCGGTCAACCTGCTCGCCGGCTTTCTGACCACGGCGGCCCGGCTGCTCTCCACCGGGCTGGTCGCCGTTTTCGCGCTCGGCGCGGTGCTGGCCGTCAGCGCGGACCGACTTCCGCCGGGCACCCGTCGCCGCCCGCTCTTCGCCCGCTGGGCCGACATCACCCCGGCCTGGGTGGTGCTGGCCAGCTTCCTGCTCGCCCTCATCACCTGGCCGCTGCTCTACCTGCCGCTGCTGTTGCCGGCGTTCGTGGCCGCGTTCCAGCTGCGCCCCGCCCGGCTGCACGAGCGGGTCGTGCCTCGGCTGCTGCTGATCGGCGCGCTGCTCGCCGGGTACGGCTGGCTGATGCTGCCCACGATCCGCGACGCGATGCGGCAGGGCGACGAGTGGCTGGTGCTGGCGCTCATCGTGGTGCCGCCGCTGCTTGCCCTGTTCATCGCGGGGCCGCTGCCGGGCATGGTGATCCGGCCGCTGGCGTCGGTGACCGAGGTGGCGGTGCTCGCCACCCTGGTCTGGGCCGCAGTGCCGGTGATCAGCACACCGGTGTTGCCGCTGACCGTCACCACCGTGGGCCCGGAGAGTGGGCCCACCGAGGACGTACGCGGGCACGTGGTCACCACCGACGACGTCAACATGGTGATCCTTCAGGAGCGGGGTGGCGTCCGGTACGTCCCGGTCGATCTGGTCCGCGCCCAGGTGCTCTGCCCGAGCGAGGAGGAGTTACCCCGCCACCAACTGCGTATTCACGACTTCCACGTCGAGGATTCACTGTTGGAGGGCATGGGTCGTCGGGTCCGCCCGGTGCACCGCATCGACGCCGCCTGCCGTACCCCGGCCTGACCGCCGTCGGCGCGCCGCCCGCGCGTGGTCGACTCGGTTTTCAGGAAGTCGGGGTATCGCTGGCCCTCGGACACCGCGGAATCGAGGAAACCGAGCCGATCTTGCAGCGTGGGCTGGGCGACCACGGTCCGCCGCGCCCGGGCGGGCGGGCGCGGCGAATCGGGTCAGTACGACTTGTCCTGACCGAGGACGTGTTGGGCCACGAAGTTGAGGATCATCTCGCGGCTGACCGGGGCGATCCGGCCGGCCCGGACCGCGCCGAGCAGGGTCGCCACCCCGTACTCGGTGGTCATACCGGCCCCGCCGAGCACCTGGACGGCGGTGTCCACGGCGAGCGCGGCGGCCTCCCCGGCGGCGTACTTGGCCATGTTGCCGGCCACCCCGGCCTCCAGGTCGCGGCCGGCGTCGTACAGGGTGGCCGCCTTCTGGATCATGAGGCGGGCCAGCTCCACCTGCACCGCCGCGTGTGCCAACGGATGCGACACCCCCTGGTGGGAGCCGATGCTCCGACCACCCCAGACCTTGCGGGTGGCGGTGTACTCACTGGCCCGCTCGATGGCGTACCGGCCGGTGCCGGCGCCCATCGCGGCCACCGTGATCCGCTCCGGGTTGAGCCCGGCGAAGAGCGCCGGCAGCCCGGCGTCCAGCGACTCACCGAGCAGCGCGTCGGCGGGCACCCGCACGTCGTCCAGGTAGAGCAGGAACTGGTTCTCCGGAGACACGATCTCCATGTCCAGCTTGGACCTGGTCAGCCCGGCCGCATCCGTCGGCACGAGGAACAGCGCCGGCTTGAGCTTTCCGGTGGCGGAATCTTCGGTGCGGGCCACCACCAGCACGTGACCGGCCTCGTCAACCCCGGAGATGTAGCACTTGCGACCGTTGAGCAGCCAGTCGTCGCCGTCGCGGCGAGCCACCGTGCCGAGCCGGTGGAAGTTGGAACCGGCCTCCGGCTCGGTGATCGCGAAGACGATCTTCTGGGAGCCGTCGGCGAGACCCGGCAGGTGCCGCTTGCGCTGCTCCTCGGTGCCGTGCCGGCTGAGCACGGTCGCCGCGATGGCGGGGGAGACCACCAGCAGCAGCAGCGGGCAACCCGCCGCCGCCAACTCCTCGCAGACGATGGCCAGCTCGGTGATGCCGCCGCCCCCGCCGCCGTACTCGGTGGGGATGTTGACCCCCAGGTAGCCGAGCCGCCCGGCCTCCGCCCACAGTTCGGTGGTGTGTTCGCCGGCCCTCGCCTTCTCGACGAAGTAACCATGGCCGTAGCGGCGGCCCAACGCCCGTACGGCGTCGCGCAGCTGGTCCTGTTCGGGGGTGAGGTCGAAGGTCATCGGGGGTCCTTTTCGTCGACAACGGCCAGCACGGCGCCCGTCTGCACCTGACCGCCGGTCGGCACCGGCAGTGCGGCGACCACGCCGTCGATCGGGGCGAGCACGGGATGTTCCAGCTTCATCGCTTCCAGCGTGAGCAGCGGATCGCCGGCGGTGACCCGCTGGCCGACCTGCACGTGCACCCGGGTCACCACGCCGGGCAGCGGCGCGAGCAGCGACCCGGCCGCCACCGCCGCGGTGGGCAGCGGGAGGCGAGGCAGCTCGGCCAGGCTCGCCGCCCCGTCCGGGCCGTCCACGAAGACAGCCGACCCCGCCCGGTGTACGCGGTACCCGCGCCGAACCCCGTCGACGTCGAGCACCACCCGGTCCGGGGTGGCCTCGACCAGCGCCACGGTGGGCGCGCCCGCCGACCCGGCGGTGTCGGCCGCTGTCGGTCGTTCGGCAGCGACCTCGGCCACAGCCGCCGACGTGTTGGACCAGTCGGCGAGTCGGCCGGTGCGGTCCAGGCGGTAGCGGATCTCAATCTCGTCACCGTCCGGCCCGACGAACCGGGCGGTCTGGGGGACGGCGGGCACGTTGCGCCAGCCGGAGGGGAGCCCGGAGAGCACCGGTGCGGTCGCTCGGCGGTGCGCGGCACCCGCCAGCGCGGCGGCGAGGGCGGTGAGTGGGACCTGGTCGGCGGGGAGGAGCGGGGTGAAGACCTCCGGGTGCCGGTCCAGGAAACCGGTGTCGATCTCCGCAGCCCCGAACTCCGGGCTGCGCAGCACGCGGACCAGCAGATCGCGGTTGGTGGCCACCCCGTGCAACTCGGCCCGGGCCAGGGCATCCGCCAGGGTCCGGGCCGCCTCGGACCGGGTCGGTGCCACGGCGATCAGCTTGGCGAGCAGCGAGTCGTAGTGCACGCCCACCACCGAGCCGGCCACCACACCGGAGTCGAGCCGCAGACCCGCCCGCTGGATCCAGCCGAACTCGCGGTCCACCCCCGGCACGCTGAAACGGTGCAGAGTGCCCGTGGCGGGCCGCCAACCCTGCGCCGGCTGCTCGGCGCACAGTCGTACCTCGATCGCGTAGCCGCGTGCGGCGGGGTAGTGGCTGTGCTCGGGCAGCGGGGCGCCCTCGGCTACCAGCAACTGCAGACGAACCAGGTCCAGCCCGACCGGGGTGACCAACTCGGTGACCGGGTGCTCCACCTGGAGTCGGGTGTTCATCTCGAGGAAGAAGAACTCGCCGGTCGGCGCCAGCAGGAACTCGACGGTGCCGGCGCCCACGTAGTCGACCGCCCGTCCGGCAGCCACGGCTGTCTCGTGCAGCCGATCCCGCAGCTCCGGCGGAACAACCCCGGGGGCCTCCTCAATGATCTTCTGGTGTCGGCGCTGGATCGAGCACTCCCGCACCCCGAGGGCGGCCACCGTGCCGTGCGAGTCGCCGAAGATCTGCACCTCGACGTGCCGGCCACGCTCGACGTACCGCTCGATGAAGACCGTGCCGTCGCCGAACGCGGCAGCCGCCTCCCGGCTGGCGCTGGCGGTGGCCTCGGCCAGTTCGTCCGCGTCCCGCACGATCCGCATCCCACGCCCGCCACCACCGGCGGACGCCTTCACCAACACCGGGAAGTCGGTGACCTCGTTGGCGTCGGTCCAGCTCGGCAGCATCGGCACGCCCGCCTCGGCGAGCAGCGCCTTCGCCGCCAGCTTGTCGCCCATCGCGGCGATCACCTTGGCCGGCGGCCCGACCCAGGTCAGCCCCGCGTCGGTCACCGCCGCCGCGAACTCCGCGTTCTCGGCGAGGAAGCCGTAGCCCGGGTGGACCGCGTCCGCACCGGCCTTGCGGGCCGCGTCCAGGATCAGATCCGCCCGCAGGTACGTCTCGGCCGGCGAACTCCCCGGCAGGCGTACGGCCCGGTCGGCCTCGGCCACGAACGGCGCGTCGGCGTCCGCGTCGGAGTACACGGCGACGGTCTGCACGCCCATCGCCCGGCAGGTGGCGAAGACCCGGCGGGCGATCTCGCCCCGGTTGGCCACGAGCAGTCTGTTGATCATGGTCCCCTGAGCCTGCCTTTCGTTCGCGACTGCGGGACTCCGCTTCGCTGCGTTCCTCGCGCTCACGGTCTACATCCGGAAGACGCCGAAGCCGTCGGCGCCCTTCACCGGTCCGTTGTGGATCGCCGAGAGGCAGAGCCCGAGGACGGTCCGAGTGTCCCGGGGGTCGATCACCCCGTCGTCGTAGAGCCGGCCGGAGAGGAAGAGTGCGCCGGACTGCGACTCGATCTGCTGCTCGACCATCATCCGCATCGCCGCGTCGGAGTCCTCGTCGTAGTCGCGCCCCCGGGCGGCGGCCGCCTGCCGGGCCACGATCGACAGCACCCCGGCGAGCTGCGCCGGGCCCATCACCGCCGACTTGGCGTTCGGCCAGGTGAACAGGAACCTCGGCTCGTACGCCCGGCCGCACATGCCGTAGTTGCCGGCGCCGTACGAGGCGCCCAGGTTCACCGTCAGATGCGGCACCGTCGAGTTCGACACCGCGTTGATCATCAGGGCGCCGTGTTTGATGATGCCGCGCTGCTCGTACTCCGTGCCGACCATGTAGCCGGTGGTGTTCTGCAAGAAGATCAACGGGGTGTCCGAGGCGTTCGCGAGCTGGATGAACTGGGCGGCCTTCTGCGCCTCCGCGCTGAACAGCACCCCTCGGGCGTTCGCCAGCACCCCCACCGGGTACCCGTGCAGCTCGCCCCAGCCGGTCACCAGCGCGTCCCCGTACGCCGGCTTGAACTCGTCGAAGTCGCTGCCGTCGAGGATCCGGGCCAGCACCTCCCGGGGGTCGAACGGCACCTTCAGGTCGGCGCTGGTGATGCCGAGCAGCTCCTCCGGGTCGTACTTGGGCGGCTGCGGCACCGCCGTCCGTGGCGACGGGCCCTGCTTGCGCCAGTTCAGCCGGCGGACGCACTGCCGGGCCAGCCGGATGCCGTCCCGCTCGTCGGCGGCCAGGTAGTCGGCCAGCCCGGACGTGCCGGCGTGCATCGCCGCGCCACCCAGCGACTCGTCGTCGGTGACCTCACCGGTCGCCATCTTCACCAGCGGCGGACCGGCCAGGTAGACCTGTGACCGATCCCGAATCATGATCACGTGGTCGGACATCCCCGGCACGTACGCGCCACCGGCAGTGGCGTTGCCGAAGACCACGCTGACCGTGGGGATGCCGGCCGCCGAGAGCCGGGTGAGGTCACGGAACACCCGACCACCGGGGATGAAGATCTCCGCCTGGGTGGGCAGGTCCGCCCCGGCCGACTCGACCAGGTTGACCATGGGCAGCCGGTTGGCCAGGGCGATCTCACCGGCCCGTCGGGTCTTCGCGAGCGACCACGGGTTGACCGCGCCGCCGCGTACCGTCGGGTCGTTGGCGACGATCAGGCACTCCACCCCCTCGACCACCCCGATACCCGTGACCACGCTGGCCCCGACCGGGAAGTCCGAGCCGTACGCGGCGACCGGCGACAACTCCAGGAACGGGCTGTCGGGGTCCACCAGCAGCTCGATCCGCTCCCGGGGCAGCAGCTTGCCGCGGGCGTGATGCCGGGTCACGTACTTCTCGCCGCCACCCGCCCGCGCCTGGTCCAGCGCGGTGTCCAACTCGGCCAGCCGCTCCAGCAACGCCGCCCGGTTCGCCAGGTACGCGGGCGCGGACGGGTCGACCGCGCTGTCCAGGGTGGTCATAGGCCCATGCCTTTCGCGATGATCTCGTTCATGATCTCGGTGGTGCCGCCGCCGATGCCGAGGATCCGCGCGTCGCGGTAATGCCGCTCCACCTCGGCGTCGCGCAGGTAACCGAAGCCACCGTGCAACTGCAACGCCTGGTCGACGACGTGGTCGCAGGCGGCCACCGCCACGTTCTTCGCCATCGCCACCTCGGTCACCACCGGCTCGCCGGCCGCGACCCGGCCCGCCACCCCGTGCACGTACGCCCGGGCCGCCTCGGCCCGCGTGTGCATCTCCGCCAACCGGTGCCGGATCAGCTGCCGGCTGGCCAGCGGACGCCCGAAGGTCTCCCGGTCCCGGCACCAGCGCACCGTCAGCTCGACGCAGCGCTGCGCGGTCGCGTACGCCTGGGTCGCCAGCGAGAGGCGTTCCGCCGCGAAGTGCTGCATGATCGCCAGAAAGCCGGTGTTCTCCGCGCCGATCCGGTTGGCGACCGGCACCCGCACGTCCGCGAAGGACAGTTCGGCGGTGTCCGAGCAGTGCCAGCCCAACTTCTCCAACCGGCGTCCCACGGTGAACCCGGGCGACCCCTTGTCGATGACCAGCAGGGTGAGTTCACCGCTGCCCGGGAAGTCGGTACACACCGCGGTGGTCACGAAGTCGGCCCGGTGCCCGCTGGTGATGTACGTCTTCGACCCGTTCACCACGTAGTGGTCGCCGTCGCGGCGGGCGGTGGTGCGGATGCCGGCCACGTCCGAACCGCCGTCCGGCTCGGTGATGGCCAGCGCACCGATCATCGTGCCGGACAGGGTGGGCCGGACGTACCGCTCGATCAGGCTGTCGTCGGCCGGGGACGAGACGCCGCCGAGCCGACCGCCCAGCGAGCCACCGGTGCGGGCACCGGCCGCAGCGACCATGTGCGGCAACGCGATTCCGTGCGTGAACAGGGCCGCCACCAGCCCGGACGAGCCACCGGAGCGGATCAGCTCCTCGGTCACGATGATCGAGTCGAGCAGGTCACCGCCGCTGCCACCGACCGACTCCGGAAAGCCGATGCCGAGCAGGCCGAGCTTGGCGGCAGTCGCGTGCAACGCCCGGGGCACCTCCCCGGCCCGCTCCCAGTTGTCCAGGTGCGGCAACACCTCCCGGGTCACGAACGCCCGGGTCAGTTCGCGCAGCTGCCGGCGCTCCGGGGTGTCCACGATGCTCATCGGGATGCCCCGGTCGGGACGTCGGCCGGCAGGTCGACGATCCGGGCGCGCAGCAGCTCGCCGAGCGCCTTGGCCTGCGGGTCGAACCGGGTGGACGCGGCCACCCCCGCGCCGAGCAGACCCTCAATCACGAAGTTGACCGCCCGCAGGTTCGACAACTCGTAGCGCCGTACCGGCAGCGGCGCGGTCTCCGGCAGCAGCTCGGCCAGCCGCTCGACGGTCAACCAGGTCCGCAGCCACGCGTACCCGGCGTCGGAACGCGCCCAGACACCAAGGTTGGCGTCCCCGCCCTTGTCCCCGGAGCGCGCGCCGACCACCTCGCCGAGCACCGCGCGCCGGGTCGGGCCGTCGACCGCCGGGTCGCCGCCCGGGGCGGTCTCGTCCTGCGAGGTGGGGGCGGTGCGGATCGGCGGGTCGATCGGCACCCGCTCGCCGCCGGGCAGCACCGCGACGTGCGCCACCGCGTCCTGTGGCACCGCGTCGGCGGTGAAGACGCCGTACGGTGTCGCGTCGCCGGGCAGGGTGGTCAGCGTGCAGCCCGGGTACGAGGCCAGGGCCAGCTCCACCGCGGCGGCCGAGAAGGCCCGCCCGGCCCGCGCCTTGTCGCCGTCGCGCAGGTGTACGTGCAGCAGGGCGCTGGCCGCCTCGGTGTCGGCGGCGTCCGGGTGGTCGGTCCGGGCCAGCGTGAACTCCAGCCCGTCCTTGCCCACCGCCTCCTCGATCTGCCCCCGGACCAGGGTCGCCTTCGCCTCGATCTGCAGACCGCAGAGGACGAACGTCATCGAGTTGCGGAAGCCGCCGAGGTTGTTGACGCCCACCTTGAGCGTGGGCGGTGGCGGCGTGCCCCGTACCCCGGAGACCCGGACCCGGTCCGGCCCGTCGGGGTGCAGCGTCACCGTGTCCAGTCGGGTGACCACGTCCGGCCCGAGGTAGGACGGCCCGCCGATCTCGTAGAGCAGTTGGGCGGTGACCGTCTCCACGGTGACCGCGCCGCCGGTGCCCGGATGCTTGGTGAGCACGGACGAGCCGTCGGGGTGCACCTCGGCGATCGGGAATCCGGGCCGATGACCGCCGTCGGGCAGCTCGGTGAAGAAGCTGAAGTTGCCGCCGGTGACCTGTGCGCCGCATTCGACGAGGTGCCCCGCGACGGTGGCCCCGGCCAGCTCGTCGAGGTTGTCGCGGCCCCACCCGTACCGGGCGATGGCCGGGCCGACCACCAGCGACGCGTCGGTGACCCGGCCGGTGACCACCACGTCCGCACCGGCGTCGAGGCAGGCGGCGATCCCGAACGCGCCGAGGTAGGCGTTCGCGCTCAACGCGTCCGGCCGCTGGATCGTGTCGCCCTCGACGTACCCGATTCGGGCCGACAGGCCGAGCCGGTTGGCGAGCTTCTCGATGGCGGCGGCCAGGCCGGCCGGGTTCAACCCGCCGGCGTTGGTCACGATCCGTACCCCTCGGTCGAGGGCGGTGCCGAGGCAGGTCTCCAGTTGCCGCAGGAACGTCTTCGCGTAGCCCAGGTCGGGGTCGCGCAGGCGGTCCCGGGCGAGGATCAGCATGGTCAACTCGGCCAGATAGTCACCGGTCAGCACGTCCAGCTCACCGCCGTCGAGCATCTCCCGCCAGGCGGTGAACCGGTCGCCGTAGAAGCCGGAGGCGTTGCCGATGCGGATCATGCCCGTACCCCGTTCCGGCCGGCCGGCTGCCGGCCGTCACCCGGCGGCCCGGCGAAGGCCTGCGCCACGTCGAGCCACTCGTCGGCGACCGGCCCGGTGGCGACCAGCGCGAGGTCCGCGCGGTGTCGGCGCTGGGTGACCAGCAGGCAGAAGTCCCTGGCCGGCCCGCTGACCCGGTCGGCGGCGTCCGCCGGACCCCAGCTCCAGCTGTCGCCGCCGGGCCCGACCAGCTCAACCCGGACCGGCCTCGTCGGTGCCTCCCGGCCGTGCGCGGCGAAACCGTGCCCGAGGGTACGCACGCCCAGGTGCGCCACGTGCCGGAGTCGGTCGCTGTCGGGGCGGACCACGTCGAGGGCGTCGGCCACGTCCGCGCCGTGCGCCCAGGTCTCCATGATCCGGGCGGTGGCCATCGAGGTGGCTGACATCCGGGTGCCGTACCAGGGCAGCTTGCCGCCGGCCGGAACGGCGGCCAGTGCGTCGACGAGCGCGGTTCGCCCGGCCCGCCAGCGGGGCAGCAGCTCGGCCGGCGGGGCGAGGAACTCCTCGGCGCCGACGTCGACGAGTCGGGTCACGTCCGGCGCGGAGGTCACCGTCGCGTAGAACGCCTCGGGATCGGTGGCGGCCAACAGCGCGACGTGGTCGGTCCAGGCGAGGTGAGCGATCTGATGCCCGATGCTCCAGCCCGGCGCGGGGGTCGGCCTCGCCCAGTCGGCCGCGGGCAACGGCGTCACCAGGGCGTCCAACTGGGCGGACTCGTCGGCCAGGTCCGTGAGCAGGTCGCTGAGGTCGACCATGGTGCCTCCGGTCGGTGGTGGCCGGTGCGGCCGGCGGTCAGGGCGTGAGCAGGGTGGCGAGCTGGCGCTTCCAGGTGGTCAACAGGGCGGTACGGCGGGCGGAGTCGTCGCTGAGCAGGTTGGCCACCCCGAGCCCGCGGAGCAGATCGAGCGTGGCCTGCACCGCCTCGCGGACGCCGGGTCGACGCTCGTCGACACCGAGCAGGGCGACGGTGAGCCGGTGCATCTCCCGCCCGACCGTCGCCTCCAGCGGCACCAGGGCGTCCCGGAGCTCCCGATCGGTGCGGGCGGCGACCCAAAGCTCGAGCGCGGCCACGAACAACGGCCCGGTGAACGCCACGGCGAGCAGGTCGACCACCCGGTCCAACCGCTGTGGGCCAGCCGGCAGCGCCTCGGCCTCGGTGCGCAACTCGTCGGCCCGGCGCTCGGCCAGATGCGCCACGGCGGCCGTCACCAGCGCTGCCTTCGTCGGGTAGTGGTGCAGCTGGGCCCCACGCGAAACACCGGCCCGGGCCGCGACGACGGTGGTCGTGGTGCCGGACCAGCCGTGCTCGATCAGGCAGTCGACGGTCGCCTCCAGCAGCCGGGCCTGGGTGGCGCGGCTGCGTTCCTGCTGAGGGACGCGCGTCGATGCGGGGGGCACGGGGACAAGCCTGGGGCCTACGAAACAAACAGTCAAGACTGACTTTTTCTAGGCCCGCGACGCTCGGGTGGACACGGCTGGGGTCGCGGCCCGATCCTGGCTGCCGGCCCGGTCTCGGCTGTCGGCTGTCGGCTCAGCGGCCGTCGCGGGGGCCGAAGACGGTCAGCGCGTCGGCGTCGCTGTGCTGGGAGCGCAGGTACTCGTCGGCCCAGGCGGCGGCGTCGGGGAAGGTCGACTCCGCCGCCACCCGGGCGCAGGCCGCGTCCACGTCGAAGGCGGTGCGGCGCAGTTGAACGCCCGGCCCGAGCAGTGCCCACCACGCGCCCGCGCCGCCGTAGGGCATGCCGATGCTGCCCGGATTGACCACCAGACGCCGGTCGACCAGCCGGGCGAAGGGCATGTGCGTGTGGCCGCAGACCACCGTGGAAACCTCGGCGGGAAGACCGTCGAACACCTCCGCCCAGCGCGCCATCCGGGAGTCGACGAGCACGACCTCCTCGTCATCGCGGGGCGTCGCGTGACAGAACAGCGTCGAGCCGAGACCGTCGATCTCCAGCGTCGCCGTCGCCGGCAGCGCGGCGAGCCGGGCCACCTGCTCGTCCCGCAGTTGCCCGGCGGCCCAGTTCGACACCTCGATCGAGGCCGGCCGGCCGGCCCGGGCCTCGACCAGCTCGCGGTCGGCGTTGCCGCCGACCCAGCACACCCGGTCGCCCAGGCCGGCGAGCACGTCCAGCACCTCGACCGGTTGCGGGCCCGCGGCGATGTCACCGGTGAGCACGATCAGCTCGGCGGCGGCGACGTCCGGCTCGGCCAGCACGGCCTCCAGCGCCGGCAGGACGCCATGGATGTCGGAGAGCACGGCAACCCGGTTCACCATGGCCCCCACCATCACCGCCAACACCGCCCCGAGGCCAGCGATTCTGCGCCAGGCAGATGACAACGTCCCCGCCCACCGTCGGTGACGGCAGGCGGGGACGTTGGGTGCTGCTCAGACGCGGGCGCGACGGGCCAGGCGCTCCGGGTCCAGAATGATGATGCTCTTGCCGTCCAGCCGAAGCCAGCCGCGTGAGGCGAAGTCGGCCAGCGCCTTGTTGACGGTCTCCCGGGAGGCGCCGACGAGCTGGGCGATCTCCTCCTGGGTGAGGTCGTGGGTCACCCGCAGAACACCGCCGTCGCGGGTGCCGAAGCGACCCGCCATCTGCAGCAGGTTCTTGGCGACCCGGCCCGGCACGTCCGTGAAGATCAGGTCGGCGAGCGAGTCGTTGGTCCGGCGCAGCCGCCGGGCGAGCACCCGGAGCAACTGCTCGGCGATCTCCGGGCGGTTGTTGAGCCACGGCCGCAGCGCCTGCTTACGCAGCCGCACCAGCCGGGTGTCGGTCACCGCGGTGGCGGTTGCCGTACGCGGACCCGGGTCGAAGAGCGACAGCTCACCGACCATGTCCGACGGCCCCATCACCGCGATCAGGTTCTGCCGGCCGTCGGCCGCGCGGCGACCAACCTTGATCTTCCCGGACAGCAGGATGTAGAGGCTGTCACCGGGCTCGCCCTCATTGAAGACGATCTCGCCCTTGCGGACCTCGATCGTCTCCATCTCCTTGGCGAGCGCCTCGGCAGCTTCCGGGTCAACACCCTGGAAGATCCCGCTGCGGGCCAGTACCTCGTCCATTGCGCACCTCCGGTTGCGCGTGCCGTCCGTCGGCCGGGGCCGCCGTCCGCTGATCCCCTCGCGCGCCGCCAAGTCTAGGCGCACGTGAGCTTGAATCAGAGGTCGCCCCTGGAATCTTGATCGGTGGGCGTAACCTGCCCGACGTGCTGAGCGAGCCGATTCTGACCAGCCGCGCCGAGGACGGCCGGAACGTTCCGCTGCTCGTCTGGCGCGCGGACGTGCCCCTGCGGGCGGTCAGCAGTGGCCCGCTGGGCGGTGGCATCGGGCTGCGGCGGTGGGTGCTGAACGCGACCGTATCGATGTCGTACGACCGGGAAGACCCCGCGGCGCACCTGGCCTCGCTCGCCGCTGAGCTGGCCCTCGACGGGCCCGGGGTCGGTCTGCTGACCGGCGTCGACGTGACCGAGGTGGTGGCGCGGACCGACACCGGGGTGCGGGCCTGGGTGACGGTCGGGCTCGGCACGCCGGTGCCCGCGGCCGCGCCGACGCCGGCCGCGCTCGCCCAACGCGTCGGCACGGTCAACATCGTGGTGTACGTGCCGGCGCGGCTCGCCGACTCCGCGCTGGTCAACGCGGTGGCCACCGCGACCGAGGCGAAGACCCAGGCGATCACCGAGCTGGGCGTGCCCGGGACCGGCACCCCCACCGACGCGGTCACCGTGCTCTGCCCGGTGGACGGGCCGGAGGCCGCGTACGGTGGGCCGCGCTCCGCCTGGGGCGCCCCGCTCGCCCGAGCGGTGCACGCGGCGGTGCTCGCCGGCGGCGCCCGGCCGGTCGTGCCGTGGTCTGAGCAGCTCAGGGGCGGAAAGTCCAACCGATCGGCTGTCGTCGGCGGGTTTAACGACCGGTAGGGTCGCGGGCGATGTACGCTCCCGCCCCCCTCGCGTCCCGCCCGCGCCGCCGCGTCGCCCTCGGCCTCGCCGCGCTGCTGGCCGCTTTCGTCGTGGCCGGCTGCGCCGACTCCGGTGGTGGGGCACCCGTCTGGCAGCCCGGTGCGGGAGGTGGCGGCACCGGCGCGCCGGTCTCCACGGCCGGCCCGAAGACCACCGGGCCCGCATCCACCGGTCAGGGTGGCGCGATCTCGCTCTCCGCCACCGGCGACATCATCATGGGCAACGCGCCCAGTCGGCTGCCCGCCGCCGGCGGCAAGGGCTTCTTCAACTCGGTCACCGAGGCGCTCAAGGCCGACCTGGTGATGGGCAACCTGGAGGAGCCGCTGACGGTCGACACCGGCACCGGCAAGTGCGGGGCCAACTCCACCCGCTGCTTCCAGTTCCGGGCCCCACCGGAGTACGCCGCGCACCTGCGCGACGCCGGCTTCGACCTGCTCAACCAGGCCAACAACCATGGCTACGACTACGGGCCCAAGGGCTACGAGAACACCCAGAAGGCACTGAAGAAGTACGACCTGGAGCACACCGGCGCACCGAATGAGATCACCGTGGTCGACGTCAAGGGCGTCAAGGTCGCGGTCGCCGGCTTCTCGTCGTACGTCTGGTCCAACAGCCTCGTCGACATCGCCAAGGCGAAGGCGGTGGTCGCCAAGGCCGCCACCATGGCCGACCTGGTGGTGGTGCAGGTGCACATGGGCGGCGAGGGCGCCGACAAGACCCGGGTGAAGCCGGGCACCGAGATGTTCCTGGGCGAGAACCGGGGCGACCCGGTGAAGTTCTCGCACGCCATGATCGACGCCGGCGCCGACCTGATCGTCGGGCACGGCCCGCACGTGCTGCGCGGGATGGAGTTCTACCAGGGGCGTCTGATCGCGTACAGCCTGGGCAACTTCGCCGGCGGCGGCAACTCGCTGAGCAACGACGGTCGCCTCGGCTGGGGCGGGGTGCTGAAGGTGTCGCTCAAGCCGGACGGCAGCTGGGCCGGCGGCTCGTTCACCTCGACGTACATGAACTCCACCGGCAAACCGACGATGGACCCGGACGACCGGGGCCTGGGTCTGGTCACCGAGTTGAGCCGCGCCGACTTTCCCAAGGGCGGCGCCCGCCTCGACGGGCAGGGAAAGATCTCGCCGCCAACCGCCGGCTGACCGGACGAGGACCGTCCGGGGTGCGACGTAGGCTGGCCGTCGTGACCAGTAGCCCTCCCGGTGCCAGCGAGACCGATCTCGGGCGCAAACGCCGCGCCCGCAAGATCGGCCGGGTGCTGGCCGAGACGCATCCCGACGCGCATTGTGAGCTGGACCATTCCAACGCCCTGGAGTTGGCCGTCGCCACGATCCTCTCCGCGCAGTGCACCGACAAGAAGGTCAACGAGGTCACTCCGAAGCTCTTCGCCCGCTACCCGAGCGCTGCCGCGTACGCCGGCGCCGACCGGGGCGAGATGGAGGAGCTGATCCGGCCCACCGGCTTCTACCGCAACAAGACCGACTCCCTGCTCAAGCTCGGTCAGGCCCTCCTCGACCGGTACGACGGCGCGGTCCCGGGCCGGCTCGTCGACCTGGTGACGCTCCCCGGCATCGGCCGCAAGACCGCTAACGTGATCCTCGGCAACGCCTTCGACGTCCCCGGCATCACCGTCGACACGCACTTCCAGCGGCTGGTTCACCGGTGGCGGCTGACCACCGAGACCGACCCGGTCAAGATCGAGCACGCGATCGGCGCGCTGTACGACAAGCGCTACTGGACCATGCTCTCGCACCGGATCATCTTCCACGGGCGACGGGTCTGCCACGCCCGCAAGCCGGCCTGTGGCGCGTGCACCCTCGCGAAGCTCTGCCCCTCGTACGGCACCGGCCCGACCGAGCCGGCGGCCGCCGCCAAGCTGCTCAAGGGCCCTCGGGCGCGCGACCTCGCGGTGGCCGCCGGCGTCGACCCGGAGTTGGTGCCCGCGCAGGCGATCACGGCGGAGGTGCCGTGAACCGCCGCTTCGCCCTGGCCGTCCTGCCGCTGCTGCTGGCCGTCACCGGTTGCACCAGCGGCACCGCCGACGACGAGCCAGCCCCCCGTCCGGCCGCAGCTGAGCGACCATCCCCGTTCCGGGACTGCGCCGCGCTGAGCACGGCACCCACGGCCGCGCCGTCCGGCTCCGGTACGGCGACCCCCGCGTCGCCGGGCACGGCGACCCCCGGCACGTCCGGCCCGACGGCCCCGTCCGCCGGCGGGTCCGCGCTCCCGGAGCTGACGCTCTCCTGCTTCACCGGTGGTGCCCCCGTCGTGCTGCGGGAGGTGGCCGGGCCGGCGGTGATCAACGTGTGGGCCTCCTGGTGCCCGCCGTGCCGCAAGGAGCTGCCCGCCTTCCAACGCCTCAGCGAGCGAACCGCCGGTCAGCTCCAGGTGGTCGGGGTCAACAGTCGGGACAGCCGCAGCGGCGCCCAGTCCATCGGTGAGGACTTCGGCGTCCGGTTCCCGATGCTGGTGGACCAGGGCGAGGCGCTCCAGCGCGAGCTGAAGCGCAACGCCATTCCGCTGACCCTCTTCGTCGCCGCCGACGGTCAGGTCCGGCACATCGACGCCAGCGGCGCTCTCGACGACGCCAAGCTCGCCAAGCTGGTCCGCCAGCACCTCGGCCTGGCGGTGCCGGCGTGACCCGTCGGCCACCCGAATGGGTCGAGCCGTTGCTGACCCGGCTGGGCACCGCCCGCGCCGAGGACTTCACCCGGCTGACCACCCCGGCCGAGGGCGGTCGGGAGAGCGCCGTGCTGGTGCTGCTCGGCGAGCAGCCCGGCGCGGGCCCCGACGTGCTGGTCCTGCAACGCGCCGCCACCCTGCGCAACCACGCCGGGCAGCCAGCCTTCCCCGGGGGTGCGGCCGACCCGGAGGACGCCGACGTCCGCGCCACCGCCCTGCGCGAGGCGAACGAGGAGGTGGGCCTCGACCCGGCCAGCGTGACCGTGCTGGCCGAGCTGCCGAAACTGTGGATCCCGGTCAGCGACTTCGTGGTCACGCCGGTGCTGGCCTGGTGGCACGACCCGCACCCGGTGCACCCACGGGAGCCGGCCGAGGTGGCACACGTCGCCCGCCTGCCGGTCAGCGAACTGGTCGATCCGGCCAACCGGCTGCGGGTCCGCCACCCGAGCGGCTGGATCGGGCCGGCGTTCTCGGCGCGCGGGATGCTGGTCTGGGGCTTCACCGCCGGGGTGCTCGCCACCCTGCTCGAGATGGGCGGCTGGGCCCGTCCGTGGTCACCCGGCCGGGTGGTGGAGCTGCCGCCGACCGGGGCGACCCCGGCACCGTCCGCCGGCACCGACGAGGCTGACGAGAACGCCCTGCGCTGACCGCGCGGTCACCTTCCGCAAGCGATGGTCATCCGGCGGGCACACTGCCCGTACGCTTGACCCGTGTCCGTCGTGGATCTCGTCCTGCTGCTGCTCATGCTCGTGTTCGCGATCAGCGGATACCGCCAGGGTTTCGTCATCGGCGTCACGTCGTTGTCCGGCTTCTTCCTGGGTCTGCTGCTGGGTCTCCAGCTCGGGCCGCTGTTCGCCAGACAGTTCGTGGACGCCGGCACCCGCGTGCTGATCTCGCTCGTGGCCATCTTCGGGCTGGCGGTGGTCGGGCAGGCACTCGCCGGTTGGCTCGGCTCGCACCTGCGCAAGACCATCACCAGTGACGTGGGCAAACGGATCGACGACGTCGGCGGGGCATTCGTCTCGCTGTTCGCGGTGCTCCTGCTCGCCTGGTTGGTCGCGGTGCCGCTCGGCTCGTCCTCGGTGCCCTGGCTCGCCGCTTCGGTCCGCAACAGCGCGTTGATCACGGTGGTCAACCAGGTCCTGCCGGAGCGGGCCCACCAGTTGTCCACGGCGCTGGAGGACACCGTCGACACCGACGGGTTCCCGGACGTCTTCGGTGACCTCGCGCCGACCCGGGCCCGGCAGGTCGACCCGCCGGACCCGGCGCTGGCCGGCTCGCAGGTGGTGGTCAGCGGCCAGCAGTCGGTCGTCAAGGTGCTCGGCTCCGCGCCCAGCTGCTCGCGCCGGATCGAGGGTTCCGGCTTCGTCTACGCGGACGACCGGGTGATGACCAACGCGCACGTGGTGGCCGGCACCCGCTCGGTCGCCGTGGAGTTGGGCGGCGAACGGTACGACGGCAAGGTGGTGGTCTACGACCCCAGCCGGGACCTGGCGGTACTGCTCGTACCCGGGCTGCCCGGGCCGTCCCTGCGGTTCGCCGCCGGCAACGCGGGCAGCGGCTCCGACGCCATCGTGCTCGGCTTCCCGCTCGACGGCCCCTACAACGCGCAGTCGGCGCGGGTTCGGGACGTCGACCGGATCAAGGGCCCGGACATCTACTCCTCGGCCGAGGTGACCCGGGAGATCTACACGATTCGGGCGCTGGTCCGCAGCGGCAACTCGGGCGGCCCGCTGCTCTCCGCCAACGGCCTGGTGCTCGGCGTGATCTTCGCGGCGGCGTCCGACGACCCGAACACCGGCTTCGCGGTGACGGCGGCCGAGGCCCGTCCGGTGGCGTTGGCCGGGGCCGAACGCAACCGGCAGGTCGGCACCGGCGAGTGCACCTGAGCGTCGCCGCGGGGTGGCTCAGTTCCGGGCCGGCAGGGCGCGACCCCCAACCGTCGGCAGCTTCGCCCGGCCCCACCGTAGTCCTCGGTCCAGCACGGCACGAGCCATGATCGCGACGCAGGTGCCGCCGTTGAGGAAGGACGCCACCACGTCGCTCGGGTGATGCATTCCCCGGTACATCCGGGTCAGGGCCACCCCCAGCGGCACCATCAGCAGCAGCGTCCACCAGGCGACCTTCGCGCCGCTGCTCCGTGCCCGCAACGCCATCAGCACGGCGATGCCGACGTAGAGCGCCACCGCCGCGGAGGTGTGCCCGGACGGAAAGCTCGACGTCGGTGGCGAGACGTCCATGTGTTCCACCGCCGGCCGCCGCCGGTCGATCGCCAGCGTGGTCAACAGGAACACCAGCGCCTGGGCGGTCACCGCCGCGCACAGGAACAGCGGCTCGCGCCAACGCTTCAGCCAGAGCCGCAGCGCCAACGCCACCAACACGGTGACCACGACGATCATCTGAGTGCTGGCCAGCGTGCTGAACACCAGCGAGATGTTGTTCCAGTCGCCGGTGCGGCCGGCGGCCAGTTCCCGGTTCACCGCGTCCTCCGCGGTGAATGGCCAGGTCCGGGCGAACACCCGGGTGACCAGCACCCCGAGCAGCACCATGAGCCCGAGCAGGAGGGACACCGGCAGCAGTACCCGCCGGACGATCTGGACCACGGTCTCGGACATGGGTCGGCCAGTACCCTGCGGGCCTCGTCGTCACTCCTCAGACCGCTCCCGGCTGCCGCTCGACTTCGGGCGCGACGCCGTCGCGGGTCGGCCGGACCGGCCGGAGACCGGTGTGCGCGCGCCAACTGGTGAACGCGGCGGTGGTGGCCGCCACCACCGCCACACCGAGCAGCCATCCGCCCACCACGTCGCTGGTGAAGTGCACGCCGAGCGCCACCCTGCTCAGTCCGGTCACCACGGTGAGCAGCACCGCCGCGACCCAGAGCACGGTCCGCGCCGCCCCCCGCCCGGCGTGCGGAAGGAACACCAGCAGCAGCACCCCGGCGGCCAGGGTGGCGTTCAGCGCGTGCCCGGAGGGAAACGAGTAGCCGACGGCCCGGGCCACCGGGTCCAGCAGCTCCGGCCGGTCCCGGCCGACCAGCAGCTTGAGCAGCGGGCCGACCAACCCGCCGACGACCATGGTGGTGGCCGCCCAGAGGGCCAGCCGGCGGGCTCCCCGGCGCAGCAGCCAGACCACCAGGAGCAGCGCGACGGCGCGTAGTGGCATCGGTGCGAACACCTCGGTCCAGACCCGCATCAGCATGACCCAGGCCGACTGGTCCTGCGCGTAGCCGTGCAGCGCGTCGGTGACCTCCGTGTCCAGCCGACGCAGCGGTGCCCAGGCGTCGAGCACCAGCAGTGTGAGCAGCGTGAAGGGCACCAGCAACAGGAACGCCGCCGACGCGGCCAGAGTGAGCCGCAGCCCCAGCGCGTGGTCCGGGTCGAACCGGCGGTGCCGCCAGGAGGGCTGACCGGTGGGGGCGAGGGCGGGCGGCCGGTGCGTACTCATGGGTCCGTTCTACCCGGCCGGGCGGCCGGTCAGGCCTGCCGGTCGGTCGCGGTCAACGGGTCCGCTGGCGGAGCCGGCGGATCATCAGGGCCGCACCGCCGGCCAGAGCGACGAGGAGCACGACCGTGGTCCACAACTGCTCCGGCGCGGACGTGTCCTGACCGCCCGCCGCCCGAGCCGTCCACCGGCTCTGCTGGCCGGAGGCCGCGAGACCGAGTGGGTCACTACCGGCACCGGCCACCGGGTCGTCGTCGACCGAGCCGGGCGCCGGACCGAAACCGGTCACACCCGGTGACGTCTGATCGTCCAGCGGGTTGGCGGACACCGGCGGCACCTGAGCGGTCAACGCGGCCACCGGGTCGATCACCCCGTACCCGAAGCGGTCGTCCCGGCCGGTGGGGCCCAGGTCCCGGGCGGTGGCCAGCAACCGGTTGACCACCTCACCCGCGGGCATCTGCGGATAGCGGGACCGGACCAGCGCGGCCGTCGCGGCCACCAGTGGCGCGGCGAAGCTGGTGCCCTGCACCCGCCAGTACCCGCCGGGGGACTTGGCGCCGACCAGCCCGCTGGCGGGAGCGGTGAGCACCGTCGCCCGGCCGGTGATCGAGCCGGACCACAGGTTGTCGCTGCTGCGTTCGAGACCGGAGACCGCGATCACACCCGGCTCCCGAGCCGGATACCAGACCTTGGAGTTGCTGGAGGTGGCCAGGTTGCCGGTGCAGGCGATTACGACCACGTCCCGGACGAACGCGTAGTCCAGGGCAGCGGCCAGGGCCGGGCTGTCGCCGCTGCCGCCCAGCGACAGGTTGATCACGCGGGCGCCGTTGTCGACCGCCCAGCGGACGCCCTGCGCGACGATCAGGGCGTCGTCGTAACGGTTCTCCTCGTCGAGCACGCGGACCGGCAGGATCCGGGCGTCCGGTGCCAGGCCGACCACACCTCGCTTGTCGTCGCTGCGCCCCGCGATCAGGCCGGCGACCGTGGTGCCGTGGCCCACCGGATCGGGGCCCGGAGCGCCGCCGGGGCCGACCAGGTCCTTGCCGGGCAGCACCTGGCCGACCAGGTCGGGGTGAGTGCCGTCCACTCCCGAGTCGACCACCGCCACGGTCACGCCCCGGCCGGTCGAGCTTCGCCACGCCGTCTCGGCGCGCAACTCGTCGAGCTGCCACTGCTCGTCGCGGACCTGGTCGGTGCGGGCGATGGTGTCACCGGGGGCGAACGCCATCGGCGCGCCGGCGAGCTGTCCGCCGTTCGTGGGCGCGACGACGGGCACGGCCGCCGCGGTCGGGGCCACGACGGCGAGCGCCGCGGCCACGCCGAGCAGCGCCCGGCCGGTCGCTCGTCGGGCCGCTGACGGACCGCTGTACCGCACCCCAGTCACATCCTCAGCCATCCATCCCGACGGAACCATGACGATCGGAGATTACCGGTTTCCCCACCCGTCACGGGAAGAACCGGCGAGTCAGGTCATTGCGGCGGCAGTTGCGCCAGCTGAACAAGGCGTACGCCCTCCCGCCGGGTGACCAGTCGACCACGCCCCGGCGGCAGCGGTCCGGGCCGCACCGGCCCGACGAGGGCGCCCTCCTCGGGGCTGCCCGCCATCACCAGGCCGGCGGTGGAGAGCTCCCGCAGACGCTGCACGATCGGCTCGTACTGGGCGCGGCCCGCCCCACCGGACCGGCGGGCCAGCACCAGGTGCAGCCCGATGTCCCGGGCGTGCGGCAGGTGCTCCTCCAGTGCCCGCAACGGGTTCGCCGGCCCCGCCGCCACCAGGTCGTAGTCGTCCACCAGCACGAACAGCTCCGGCCCGGACCACCAGGACCGGTCCCGCAGTTGCTGCGGGGTGACCTCTGGTCCGGGGGCCCGCCGCTCCAGGTAGCCGGCGGCCGACTCGACCAGGTCGGCGGTGTGTGCCGCGGCGGTGCCGTACCCGATCAGGTGTGGCGTCTCGATGGCACCCAGCAGGCTGCGCCGGTAGTCGACGAGGATCACCCGGGCCTGCTCGGGAGTGAACCGGGTGATGATCGACGTGGCCAGCGCGCGCAGGAACGACGACTTGCCGCACTCCGAGTCGCCGAAGACCACGAAGTGTGGCTCGGTGGCGAAGTCGAGCAGCACCGGGCGCAGGTCCGCCTCCGCGATCCCGATCGGCAGCCGCAGCCCGGTCGTCGACGCGAGGTCCAGTTCGGCGTACGGCAGCACCGGTGGGAGCAGTCGCACCCGGGGCGCCGGAGGGCCCGCCCACCCGTCGGCGGCCCTCTTGACCAGATCGGCGGTGTCCCCACCGGAGGTACCGAGGTGAGGCAGCGCGGTGAGGAAGTGCAGGCCCTCCGCGGTGACCCCTCGGCCGGCGCGCTCCGGCACGTTCGCGGCCGCACGTCGGGCCACCAGTGAGTCGGCCGGGTCACCGAGGCGCAGCTCCAGCCGGGAGCCGAACAGGTCCCGGATCGCCGGCCGGAAATCCAGCCAGCGCAGGGCGGTGGCGACCACGTGCAGCCCGTACGACAGGCCCCGGGTGGCCAGGTCGGTGACGAGTGGCTCCAGGTCGTCGTACTCGCCGCGGATGGTGCTCCACCCGTCGATCACCAGGAACACGTCACCGTACGGGTCAACGCCCGGCTGACCCGCCGTCCCCGCAGCGGCTCGACGCTGCCGGTACGCGGCCATCGACTCCACGCCCAGTTCGGCGAAGCGGCGTTCCCGGTCGACCAGCAGGGTGGTCATCTCGCCGACGGTGCGGCGAACGGCGGTCGGGTCGGCGCGGCCGGTCACCCCGCCCACGTGCGGAAGGTCGCGCAGCGCGGCCAGCCCGCCGCCACCGAAGTCGAGGCAGTAGACCTGCGCCTCGGCCGGTGTGTGGGTGAGCGCCAGCGCGCAGATCAGCGTGCGCAGGGCGGTGGACTTGCCGCTCTGCGGCGCGCCGACCACCGCGACGTGCCCGGCGGCGCCGTCCAGCGCCAGCCAGAGCAGGTCCCGGCGTTGCTCCAACGGTTTGTCCACCACCGCCATCGGCACGCCGAGTGCGCCGTGCAGCTCCGGGTTGCCCACGGTGAGCCCGCGCTGGGGATGCACCTCCACCGGACCGAGCAACTCGTCCAGGGCCGGCGGTTGACCGAGCGGCGGAAGCCAGACCTGGTGCGCCGGCGGGCCCTGCCCGACGAGCCGGTCCACCAACAGGTCGAGCAGCGTCCGACTGCCCTCCTCCTCCACCACGACGGGCGCGACCGGGGCTGCCGGTTCGGGCATTGGTACGACATGGGTGGTGAAGGTGAGCAGCTTCGCGCCCCCCTCGGCGGCCACGCCACCCGACGCGGCCCGCCGGCGGACCGCACCGGAGACGTACGCGGCCTTGAAACGGGCCAGCGGGTCGGTGCCGGCGCGCAGGTAGCCGTGCCCCGGCGAGCGGGGCAGCTCGTGGGCGTCCGCCACGCCGAGCACCGTCCGGGACTCCAGCGCGGAGAAGGTGCGCAACCCGATCCGGTACGAGAGGTGGGTGTCCAACCCGCGGAGCCGGCCCTCTTCCAGGCGCTGGCTGGCGAGCAGCAGGTGCACGCCGAGCGACCGACCCAGCCGGCCGATCTGCACGAACAGGTCGATGAAGTCGGGCTTGGCGGAGAGCAGTTCGGAGAATTCGTCGCAGATCAGCAGCAACGACGGCAGCGGGGCCAGCGGGCTGCCGGCTGCCCGGGCCCGCTCGTAGTCACGCACGCTGGCGAAGTTGCCAGCCCGCCGCAGCAACTCCTGGCGGCGGACCAACTCCCCGTTGATCGCGTCCACCATGCGGTCGACCAGAGGCAACGCGTCGGCCAGGTTGGTGATCACGGCCGCGGTGTGCGGCAGCCGATCGAACGAGGTGAAGGTGGCACCGCCCTTGAAGTCGACAAGCACGAAGTTGAGCTGCTCGGAGCTGTGCGTGGCGGCGAGCCCCAGTACCAGCGTGCGGAGCAGCTCGGACTTGCCGGAGCCGGTTGCCCCGATGAGCAGGCCGTGCGGGCCCATGCCGTCCTGGGCGGACTCCTTGAGGTCCAGCTCGATGGCGCCGCCGTCCGCGCCCACCCCGATCGGCACCCGCAGCCGGTCCCGTGCAGAGCGCGGCAGCCAGCCCTGTTCCGCCGTGAAGCTCTCCGGGTCACCGAGGCCGAGCAGCTCGGGAAGGCCCAGGTCGGCGTGGAGCGGGGCGTCCGGCCCGCGTGCCGCGCCGGCGAGCCGCAGTGGCGCCAACCGTCGGGCGACCGCCTCGGCGTCGGCCAGGTCCAACTGGTCGGCGGTGCCCACCTCGGCGTGCCCGTCGGACGACCACGAGTGCAGCCGCCGGCCGTGCAACTCCAGCAGCAGCGCGTACCGGTCCAGCAGTCGGGGCGGCGGGGTGTCCAGGTCCAGCACGGTGACCGCGTCGATGCCGCCGTCGCCGGTCAGGTCACTGGCACCGGTCAGGTCGCCGCCGTCGAGGACCACCACCACGTGCGGACCGTCGGTGGCCGGGCCGGCCGGGCTGAACCGGGACCGGGTGGCCAGCACGTCGGCCAGCAGCGACTCCAGCTCGGCGGCGGAGCTGGTGACCAGCCGTACCGGACCGAGCGCGTCGGTGCGGCCGGGATGGTGGGCGTGCGGGAGCCACTTCACCCACTCCCAGCAGGCCCGGCGCTCCGGCCCGGCGCAGACCGCGACGAGCAGTTCGTCGGGGGCGTGGAAGACCGCCAGCTGGATCAGCACGGCCCGGACCAGCGCCTGCGCCGCCGGGTCGCCGGTGGGTGGCCCGCCGGTGGTCGGGCTGGCCGTCCGGCGCCCGGCGGGTCGCACGTGCACCCGGGCGAAGCTACGCAGCGACAGCGCCACCGGCAGGTCCGGCACCACGGAGTACGCGTCCAGGAAGCGGCGTAACGCGCCGGCGGTCATCGGCTCAAGCTCCTCCAGCGGTCGGGTGACCGGTGGGACGAGTGGGGTGGCCAGGGTCTGCGGCCCGACGGCGACCCGGACCACCGCGAAATCCGGGTCGGCGGGGCGTCGCTCCCAGACCCGGTGGCTGTCCACGGTCGACCAGAGCCGGCCCGGATCCGGGTGCCGGTAGTAGAGCCCGGCCCGTTGCTGGCCCGCGGTCCGCCGGACCCGCCGCCGCAACGTGGCCAGGTGGCGCAGGTACTCCCTGCGGGCGGCCATCATCTCGGACTTCTTGGGAGTGCCGGAGGCGCTGCCCCAGGACGTCACCAGCATCGCCAACGAGGAGAGCCCGAACATCCCGCCCACCACGTACGAGTAGGCGCCGCCGCCCCGGCCGAACATCATCGCCATGGCCACCGTGCCGCCGAGCATGGGCAGCAGCATGAGCAGCTGCTGCCACCGTCCGCCGGTCACCACGGGGATCTCCGGTGGTGCCTCGACCGACAGCTCACCGGCGGGAATCTCCGGGGCTGGTCGGCGCGGTGGGCGCTTGATGACGACGGTGGACACTCGGCCTCCTGACAGCGCTGGGTAACCCGAGCCTGGCTCATGGTAGGTAAAGTCCTGTCGTCCGCGCAGCCTCCGATCCCCCTTGATATGGAGACCAGTCGATGACAACCGGGCTGGCACGCGTCACCATCAGCGCGCCGCAACGACGGGTGGACGTCGCCCTGCCGGAGCAGGTGCCCCTGGCTGAGCTGCTGCCCGACGTGCTCCGGCACGCCGGTGTCGGGCTGGCCGACGACGGCGAGCAGCACGGCGGTTGGGTGCTCCGCCGCACCGACGGGGCGTTGCTGGTGACGGCACAGGCGCTGCTGCCGCAGGGGGTCCGCGACGGTGAGGTGCTGCACCTGGTGCCGGCCCGCGCGCACTGGCCCGAGTTGGAGTACGACGACGTCATCGAGGCGATCGCCGACGGTGCTCGCCGCCGCGGCGGCGCCTGGTCGCCCACCGCCACCCGGGCAGCCGGTCTGGCCGGTGCCGCCGTACCACTCGCGGTCGGACTGCTCGCCCTGCTCGCCGGTGGCCCGACGCACCGGGCCGGTTGGCTGGCGGCGGTCGCGGTGGCGCTGGTACTCACCGTGGCCGGCACGGTGGCCTCCCGCGCCAACGGCGACGGCGCCGCCGGGGCGACGCTCGGCGGCTACGCGCTGCCCTACGCGTTCACCGCCGGCGCCCTGGCCGTCGGCTCCGGTGATCCGGTCGGGCCGGTCGGGCCGGCCCGCTGGGTGGGCGCTCCCGAACTGCTGGCCGGCTCGGTCGCGCTGCTGCTGGTGGCGTTGATCGGCCTACTCGGGGTGGCCAGCCGGCTGCGGGTCTTCGTGGCCGGTGTCACGGTCGGCCTGGTCGGCGCGGGGGCCGCGCTCGGTGGGCTGGTGATGACCACGGCCGGTACGGCGGCGGTGCTGCTCAGCGCACTGGTCTTCGCCATCGGCGTGATCCCGCTGCTGGCCATCCGGCTGGGCAAGCTGCCCCTGCCGCCGGTCACCCTGCCGGCCTCGACCCCCGCCGAGGAGCCGGAGCGGGCCCGGGATCTGCCGGACCGGGGTCGCGTGCACGCCGCGGTGATCCGCACCGAGGAGATGCTCACCGGGATGCTGATCGGCCACGCGCTGCTGGCGGCGGCGGCAGCGGTCGTGCTCGTGGTCGCCGGCGGCACGGCGGGTCGGTTGCTGGTGGCGGTCACCTCGGCGGTGCTGCTGCTGCGGTCGCGGCTGTTCGTGGCGCTGCGACACCGGGTGCCGACGGTGCTCGCCGGTTTGGCCGGCTACGCCGTGCTGGGTGCGGTGCTGGTCGGTCGGGCCGACGGGACCGGGCGGTTGGTGCTGGTCCTCGGCGGGGCGCTGCTGGCCCTGGTGGCCGTCGCCAGCGGCACCGGGTACGCCCGTCGGCCGGTCTCGCCGTACCTCGGGAGAATCGCTGACCTCACCGACACGGCCCTGGTGGTCGCCGTGGTGCCGATCGCCTGCGCGGTGCTCGACCTGTACGACCGGGCCCGAGGGTTGCTCGGTTGAGCGACCCTCGGGCCCGGTGCGTCAGTGATCGTCAGTGGGCGGACTCGCCGCGCGCTTCGGCGTCCCTGGCCCGCTGGTAGGAGGCGTGGATCTCGGCCTCGGCCTCGGTGCGGCCGACCCAGGTCGCGCCCTCCACCGACTTGCCGGGCTCCAGGTCCTTGTACACCTCGAAGAAGTGCTGGATCTCCAGGCGGTCGAACTCGCCCAGGTGGTGGATGTCGCGCAGGTGCTCCTGGCGGGGGTCCTCGTAGGGCACGCAGAGGACCTTGTCGTCCCCGCCCTTCTCGTCGGTCATCCGGAACATGCCGATGGTGCGGCAGCGGATCAGGCAGCCCGGGAAGGTCGGTTCGGGGACCAGCACGAGCGCGTCCAGCGGGTCGCCGTCCTCGCCGAGCGTTCCCTCGATAAACCCGTAGTCAGCCGGGTACTGGGTGGAGGTGAAGAGGGTGCGGTCCAACCGGATCCGGCCGGTCTTGTGGTCCACCTCGTACTTGTTCCGGTGACCTTTGGGGATCTCAACCGTCACGTCGAAATCCATCTGCACGCTCCCTCGTCTGCCCACGCTGGCTAACGGAACCAATGGCGGCCCTCCGGACAGGTGAATGCCCACCCGCCGACTCCGGCCGCCGCATAGTCTTCGGACCGAAGTAGTGTCACCCAAGCCGATTTTCGCTGGGGGAGGAGGGGGTCGTGGGGAGGGAAGATTCACACTACCGCCCGGACGGGGGCTCCGCGCACGGTACCGGACGATCCGGCTCCGGCAGTGCCAAGGGGCGGGTCCCGGTGCCGGAGGCGCACCTCCCACGGGCGCCCGAACCACCGACCCCGGCACCGGAGACAGTGCCCGAGCGGCCCCCACCGCTGCCCTGGCGCCCGCTCGCCGTGTCGGCATCACCCACTCCGAACAGCGGTCACTTCCCGGTAGCCGGCGGTGAGCGGCCGGTGAGCGGCCCGCCGCACGGCAGTGCCACGGTCCCGGTCAGCCCTGCGCCGGTCAGCCCGTCGTTCGGTCCTGGGCCGGCCGCCCCCGGCCCCGGGCAGGTCCCCCCGTTGGGCCCGCCGATCTCCGCGCTGCCGGCACCCGCCGGCGCCGCACCCGCACCCGCACCCGCCGCGCCGCGCCGCCGGAGGCGGCTGCCGGTGGTGTTGGCCGTCGTGCTCCTGCTGGTGCTCGCCAGCGTCGGAGTCGTGATCACCCGTCCCGGCCCGGTCGCCGGGTGGCTGGGCGACGACGCCGGCTCCGGGCCGAACGCGGTCGGCGTGACCCCGGAACCCGCCCCGTCGGACGTGCTGGCCGGCCCGGATCCGAACGCGCCGGTGCCCACCCCGGACGGGGTCCGGGCCGTGCTCGATCCACTGGTCGGCGTCGCCGCCCTGGGTGACCGGGTCAACGTCTCGGTCGCCGACGTGATCACCGGTCAGACGCTCTTCGTGAAGGGGGCGGACGACGGCACCGTTCCGGCCTCCGTGACCAAGCTGGCGACCGCCGTGACCGTGCTGGCGGCCCGGGGGCCCGGCTACCGGATTCCCACTCGTGCGGTGGCCGGCGCGAAGGCCGGCGAGGTGGTGATCGTCGGTGGCGGCGACCCGACCCTCGCGATCGACAAGAAGGGCTACTACCCGGGGGCGGCGCGCCTCGACGACCTGGCGGCCCAGGTGCGTACCGCGCTCGGCGGCACACCCCCGACCAGCATCGTCGTCGACGGCTCGGTCTACTCCGGCCCGGTCTACGGCCCTGGCTGGGACGACGACATCCCGACCGGCGGGTCGGGCGGCGCGATGACCGCGTTGATGACCGACGGCGCGCGTACGGACCCGGGCGTCGAACACGGGTCCGCCCCGCGGTTCGCCGAGCCGGACCTGGCCGCAGGCAAGGCGTTCGCCCGGTTGCTCGGTGTGCCGACCGACGCCGTGAAGCGTGGCACGGCCCCGCCTCAGGCGGCGGCCGGTGCCAGCCCGGCGCCGGGTACCGAGCTGGGCGTGGTGCAGTCTCCGCCGCTTATCCGGCTGGTCGACGTCATGATCAGCGAGAGCGACAACCTGGTGGCCGAAGCGCTGGCCCGGCAGGTCGCGTTGGCCCGCGGTCAGCCCGCCTCGTTCGACGGGGGTGCCGCCGCCATGGACGCCGAGGTGGCGGAGTTGGGCCTGCCCGCCGACGAGATCAGCGTCTCCGACGGCAGCGGCCTGTCCCGTCTCAACCGGATCAGCCCGTCGCTGCTGACCGATCTGATCCGGTTGGCCGCCAGTCCGGACCATCCGGAGTTGGCCGGCGTCTTCGGTGGCCTGCCGGTGGGCGGTTGGTCCGGGACGCTGAACGAGCGCTACCGCAACACCGCGGGCACCGCCGTGGGCGCGGGCAGCGTCCGGGCCAAGACCGGCACCCTGACCGGCGTGCACTCCATCGCGGGCCTGGTCACCACCGCCGATGGCCGGCTGTTGACCTTCGCGGTGCTCACCGACAAGGTGCCGGGTGACCGGGAGACCGCCCAGCCGGCGCTGGACCGGATCGCCGCCGCGCTGGCCGGCTGCGGCTGCGGCTGACCGTCGCCGAACCGGGGTGACGCGGTCGCCATCGGTGTCGATCGAGGGCGCGAGCCCGGGCCGGGGTGTCGCGGCGCGGGTACGGTGGGTCCATGGCGCAGTTCGTGGACTGGGATCTGGCCGCCGCCACGGCGGGGGCGTTGAGCAAGTCTGGCCCCCGCGTGTCGTACGCCGAAGCCACCGACGTGGTCGGCGACCTGCGCCGGCTGACCGACGAGGCGGCCGGGCACGTGGCCGACTACACGGGGCTGCGGGCGCAGGTGTCGCATCCGCCGGTCCGGGTGGTCGATCGCCGTGACTGGGCCGCGACCAACATCGCCGGGCTCCGCGAGGTGATCACTCCGCTGGTGAGTCGGCTCTCCGGCGACAAGCAACCGGGCGCGTTGACCGAGGCGATCGGGTCCCGGCTGACCGGGGTACAGGCCGGGACGGTGCTGGCGTACCTCTCCGGCCGGGTGCTCGGCCAGTACGAGGTCTTCTCGGCCGACCCGGGTCAGCTGCTGCTGGTCGCACCGAACATCGTCGAGGTGGAGCGCAAGCTCGGCGCCGACCCTCGGGATTTCCGGCTCTGGGTGTGTCTGCACGAGGTCACCCACCGCACCCAGTTCACGGCCGTGCCGTGGATGCGGGCCTACTTCCTCGGCGAGGTGCAGGCGTTCGTCGACGCCTCGTCCAGCGGGAGCGAGCACCTGGTCGAGCGGTTGCGGCGCGGGGTGGCCACGTTGTCCGAGGCGGTCCGTGATTCGGAGAGCCGCACCAGCGTGCTGGACATCGTGCAGACCCCGGCGCAGCGGGCCGTACTGGACCGGCTCACCGCGTTGATGACCCTGCTGGAGGGGCACGCCGAGTTCGTGATGGACGGCGTCGGCCCGCAGGTGATCCCGAGCGTCGAGCGGATCCGGGCGTCGTTCAACCGACGCCGGGAGGCGGGCAACCCGCTGGAGAAGGCGATCCGCCGGCTGCTCGGGGTGGACGTCAAGATGCGCCAGTACGCCGAGGGGCGCAAGTTCGTGCACGGCGTGGTGGAACGCGTCGGCATGGAGGGCTTCAACTCGATCTTCAACTCGCCGCTGACCCTGCCTCGACTGTCGGAGTTGGGTGACCCGGACGCGTGGGTCGCCCGGGTGCACGGCCCGGCCGGCACCATCCCGGCCGCTGGCTGACCACCCGCCGGTGGCCGCGCTCGCTCCGCCGGTGGCCGCGATCCGGGTGGCGGTCCGCCGCGCCCTGGCCGGTCTGCCGTCCGGCGGTCCGGTGCTGGTCGCCTGCTCCGGTGGCGCCGACTCGCTCGCCCTCGCGGCGGCCACCGTCTTCGTGGCACCTCGGCTGGGCCGCGCCACGCTGCTTGTCAGCATCGACCACGGCTTGCAGGACGGCTCCGCGCAGCGCGCGGAGGCGGTGGCGGCCTGGGCGCGTGAGATCGGGTTCGGTTCGGCGACGGTGGTCCGGGTGGAGGTTGCCGGGCGTCCCGGCGGCCCGGAGGCGGCCGCCCGCGAGGCCCGCTACCAGGCGCTGACCGAGGTGGCCCGGCAGCAGGACGCCGTCGCGGTGCTCACCGGGCACACCCGCGACGACCAGGCGGAGACGGTGCTGCTGGCGCTGGCCCGGGGCGCCGGCCCACGAGGGCTGGCCGGGATGCCGGCCCGGCGGGATCTGGGCGGGGTGCCGCTGCTGCGCCCGCTGTTGGAGATCGGCCGCGAGCAGACGCGCGCCGCGTGCGCGGTGCTCGGGCTGAGCCCGTGGCAGGACCCGCACAACACCGACCCGTCGTACGCCCGGTCGAGGGTGCGGGCCGACCTGCTGCCGGCGCTGGTGCGGGCGCTCGGACCGGGCGTGGTGGACAACCTCGCGCGTACCGCCCGGCTGGTGGCCGCCGACAACGCCGCGCTCGACGAGTTGGCGGGGACGGCGCTGGCGGCGGCCCGGTGTCCCGATGGAGGGCTGTCCGTGCCGGCGCTGCTCGGCCTGGTTCCCGCCGTACGCGGCCGGGTGCTGCACTCCTGGGCCCGTGAGCTGGGCGCGCTGCCCGGCGCCCTGTCCCATCGGCACGTCGCCGCTCTGGACGCCCTGGTCACCGATTGGCGCGGTCAGGGTCCGGCCGACCTGCCCGGCGGTGTCCGCGTGCGCCGCCGGGCCGACCGGTTGGCCCCGGCGGGCCCCACCTGACCTGACCAGCCTCCTTTGCGCTGCTTCAACCCGCGCAACACCCCGGGCCGTCGGGTGTTTCCTGGGGTGAAGCAGAGCAACGGGCCGTGTGGGTGCTCGGCCGGCCGGTCTCAGCCGCTGTGCGCCCGATCCCGGAAGGTGGTCCGGTAGCTGTGCGGGGTGGCGCCGACCCGGCGGCTGAAGTGGTGGCGCAGCGCGGCCGCGTCGCTGAAGCCGGACTGGTCGGCGACCGCCTCCACGCTCAACGGGGTCTCCTCCAGCAGCCGGCGGGCGAGCAGCACCCGCTGGTTGGTGAGCCAGTCATGCGGGGTGGTGCCGGTCTCGGCGCGGAACCGGCGGGCGAACGTGCGGGGCGCCATGCCGGCGCGGGCGGCCAACTCCTCCACGCTGATCGTCCGGTCCAGGTGACCCATCAGCCACTCCAGCACCGGTTCGAGGGTGGGCGCCTCGGGCGCCTTCGGGATGGGTGCCTCGACGTACTGGGACTGGCCGCCGTCGCGGTGTGGCGGGACCACCATCCGTCGAGCCAGCCGGGTCGCGGTGGCCGAGCCGTGCTCCTGGCGGATCAGGTGCAGGCACGCGTCGATGCCGGCCGCCGTGCCGGCGCTGGTGAGTAGCCGACCGTCCTGGACGTAGAGCGAGTTGCAGCGCACCTGCGCGCGCGGGTACCGGCGTTGCAACTCGTCCACGTACCGCCAGTGGGTCGTGCACTCGCGGTCGTCGAGCAGCCCGGCCTCGCCGAGCAGGAAGGCTCCGGAGCAGACGCTGAACAGGTGCGCTCCGCGGGCGTCGGCCCGGCGGAGCGCGTCGAGCACCGGGCCGGGGACGGTGGTGCCCTGACTGTGCGCGGGAATGGCCACCAGGTCGGCCTCGTCGACCGGGCCGAGGTCCGCGTGTGGGGTGAGGTGGAAGCCGGAGGAGGTACGGACGGGAGCGCCGTCCGGGCTGCACACCTGGAAGCGGTAGGCGGGAAAGCCGTCGGCTGTCCGGTCGGTGCCGAACACCTCGGCGAGCACGCCGAGCTCGAAGGGGGCGACCTGGTCGAGGGCGAGGACGGCAACGGACCGCAGCATGTGACGAGGGTAACCCGACAGGTGGCAGTAAATCGATGACCAATGGCATTCCTGCCACTGTCCGGTCGGTTCGAGTGGGCGCAGACTGGTCTCAGTCCGGTGCGCACCGGCGGCGAAACCGACAGCAATCATGCGAAAGCGAGCGCCGCCATGGAGTTCCTGCTCTTCCTCCTGTTCCTCGTCCTGCTCGTCGCCGCCTCGGCGGCCGGCCTCACCGTCGACAGCCACGATTCGGCCGACTGGAAGCCCAGCGACGACGGCCGCCGCTGGCGGTCCCGCACCAACTGATGTGATTAGCGTTATTTGTGCAGAAAATCCTTGGCGGGACCGCGCCAAAAGGTGCGGCCCCGCCGACGGAGGCCATCCGACGTACGGCAGGCTAGGAGTCATGGCTGACGGCTCCTGGTACGACGCCGACATCGACCACGTGATCATCTCCGAGGCGCAGATCCGCGAGAAGACGGCGGAACTGGCCAAGCAGGTCTCCGCCGACTACGCCCACGTGGGCGACGGGCTGCTGCTGGTGTGCGTACTCAAGGGCGCGGTGATGTTCATGGCGGACTTCGCCCGGGCGCTGGGCCGTAACGGCCCGCCGGCGGAGCTCGACTTCATGGCCATCTCGTCCTACGGCCAGGGCACCACCTCGTCCGGAGTGGTCCGCATCCTCAAGGACCTGGACCGGGACATCGCCGGCCGACACGTGGTCGTGGTCGAGGACATCGTCGACTCCGGGCTCACGCTCTCCTGGCTGCTGCGCTACCTCGAGTCGCGCTCGGCGGCGAGCGTCGAGGTGGTTGCCCTGTTCCGCAAGCCGGACGCGGTGAAGGTGCCGGTCCCGGTGAAGTACGTCGGCTTCGACATCCCCACCGAGTTCGTGGTCGGCTACGGCCTCGACTTCGGTGAGCGCTACCGCGAGCTGCCCTACGTCGGGGTGCTCAAGCCCGAGGTCTACGCCCGCTCCTGACGCCGGCCCCGACCGGCCGGGGCAGCCCGCCTGGCGGCATGAGCCCGACTCGCATCGGCATCCATCAAGCCGACGTTCAGCGCGCTCTCAGCTGATGCGGTTACCGTGTAACCCGGTGGCCCGGAGGTTACTCCGTGCTCGACCCCCTCGATCGCGTGACCGGGCGCTCGGGTGGCCGAGCCGGACTCCCCGCCACGCCGGCTTCACCCGGACTCGCCGTACGTTGGCTGCGGGGCTGGTGGGCCTGCCCACGGTGTGTGCCGTCGATGTCGAAGGCGCGCCGAGTGCGCAGGCTCGCAGGCTCGTTGCTGGCGTACGAGGTCTTTTGATGGTGCACGACTGCGGGGCTCGCAAGCTCACACCTCGCGTACACGGTGTACCGTCGAATGACCGCGGCGCGGCAGTTTTCGCGCCTCGGGGTCGAGGCCGGCCCGCACGGCGGCTCCGGCCGCCGCTCATCGCGGCGACACCATCAGACGGTCAGGACGTCGATCAGGAGGATGCGGGCGCCCCCGGCGCTCGACAACAGTATGGAACGTACGCGTTTCTTCCGCCGACCGGTGGTCTGGATCATCCTGGTCATCCTCGGCGCCGTTGTGCTCAGTCAGCTGTTCACCAGTGGTCCCAGCTACCACCGCGTGGACACTTCCGTTGCGCTCGATCAGTTGCACACCGCCAAGATCAACAAGGTCGTCTTCCAGGACAAGGAGCAGACGCTCCAGCTGGACCTGGCCCAGAAGACCAAGTTCGGCAAGACCGAGACCAACAAGATCGAGGCCCAGTTCCCGTACCAGGTCGGCGACGAGATCTGGAACGAGGTGCTGGACGCCAAGGCGAACAACCGGGTCACCGGCCCGGCCGACGCCAAGGTCTCCTCGGACAGCATCTGGGTGAGCCTGCTGGTCAACCTGCTGCCGATCGCGCTGCTCGTCCTCCTGCTGCTGTTCTTCATGTCGCAGATGCAGGGCGGCGGCTCCCGGGTGCTCAACTTCGGCAAGTCCAAGGCCAAGATGATCACCAAGGACACTCCGAAGACGACCTTCGCGGACGTCGCGGGTGCCGAGGAGGCCGTCGAAGAGCTGTACGAAATCAAGGACTTCCTGCAGAACCCGGCCAAGTACCAGGCCCTGGGCGCCAAGATTCCGAAGGGCGTGTTGCTGTTCGGCCCGCCCGGCACCGGCAAGACGCTGCTGGCCCGCGCGGTCGCCGGCGAGGCCGGGGTGCCCTTCTACTCCATCTCCGGCTCCGACTTCGTGGAGATGTTCGTCGGCGTCGGCGCCAGCCGGGTCCGTGACCTGTTCGAGCAGGCCAAGACGAACGCCCCGGCGATCGTCTTCGTCGACGAGATCGACGCCGTCGGCCGGCACCGTGGTGCCGGCATGGGCGGCGGCCACGACGAGCGGGAGCAGACGCTCAACCAGCTGCTCGTCGAGATGGACGGCTTCGACACCAAGGGCGGGGTCATCCTGATCGCGGCCACCAACCGACCGGACATCCTCGACCCGGCGCTGCTGCGCCCGGGCCGGTTCGACCGGCAGATCCCGGTGGACGCCCCCGACATGGAGGGCCGCAAGGCCATCCTGCGGGTGCACGCCAAGGGCAAGCCGTTCACGCCCGACGTCGACCTCGACGCGGTGGCCCGTCGCACGCCGGGCTTCAGCGGCGCCGACCTCGCCAATGTGATCAACGAGTCGGCCCTGCTCACCGCTCGCAAGGAGCAACGGGCGATCACCAACGACTCGCTGGAAGAGTCGATCGACCGGGTGGTCGCCGGTCCGCAGCGGCGGACCCGGGTGATGAGCGACCAGGAAAAGAAGATCACCGCGTACCACGAGGGTGGTCACGCTCTGGTCGCCTGGGCGCTGCCGCACGCCGCGCCGGTGCACAAGGTGACGATCCTGTCCCGTGGCCGCTCGCTGGGCCACACCCTGGTGCTCCCGACCGAAGACAAGTACACCCAGACCCGCGCCGAAATGATCGACACCCTGGCGTACGCGCTGGGTGGTCGCGCCGCTGAGGAACTGGTCTTCCACGAGCCGACCACCGGCGCCGGCAACGACATCGAGAAGGCCACCCAACTGGCCCGCGCGATGATCACCCAGTACGGCATGAGCTCCAAGCTCGGCGCGATCAAGTACGGCACCAGCGGGGACGAGCCGTTCCTCGGCCGAAACATGGGCCACGAGCGGGACTACTCGGACTCGGTGGCCGCCGAGATCGACGGCGAGATGCGGGCACTGGTTGAGCTGGCGCACGACGAGGCCTGGGAGATCCTGGTGGAATACCGGGACGTCCTGGACAACATCGTGCTCGAGCTGATGGAGAAGGAGACCCTCTCCACGGCCGACATGGCGCGGATCTGCTCCCGGGTGGTCAAGCGCCCGCCGCTGGCGCCGTACAACGGCTTCGGCAAGCGTCAGCCGTCCACCGAGCCGCCCGTGCTCACCCCTGCGGAGAAGGACAAGCTCAAGGCGCAGGCCCAGGCCGACGGCGCGCAGGCGTCGGTCGGTGGCGGGGCGCCGTCCAACAACTCGGACGGCACGCACTGAGCAACGACCCGACGGCCAGCTCCCCACACCGGGAGCTGGCCGTCTCCGCGACCGAACCCGACGGCGACGACGAGCTGGACTACGTGGCCGCGCGGCTGATCAGCGGCAAATTGACCGGCCGCCCCGTCGAGGACGCGGTCGACCTCGGCCGGATCGAGAAGGCCGTCCGCGAGATTCTGATCGCGGTCGGCGAGGACCCGGACCGCGACGGACTCCAGCAGACCCCGGCCCGGGTCGCCCGCGCGTACGCCGAACTCTTCGCCGGCCTGCGGGTCGACCCGGCCCAGGTGCTCAGCACCACCTTCGAGGCCAACCACGAAGAGCTGGTCATCGTCCGGGACATCGACGTGATGAGCCTCTGCGAGCACCACCTGCTGCCTTTCCGGGGCAGCGCGCACATCGGCTACATCCCCGGCCCCGACGGGCGGATCACCGGCCTGTCCAAGCTGGCCCGACTCGTCGAGGTCTTCGCCCGTCGACCGCAGGTGCAGGAGCGGCTCACCTCCCAGGTCGCCGACCTGCTGATGAGCAAGCTCGCACCACGCGGCGTCGTCGTCGTGCTCGAGTGCGAGCACATGTGCATGGCGATGCGTGGCATCCAGAAATCCGGTGCCAAGACCATCACGTCGGCCGTTCGCGGGATACTGCAGACGGACTCCAAGTCGCGGGCCGAGGCGATGGCGCTGATCATCCCCCGCTGACACCCGGACGCACCACGGCCGGCCGACACCCCTCCGGGACGGCCGGCCGTCGCGTTACCGCACCCGCGGGGTTGCTCCGGCTCGGCGGTTCCGGCTCGGCGGTTCCGGCCAAACCGTTCCGGCCGGCGCGTTTCGGCCGGGCCGATCAGCCAGCGAGCAGGGCCAGCAGCAGACCGGCCGTGGCCAGCACCGCTGGCACCAGGCACACCAACGCCCCAAACCGCACCGTACGGTCCAGCCGCTCGGTGGGGCTGACCCGGAACAACCGCCCAATGCCGATCCAACCGGCGACGAGCGCGACCGCCGGCATCGGCAGCCCGCAGATCAACGCCGCCACGCTGGCCGGCCCCGCCCCCGTCGCCGCCAGAACCGCGACCTGGATCAGTGGCACCAGCAGCGCAAACGGCCCGTACACCAGGAGGTTGCGCGCTCGCGCCGGCCACGACCCCGGCCGGATCCGGCGGCGCGCGGCCAGCGCCGCATCCGCCGACTCGGCCCAACCCCGCGCGGTCCGCAGCGCCGCCAGCACGGCCGCCGGGCCACCCGCCATCGACCGGGCCGCCTCGGTCAGCTCCGGCGGCGACGGCACCAGGGAGATCGCCGGTACGCCCAACTCGCGCAGCCGTTCCTGCTGACTCGCCAGCCCGGTCCGGACCACCGTCAACTCCTCCCGAGCGGCCTCCGCCGACCGGGCCTGCTCACCGGCGGCGGCAGCCGCGCTACGGCGTACCCCGTCCAACTGGCGGGCGGCCGCAAGGTACTCCGCCCAGGCCGTGCTGGGCTGGACCGCCGGCGGCATAACGTCACCGGTCGCCGCACCGGCCCGCTGCCGCACCGGCCCGGTCACCGTCGCGTCCGGATTCACCTCGACACCCCCCACGCGCGCCACCCGATCAGCCGGCCTCGTCGGCGAACGGCACCAGAACGGTGCCCCGCTCGCCCGGACCGTCCCAGAGCACCGCCCGGTCGGGGCGCACCTGCCACTCGACCGGCCGACCAAAGACCGCGGTGAGCTGCGCGACCGGCACGTCCAGCACGGCCACCGCCGCCAGCTTGTCGACCTCGCCCGCCGGCTCGAACAACGCGGCGAACGGCGGCACCGCACGCCACCAGCCCAGCAGATGTCGCCCCGCCGGCGGCCCGTCCCGCAGGAGCGACCGCAGCCGGTCCACCGGCAATTCCCGAGGACCCGGCCGGTCCAGCCCGAAGACCACCAGGTAGGTCGGCAGGTCGTCGTCCGCGTCCGCGAGCAGCGTCGGCAGATCCACCAACTCGGCGGAATGCCGGGTCGCCAACTCGGCCGTCAACGCCTCCGCCAACGCCCGGGCGCCCGGGTCCGGTGCCGCCACCAGGAAACGGGCGCAGCCCGGTGCGTGGTGAGCCGACGTGCTCCGGGCCGCCGTCGCCAACAACCCGCCCGCCGCGGTGCCCGAGCCCAACACCGCGAGGTTTCGTCCCGCCGCCGGCCCCAACGGCACGGCGACCGTCGAGCGGGCCACATCCACCGCCCGGCCCAACAGGGCGGCCGGCCCGTACGCCTGCCCCGCCAGGGCCGCCCGGTGGCGCGGATCGTTGCCCAGCAGCGGCCGGGCGTAACCCGCGAAGACCACCGGCGGCACCGACCCGGCCGGCCGGGCCGCCCACAACTCGTGCCGCAGCTTCTCCACGACCTCCGGATGATCCTGCGGGTCCGGATGACGGATCAACCGTTCGTGCCCCCGGGTCGCACCCCGCGGGCCGCCGAGCCCGCCGGCCGTGTTCACCACCGCGCTGCCCACCGGCAGACCGGCCGCCGAGTCGTTCGTCGGCTCCAGCACCGGACTGCCACCCGGCAGCGCCACCCGCACCGGAAACTGCCCGAGCACCGAATCCCGATGACCAGCATCGGCGCGCGCACTCAGCCCCAACTCGCCCGCGCCGGCCAACACCAAATGCACGCCGTACGCCCGACCGGCCCGGGCCAGCCCGTCCAACTGGGCGGCCACCTCGGCGGCCAACCGGTCCCGCTCGGCGAAGAGCAGCGGCACATTGTCCACCACACAGACGATCCGCGGCAGCGGCTGATGCTGACGCAACTCCGCGAAGCGTTGCCCCCCAGCACGGGCGCCCGCCTCCGTGCGGCGCTGAACCTCGGCCGCCAACTCGTCCAGCAGATCCCGGACGTACTCCCGGTCGGCGGCCATCGCGGCCGCGCGTACCTGGGGAATCCACGACCGGTCCCGCTCGGTCTGCAAGAACTCCACGAAGGACTCGCCGTCGCCGAGATCCGCCAGGTAGAACGCCAGGTCGTCCGGGCCGTACCGGGCGGCCAGGCCGAGCAGCGCGGTGGTCAGGAACGCCGCGCGGCCCGCCGCGGACCGGCCACTCACCAGCCAGTGCGGGGTCAACTCGGTGAAACCCAACGGCACCGAACGACCCCCGGCATCGCCGACGGTGGTGGTCAACCCGTCGGCGGAATCCGACTCCCACAGCCGCTCACCCGTCGGCGGCAGCAGAGCACCCAACGCCAACCGGGAACCCGCCTCCACCTGCTCGGCGAGCCGCCGACAGACCGCATCGACCAACTCGGCCGGCGGGTCCAGCTCGACGAAGACCGGCGAGTTCAAACCGCCCGGCGGATCGGCGCCCGGCCCGCCGAACGACGCGCCCGGCGGGTCGCCCAGCAGCGCGTACGCATTACGCAGCGCCAGCGACGTGGTGTGCGGCAGCGGCGCCCGGGCCGAGTAGGGGCCGGCGGGAGGCCAACCCGCCACCACCAGGTGCAGCCCAGCGGCCGGCCCCTGCTCGGCCAACGTCTCGATGCGCGCCAGATCGGTCGGGCCGGTCGACTCCGGCAGCGCGGCCACCACCAGCAACAGCGTCCGATCGTGACGACGCCGCCCACTCGCCCCCGGCGTGACCCACTGCTCCGCCTCGGTCAACACCGCGCGCAGACCCGTCACGTCCACCGCCGGCGGCGGCAGCAGGCCAGCATCCGCGAGCGCTCCGAACGGCGTCAGCACAGCCCCGGTGGCATCCACCGCGCGCACCAGCAGGGCACCCGCCGGTGCCGCACCCAACAACCGCAGGAGTACGGCCCGGAGCAACCCGGCCACCCGAGGCTCCCGCGCGTCAACGTCCACACTGAGGTGACCGGTGCCGACAAGGGGCACCAACGCGGGGAAGCGAGCGTCGTCCAACGGCGCCGCCGTACCGACCCGAACGAACGGCGGCGGACCATCACCCGCCGGTGAGTTCACGCTGAGTGAATCCAGTGCCGCGCCCGCCCAACCCGGAGCCAGCACGACCGCAGCCGTCCGCAGCCGGTCGGCAACCTCGTACTGACGGCGCTGATCGGCCGGAGCCGGCCGCGTCTCGTCCAGGATCCCGGCAGCTGCCGTCGCGACAGCCGTCGCCCGACGGTGCAGGGCTGCGGCGCGGTTCGTCCGAGCCTTCGGACCGGCCACCGCGTCCACCCCCTCTACCCGAGGTTGGCAACCCCTCCCAAAGCAGAGACGGTATCCCAGCCGAGGCCGCACCTCCGGGAGGTGCCTCGGCGCTGCGCCGGTGTTGTCGTGGATCTCACCGGTGGGGAGGAGGCCGTCACGATCCGCTGGATCTGAGGCATTGGCTCCGGAGCGTCCAGCCGTTAACTTCAGGAGGTGGAATCAGTGCAGCCCCCCGCCGGTTCCCAGGTCTCCCGCGTACCGGCCCAGCGGACACCGTCCGAGCAGCTGCCGCCCGCCCCGGCACCGCCGGCACCGCAGCCGCCACGCCGCCGGATGCGGACGGTGCTCACGGTCGTCGCCGGCGTGCTCGCGCTGCTCTGCCTCGGCGGGGTCGCAACGGCCTACGTGTGGTACGACCGCGCCTCGACGCCCGACCGCAGCACGCCGGACGTTGTGGTGGCTAACTACATTCAGTCATTTCTGGCGGACCGAAACGACGCGAGGGCAAGTGAGTTTGTCTGTCAGGGCGGTACGGATATCGGCGGTCTGCGGCTTCTTCGGGAGGATTTGGTAGCGCGTGAACTCCGTTTCAGCACCAAGATTTCGACAAGCTGGGAGAATTTCACTGTTCAGCGGCAGGGCGACACCGCCAGGGTCGAGGTCGACCTCATCCTGTCGGCCTTTGTGGACGGGATATCGCAGAGCGACCGCCAGCGTTGGCGATTTGAGACACGGCACGAAGACGGCTGGCGGGTGTGTAAGGCCGAGCGATCTTGAGCAGACTTACTCGATCCAAAGCAGGTGAACCGGAACCTCCAGGGTGGTCGGTGACTGACTGCGCCAGGCCCAGCGATACCACTCCACCTCGGGTGTGATTCGCACGCAGATGTCCCCTTCGGCACCCGAGTAGGTCTCGGTGACCGCCCGAAGGTCGCGGTGCTCCAGGCCGCCCTCGACGTGCACCACCCGCCGACCGGTGACCGCGTCCGCTTCGAAGACCGGTGTGGGGGTCCGGTGTGCCGGGCCGTCCAGCGAGACCAACCGGATGCCCGTGTCCCGGGCGCTCTCCACCGCCGGTCGGCTGCCGACGGTCTCCACCCAGACCCGCTCCACCGGCACCAGCGGTGCGAACACCTCGACCTGGTCGGCTTCGGCCCGGTACCACTCGTGCTCGGGGATCACCGGCACGTAGGTTCGGGCGCTCTGCACCACCCGGTCGTCCGCGCGCAGGTCGCCGCGCCAACCCAACCCGGGCAGCCCGACCAGCACCCGTCGCCCGCGTAGCTCCACGCGCTCTGTCGCGGGGATTATGGCGAGCGGTCTCGGCGGTTGCGGGGCCCAGTCGGGCTGGTCGGCGAACGGGTCAGGCAACGGTCCGGTCATACCCGTGGTGGCCTCACTCAGCGGCGCGCAGCGGGGCACCCCGCTCGCGCATGAACGGGACCGGGTTCACCGCGCCAGACGCGTTGCGGTCGTTGCGCAGGTGCACCTCGAAATGCAGGTGCGGGCCGGAGGAGTTGCCACTGCTGCCGACCTTGCCGATCACCTGCCCGGCCGTCACGATCTGGTCCTTCTTGACGAAGGGCTGAACCACCATGTGGCAGTACCGGGTGATGTAGCCACCGGCGTGTAGCAGGTCGACGAACCAACCACAGCCCTTCTTGCCGGGGAATCCGTCCACGTTGCAGTCCTGTCGGCCGCGGTAGTCCTCGTCGCAGGTGGAGACCAAAACCCGACCGGTCGCTGCCGCGCGGATCTCGGTGCCCTTGGCCGCACCGATGTCGACTCCGTTGTGGCTGGGTCGGCTGGCGGTGCGGAAACCGGAGCCGACACTGCCGGGGATCGGCGCGGTCCAACCGGAGGCGGCGATCTGGCCGCGCTCGGCCGCGTTGCACACCGCCTTGCCGTTGATCTCGACGGTGCGGGCCGCACCGCCAGCCAGCGCGTCCACGATCCGGCTGGCTACCTCTTCATGCTTGGCGTACGCGTCCGGGTAAGCGCTGACCTGCACCCGCTGCGCGACCACGGTGAGTGGCCGGCGTTGCCAACCCTCCACCTTGACGAGCTTCTCGTAGAACTTGCGGGCCGCGTACGCGGGGTTCAACCGCTCGGCGACAGTGCCCCATCCCGGCCGCTGCTGGAACAGGCCCAGCGAGTCGTGGTCCGCGCCAACGCCCTCGTGCGGCAGGGCCAGGGACGCGGGTACGCCGCTGTTGGCCAGATTGCGTAGGGCGGACTCCTGCATTGCGGTGGCGAGGGCGACCACCCAACCTCGCGAGGGTACGCCCATGTCCTGGCCGACCTTGATGATGATCGCGGCATTGCGGACCTGGGTGTCGCCGTACTGGGCGAATCGCGGCAGCTTGCCCGCGATGTTCACCGCTCGGACCGGCCCGCACTCCATGCCTGCCATGGTGTCGCCGTTCTCGGCGTCGTCGCCTCCGAGCCCGGTGAGGAAGAACGCCGCGGTGCCGCCGGTGCAGCAGAGCAGGAGCAGCATCCCGGTGAGCACCGCGGCGACCACACCGAGCCGGAGGGGCCCCCGCCGGGTTCCGGCGTTACCAACGTCGCTCATGGCCGCTCCCAGTCCAGAACGTCGACCAGCCAACCATCGTCGGAGGTGACCAGCTCCAACCGGAGCCCGCCGGCATCAAGGGGGAGCAGCAACTCGACGAACGTCTCGGTCCGCTCTCGCATGGTTGGCGGACCCGTGACCTTCTCGGCGGGCACGCTCTCGGGCTCGGCGCCGGTCAACTTCTCCCTCAGCGCCGGCGTGGAAAGTGGCCGCAGGCCAGCCTGCCACTCTTCGCTGGTCATCCCCGGACGGCCCAGCCATGCCTTGGCGAAGCGGTCGGCGGTCTGTTCGGGCGTTCGGGCGCCGGGCGACGTCACGGGTGACGGCGGGGCCGCACTGTTGAGTAGACCGTCGTCGCCGGCCGTCGGGTCCACGGTGATGATCGGCCCATCCGGACGGCTGCTCAACCCATCCGCGGAATCGGCCGGGTTGGAGATCAGCCGGGCCGCCCCGAGCACGCTGACGACCACCATCCCGATCAGCAGCGCAACGCCCAGTCGGGACCGCAGCGCTCGAGTGAAGAGGAATTCCAACGCCCGTCGCATGACCGTCACCTCGCCTCTGAGCGCACCCGAGGTCCGGCGCGATCCGGTGCTCGCTCGGTGGAGCCCGGGCGGTAGACCACGAACGACGGGTTCTCAGCCGGTACATCCGGCTCGGTCCAGGTCGCCGGCTGTCGGCGTCGGGGCTGCGGGGCGACCGGGCGGCTCCGACCTCGACCCTCCGCCGTCGGCGTCTCCTCGGACCCCTCTCGACCGTCCGGGCGCACCGCGTCTGCGCGTCGGCCTTCGGCCGCAGCGGTCGGCACCGGGACCGGGTCCTCCCGCCGTGCCTCCGGCCGTAGCCGGGTTTGCAACGCGTCGGGTGACCGTCGACGTCCGCCCACCGGCTCGGCGGTGCCGCCCGGCTCGGCCACGTCCAGCCGAGCGGCGGTCCGCATGTCGCGGAAGAACCGGCGGTGCCAGGACCCGGCCGAACTGACCGCTTCGCTGCTGTCCTTGCCGCCAAGTTGGGTGATCCGCCGGTACGGGCGCAGCAGCAGCCATCCGACCACCCCGCAGAGCCAGACCAGCACCACCTGAAGCCAACCCGGCAGGGTGGGTGTGCTCATGATCAAATCAACTGCGAAGAGGTAGATCGCGGCGCCGGTGCCGAAGATGGCAATGTTGAACACTGCGGCAACGACCGCATTGGCCAGCCGGCGCAGCCCGGCGCTGGCCGGTCGGAGTAGACCGATCGTGCCGAGAATCGGGGCAGCGATCACCGCCCACCGGAAGATCAGGAAGCCGAGTAGCACAAGTACTGATGCGGTGAGGTCGAACATCGCGAAGAGCACGGCCGCGAGCACCGCGATGAACCCGGAGCCAATCCGGTCCATGTCGCGGGTTCCCGTCAGGAACTCGTAAGCCTCCGGGTCTTCGGTCTTGATCTGCTCCGCGACCGTCATCCACTGCTGCTGTTTGGCCTTGATTACTACATCACGAGTGGTGGGATTGGAGCGGACTGATTCCGCCTCACCCCAGCTTAGCGATTTGGCCTCGTAGAGTGCCCGGCCGTATTTCTTCGCGGTCTCGCTATCGGCTGACCCAAGTACGCCACGCAGCCAGTTGCGGTAGAGCATCGACTCGGTAGCTGTGTCGCTGGCCCGGACGGCCGGTGGCCGCTTGTCGACACAGGCGTCCGGGTTGGGAAGTACACACTTGTCGGTCGGGATATCTTTTGACGCCGGACCTAGTGCATCATGCACGACGCCGAGCGAGGTGATCAGGGTGCCGTCGGCGATGTTCGCCGACTTTACCGGCCAGGCGGCCAGCGCGGTGACCGCCACCATCACCAGTAATGCCCACCCTGCGGTCGTCATCGCATTGCTCATGTCTGATTGGCGGGAGCGCCAGAGCAGGTAGAGACCCACCACGCAGAGCGTGATAATTCCGAAGACGCTGAATACCTTCTCGTATACGCCTTTGGTGGCCTTCTCCACCAGCGGGTCGGCCCAATTCCACATCGAGCGAGGATCCCAGGCCCGTTCTCGCAGGGCGTTCGAGGCGCCTATGACCGCTGTGGCGATCATGAGCTCACCGTTGGCGACGGTGGTGGTGAATTTGTAGTCAGGATGGAGAATGGTGGAGGCGCAGCCACCCTCCACGTTATAGGTATTGAAGCTGTAACCGCCGTAGCCGGAATCGCTGTAGATGCCCTTTGGCCCGGGCAACTTGGACGAGTCCGGGCGGGAGGCGAACCAGCCGGCAAGGCCAGAATCCGGCGCGGACGGGACGGGTGGCTTCCGGCAGTCAATTTCGGCCTGGCTGACCTGCTTCAGCTTCGCCAGGCAGGCGCGGAGGTCGGCTTGCCATTCGGCGGTGGTGCAGAGGTCGGCGCGGGCCTGGGCGGTGGGCGGCGCGGCTGCCGCAGCCTCCGCGCCGATCAGCGGCCAGGTGAGGCTGGTCCCGGCCAGTACGCCGAGGGCGAGCAGGAACGACATGACCCTTGCCCAGGCCCTAGGGCCTGGGTCGCGACCCTCGACCCGCCTGGACTTCGCCTCGGCTTGACCGAGGACCTTGACCCAGGCCCTAGCCATGTCACGCCTCCAGATCCGGCAGGGGGATGCTCGGCAGGACGCCGGCCGCTGCGGCGATCGCGGCGGGCGTCGTGTCGAGGTGGTCCAGCAGCCCTTCGACGTACGAGACGTCGACTCGGACCTTCTGCACCCGGCCGTCGACGTCGCGCATCACGAACTCGCGGAAGCCGAGACGGCTGGACGAACTGGTGTCGGCGGCGGAGAGCGAGGCGAGGGTGGCCTCGTACCCGTCGTTGACCGGCACCCGCAGCAGCCGCAGCGCTTCGGAGGCGATCTCGGCGTCCTCGGCGATCCGGCCGACGAAGACGGTGGAGACGAGGTTCTGCACGTCGAGGCCGAGGATGTCGCGCGGGTTCTGGGAGGCGACCAGCGCGGCCAGGTTCCACTTGCGGGAGTCGCGGGCGAGCCGGACCAGGAAGGAACGCCCGGACCGCCAGCCTTCCATGAAGTGGGCCTCGTCGAGGCCGACGAGCTTGCGGGACGACATCGAGCCGCCGTAGCAGCGCCGGACGGCGAGCCGGTGCGCGGTGTGCAGCATCGGCAGGGCCAGGGCCTCCTCGGCCGACCAGTACTCACGTTCGATCTTGAGGTCGGGCAACCGTAGCCCGGCCATGGTGATCACGGTGAGTGCCGCGTCGGCACCGAGCAGCCCTTCCGGCGGTCGGCCGAAGAAGAGCATGGCCAGTGGCATCTCGGCGGTGTCCAGCAGGAGGTTGGCCAGTTCCTTCCCGGCGTCGTCGTCGAGGCGGCCGAGGCAGCTCACCACGTCGTCCAGGGTGGAGGTCTCCTCGGCGGGAACCTGGCGGACGGCGTGCCGGAAGAGGGTGGCGGTCGACGCCTCCCTGGCCACCTGCGGCGGGACGAGCATCATGCAGATGTCCTGGACCAGCATCCGCCGCTCGGCTCGGGCGTTGGAGACCGCGATCTCGAACTCCCGGTCGCCGGCGGCCCCGGTGCCGAACTCGGAGCGCAGCGGCGTCGGGATGAGCGAGTAGGGCGCCAGGGTGCCGTGCTCCGAGCCGGTCAGGTTCAACACCCGGGAGTACGGCCGCAGTTCGGGCATCGCGCAGAGGCGGGCCAGCGGGCCGGACGGGTCGAGCAGGGTCACCTGGACCCCTCGGCGGGCGGCCAGGTAGCCCAGGGCGCCGAGCAGGGTCGACTTGCCACCGCCCGGTTCGGCGACGAAGACCGCGAGCCCGGAGCGTTCCCGGACCTCCATGGGGAAGTGCAAATCGAGGAAGACCGGGCGGCGGCAGGTGCCGGCGGTACGGCCGATCAGGTCGCCCCGCCGGTCGCCCACGTTCGAGGCGGCCTGGGGGAGCGCGGCGGCGAGCAACGGCACCGGCATGCGACGGACGTAGCCGGTGTTGGCGATCGGCTCGCCGGGGATGAACTCGCGGGCCAGCCAGTCCTGGTTCTTCGGGTGCTGGAGCGAGATGCGCAGCTCCCGGGAGTAGAGCTGGATGAGCCGGCGGGCCCGCTCCAGGCATTCCTCCCTGGTCCGACCACCGACCGCGATCCGGTGCCAGCCGTGCGCACGGGCCGAGTCGACGGGCAGACCGGTGGTCATCTCGTCGCCGATCACCAGGGCGCGCTTGGCGAGTCGTTCCAGCTCAGGGGGTGCGTCGATGCCGTGTTCGGCGTAGTCGAGCTGTTGTGAGCGGATCATCCGCAGCCGGTGTTCGAGATTGCGGAAGGAGTCGCCGGAGCCGAGGATGTCGACGCGGGTGGAGATTTCCATCGGCCAGGGCAGCCGCTCGTGGAAGTGCAGCCAGGGCTCGTGTCGTTCCGGGATCTCCAGCGGCTCCATCCGGCCGACCGCGAGCACGGCCACGTGCCGCTCCTCGCCGGTCATCCGATTGACCAGCTTGACCGTCGAGCCGTACGGGGTGCGGTAGCGCTCGACCTGCTCGGTCATGGCGAGCAGGTCGCCGCGCTCCCAGCGCCCGTCGGTGACGGGGGAGAGGGTGCTCGGCGGCGACATGCACAGTGCCACCGAGCGGTAGAGCAGCCACTCCAACTCCTGGGCGGTGACCCGCCGGCCGCGCATGCCGAACGCGCCGAGCACCTCGTCGAACTGCTCCACGGTGCGACCGAGTTTGCGGCGTTCCCCATCGGCGGTGCCCCGGCCGAAGGTGCGCAGCAGCCGCTCGGTGAGCGAGTCGCCGAGCGAACGGCGGGCGAAGGTGACGCCCAGGTAGGTCTGCCCCTCGGCGTGGTTGACCGCCATCAGGTGTCGTTGGGCGGCGACCAGGTGATCTGCCCAGCCGGTGGTGCCGGGTACGTCGGGCAGCGGTGCCGAGGTGTGCGTGTCGATCGTGCGGGCCCACTCGTCGGCGGGGAACGGCCGGGTGGTGCGGCGCAGGTGCAGTCGGAAGCCGGCCAGGCCGGCGTACTGCTCGGAGATCGCCGACAGCAGCGCCTCGCGTTCGGCGTCCGGCCGGAACGCCCAGCGGACCTCGGGAAGCCAGTACCAGGCGGTGACGGTGTTCGGCGTGAAGGTCAGGTGGCCGGCGATCTCGGTGATGGCCAACTCGACCGACGGATCCCGATCCCCGAATTTGATCTTCGGGGCGCGAACCCGGGTCGGCTTGACCGGTCGGTCCGATCGGCTCGCGGCGCGTTGGCGGGATGGGGCGATCTCCCTGCCGGTGGGCTCGGTGCCGGTGCCCCTGGGCCGGTCGGGGTCGGTGGTCCGCCGCGCCGTGCGCTCCAAGGCTGGCCGATCGGTGGCCGCGATGCTGGCCGGCTGCTCGGCCGGTGCCGTAGGCCGGGCCGGTTGAGCCGTCGGCGTGGCCGTGGGCCGGCTGTCCGGCAGCGGGCCGACCGTCCGACCAGCGAGGCCGGTGGTCGCCGCTGGCGAGCCACGGCCGGTGGACGGGCCGGGCTCATCCGGCGGACGCAGCATCGGCCGCCGATCGCCGGCCTGATGCGGCACCCGGGACTCGCTGGCCGGGTGGCCGCCGCCGTGGCGTGGCTCGACGGGTCGGCCACCGCTGCCGGGCTGGTCGGCGGGCGTCCACGGTGGCTCCAACTCGGGAACCGCGCGGGCTGGTGCCGGGCTGGCGGCGGGTGGCGGCTGATGCGGGATCGCCGGCTGCTCGCGGGTGCTCGGGCCGGCCGTGACGGCTCGTGCCGTACCGGGTCGGCCTCCGCCGCCGAAGAGGTCCAGGAAGGGGGAGTCGATGTCGGCGTTCTCGCCGGCCGACACGGCGGTGGGCTCGGCCGGTGGCGTCCGGCGAGGGACCGGCCGGGGCGCCTGGAACACACCGACGGCACCGTGGCCGGGCGACGTCACCAGCGCAGGGTCGAGGGCAACCTGGTCCTCATCCTCGGTGTAGTCGAATGAGTGCGCACGGTGACCTGCCGGCGCGCCCGGGCGGCCGGCCGGGGAGCCCGGCGTGGAGGAGCGGCTCATGCGACCGCCTCAGCGACCGTCGGCAGGCCCTTACCCGCGTCCTGTGACGGACCGTTCGACGTACGTCCGGTCATGCCAGCTCCTCCCGAATCCTGATCCGGCTGCCGACCAGGCGCGGATCGCGCTGCTCGACCGCAGGCTCCCGGGTGCGTCGCCAGTCGGTCAGCGCGGTGCGGATGACCACCCGCGCCGGCCGATCGGGGTCGACGTGCCGGAAGATGAACGACGTGGTCACGATGGCGAGCGCGATCTCCCAGGCTGGAAAGAGCTCGACCGTCAACGTGAACAGCCAGTGGATGAACATGTAGAGGGGGACCAGCAGCATGAAGAGCCCGTACTGGGCGTAGGGCAGGTGGACCGGAAGGGTGTAACCGGGCGGCCCGAGGTAGACCAGGCGGGCCCGGTAGATGTCGTCGTCGGTGCGCAGCCGCATCTGGTGAACGCGCCTATTCGAAGATCAGGTCGATCAGGTAATCGCCGACGAAGAAGAGTGTTGCCGCGCCAGCGATGAAGGCGAGCCCGACGATGGCGATCGCGGAGCTGGTCAGCACCTTGGAGATCTCGCCTCGGCTGGCACGGCCGATGAAGATGACGCCCAGGACGGCGAGCAGGATCGGCGCGATCTTGCTGGCGAAGAAGGTGACGACACTGTTGGTGTCGATCCCCTTCGGTGCCGGCTCCGCGAGTGGAGTCGACGCCAGGGTGGAGAGCGCGTGGGCGACGCCGGACGACGCCGTCTCCATGAGCTCGAAGGCGATCACTGGAACCTCCCCATAGCGCGGCCGGCGGTGCCGCGGCGGTGCAATAGGCAAGCCTTGCGGGAAAAGTGCTCCACAGGGCATGGCGTTCTTGACCCTGTGTTCGTTACTCACCACGGAGGGTGGCGAGGTTTGGGCGGATTTTCCCCGCTTCGGCCCTCCCTCCAAGCTTCGCCATCTCGATGCTGGCCAATTCCAAAGCGTACGGGCCGCCCCGGATTGCGACAAGCCGCGAAGGGGCTGCCTGATACTGCCCGGATGACCGATCGTACACCCGTTCTAATCGGCACGTCAGGGGCGGTGGCGCGGGGCCGACCCGGGTCGCTGGGCGCCGCTGCCGCGACCGGTACCGTCTACTCGTGACCGATCTGGTGCGGGCTCCGGGCCCGGTGGTGATGGGCGTCCTCAACGTCACACCGGACTCCTTCTCCGACGGCGGACGGTACGCCGACCTGGACGCCGCCGTCGGACACGGCGTCCGTCTGCGCGACGCCGGCGCGCACCTGATCGACATCGGCGGCGAGTCGACCCGCCCGGGTGCCGAGCGGATCGACGCCGCGACCGAGGCCGAGCGGGTGTTGCCGGTCATCCGCGAGCTGACCGCCGCCGGCGTGGCAGTCAGCGTCGACACCAGCCGCGCCCGGGTCGCGGAGGCCGCCCTGGCCGCCGGCGCGGCGGTGGTCAACGACGTCTCCGGTGGCCTGGCCGACCCGGACATGGCCCGGGTGGTCCGCGACGCGCACTGCCCCTGGGTGCTGATGCACTGGCGTGGCCACTCCCGGGCCATGCGCGAGCTGGCCACCTACACCGACGTGGTGGCCAACGTCCGGGCCGAGTTGGCCCAGCGGATCGACGCGGCGCTGGCCGCCGGGGTGGCCGCCGACCGCCTCATCGTCGACCCCGGGCTGGGCTTCGCCAAGACGGCCGCGCACAACTGGGAGCTCAGCGCCCGCCTGCCGGAGCTGCTGGAGCTCGGCTACCCGCTGCTCTTCGGGGCGAGCCGCAAGTCGTACCTCGGCGGGTTGCTCGCCGCGCCGGACGGTACGCCGCGACCGACCGCCCAGCGGGAGGCGGCCACCGTGGCCACCAGCGTGCTGGCGGTCGCCGCGGGCGCCTGGGGGGTACGCGTGCACGACGTGCAGGCCACCGCCGACGCGCTCGCCGTCTGGGCCGCGACCGGCAGCCCGCACCTGGCTGTGCCGTCGCGCGACGAGAAGCGAGCGCAACACGATCACGAACATGAGGTACGGCGATGACGACGGACCGGATCCACCTGACCGGCCTGCGGGCACGCGGCCGGCACGGGGTCTACGACTTCGAACGCGTACAGGGGCAGGACTTCGTGGTCGACGCCGTCCTGGAGCTGGACCTCGGCCCGGCCGCCGCCAGTGACGACGTCACCGCCACCGTGCACTACGGGGAGCTGGCCGAGCGCCTGGTCGCGGTGGTGACCGGCGAGCCGGTCAACCTGATCGAAACCCTGGCGGACCGACTCCTCGCGGTCTGCCTGGCCGACGAACGGGTCGACCTCGCGACGATCACCGTGCACAAGCCGGAGGCTCCGGTGCCGCACACCTTCACCGACGTGGCCGTCACCATGACCCGGGCGCGGGCCCGGTGACCCGGGCGGTCCTCTCGCTCGGCAGCAACCTGGGCGACCGTCTGGAGCACCTGCGCGCGGCCGTCGCCACCCTGGGCGACGCGGTGCTCGTGCTCTCCGGGGTGTACGAGACTCCACCGTGGGGCGACACCGACCAACCCGCGTACCTCAACGCGGTGGTGCTCGCCCAGGACGAGAGCGCGACCCCGCGCGACTGGCTGGAGCGGGCCCGCGACGCGGAGCGCGCGGCCGGCCGGGTCCGTGACCCGCAGCGGCGGTTCGGACCGCGCACCCTCGACGTGGACGTGATCGCGGTCTGGGGTGACGACGACGAGCCGGTGCTCAGCGACGACCCGGAGCTGACCCTGCCGCACCCCCGGGCGCACCTGCGCGCCTTCGTGCTGCGCCCGTGGATCGACATCCAGCCGTACGGTCGGCTGCCCGGTCACGGCTGGCTGACCGACCTGCTGACCACCGGCCCCGCGGCGGACGAGGCGTTGGAACTGCGTCCCCGGCCGGAGTTGGCGTTAGAGTCGACGGCATGACCGAGCGGAACCGGCCGGCATGACGCAGGCGAAGCCCCCACCCCGCGGGTCGGGCCCGGACGGGTCCCGGATGGGCCCCACCCGGATCTCGACCCTGGTCGTGGCCGGGCTGGCCGCGGCGGCAGTGGCCTGGCTGCTGATCAGCACCCTCTACTACAGCGGGATTCCCCGGCTGCCCTGGCTGCCGGTGGTGACGCTGGCCGGGCTCGCCGTGCTGGAGGCGTACGCCGCGATCAACACCCGGGGTCGGATCGAGCGCAAGCCGGGCCGGGACCCGGTCAACCCGCTGATGGTTGCCCGCTTCGTGGTGCTGGCCAAGGCGTCGGCGCTGGCCGCGGCGATCTTCGCGGGCTTCTACGCGGGGCTCACCGGCTGGCTCTTCGTGGAGACCACCCGAGCCGCCCTGGACGATCGACCGGCCGCCAGCGGGGGCCTGCTCGCCTCACTGGCCCTGGTCGGCGCCGCGCTCTGGCTCGAGCGCTCCTGCCGGGTGCCGGAACGCCCGGACGACGAGCACGAGCAGGACCCACGGGAGAGCCGCCCCGGCCAGCGCTGAGCAGGGGGTTACGCCCAGCTGCGAGCGCGGGTACGGTGCCTGCGATCGGAGAGCAAGGGCCGCCCAGGGTCCGTCCGCGCGCCGGACTGGGGACGGCCGGCCACTGGGGAGGCGGCGTCATGGGGCACGAAGAAGCGGGCCGGGACCGGTCAGCCGAACCCGCGTCGGAGGTGCCGGCCGCCGTACTGGACAACGTCTTCGACGACCCCACCCACGGTGAGCCCGGCCGGGATCGGATCGGCGTACACCTGGGATGGGAGCTGCTGCTGCTGGCCGGACTGGCGGTCGTGAGCTGGCTGCTCTGGCAGGAAGATCCGGCCGCCGTGCGCGACGGCAACCTGCGCACGCTGCTGATCGACGCGGTCGGGCTGGGGCTGCTCGCCGTGGCCGCCGGGCTGAGTCTGCGTACGGCCGCGCCAAACCTGGCCGTCGGCCCGATCGCGGTGGCCGCCGCCCTGCACTACGCCGAGCAGGGTGACCGCGGATTGCCGGCGTCGATCGGCCCGGCCGTGGCGGTCGCTGCGGTGGGCGGGCTCGCGCTGGCGCTGGCCGTGGTGGTGCTGCACGTGCCGGGCTGGGCGGCCAGCCTGGCCGGTGCCGCCGCCGTGGTGGTGTACATCGAACGCCGCTCGGCGCCCGTGCTGGTACAGGGCGACTACGACCCCAGGAGCAGCGCCGGTTACCTCTTCGCCGGCTTCGCCGCGGTGGCCGTCCTCGGCGGGCTGTTCGGTGCGATCCGGGCGATCCGGCGGCTCGTCGGCCGGTACCGGCCGATCGCCGACCCGGCCCGTCGACGGGGCGCGGTGGCCGCCGTGGTGACCGCCGTCGCGCTGGTCGTCTCCACGGTGCTGGCCGCTCTCGCCGGCGTGCTGCTGGCCGCCAACGACCCCGGGCCGGTGGCACCCACCCCGGGGCTGGACTGGACGGTGCTGGCGATCGGTGTGGCCCTGCTCGCCGGCACCAGCGCGTACGGTCGCCGGGGCGGCGTGTTCGGCACGCTGCTGGCGGTCAGCCTGGTCACCGTCTTCCAGGTGTACGCGCCGGAGCGCGGGTGGACGCTGAGTAACTGGGTGGTCGGCGGGGCCGCGCTCGGCGTCGGGTTGTTGGCCACCCGGCTGGTCGAGACGCTCGGGCGGCCCCGACCGGGTGGCCCCGAGAGGCCCGAACCGGTCAGCGACGGCACGATCAGCTCGGGCTGGACCATGCCGCAGCCACAGTCCGTCGACAACTGGCCTCCCACGCTGCCGACCCAGGCCGCCCCCCAACCGGTCGACCCGTGGCGGGATCCGCGGTGGGAGGACGGCCCGCGGCGGTGGGACACAGACGAGCGGTGAGCCGCGTCGCGTCCGCCGAGCCGGAGCTGATCTCGACCGTTAGGCTCGGCGACATGACCGACACACCTGCCGCCACCCCCGGCGGAACCTCGTTCGAGGAGCTTGACGCGCTGTCCACCGAGGAGCTGCGGGAGCGGGCGTTCGCCCGGGCCCGGGAGCGTCGGGACGTGGGCTTCTACTGGTCGGTGCTGCGCCACCTGCCGAACGCGGACGAGGCCACGGTGCTGGACGGCGCCCCGAACTCGATCGGCCCGACGATCGACGAGGCCAACGCGCTGTGGCGGGAGCTGACCGGTCACGGCTACGAGGAGGCGGCGCCGCTGCTGCGGGCCGCCTTCATCGACTACCTGATGAAGCACTGAGCCGCTCGGGGCAGCCCAGGTCCGCCCGAGCCACCGGTTCGGGGCCTGGGCGGATCGCGTCGCTCATGCACCGCTCCGGCCCGGTCAGCCGCTACGGCACGGCCGCCGGCACCGGCGCGCTCGCCGTGTTGCTCCTGGTCGGCATCTGCGGCAGTCCGGCGTACACCGGTTGGGCCGGCACCCTGACCGACCCGGAGTCGGGCGGCGCCTTCTACGCGCGCCTGCTCGCCTGGCCGGCCTGGCGGCTCGACGCGGACGGGCAGGCCGGCGGGTTGTTCGCCGCCGACCTGCGGGCCGTGCTGCTGGTGGTCCTCGCGGTGGCTCTGCTCTACCTGTTGCCCGCCGCCCAGGTGGCCCGGGTTCCCGGCCCGGTCAGCCAGTTCTTCTCCGGCTGGGCCGCGTACGTGCTCGCCGGCGGGCTGGCCGCCGTGCTGGCGGCGCTGCTCGGCCCGGCGCCGTCACTGCTGGGGGCACTACAGGACGCCAGCACCGGTGCCGGTTACGGCTTCCTCACCGGCTGGATCATCGGCATCGCCAGCCTCGGCGGCCGTGCCTGACCCACCGAGGAGGGCCAGCCTCGACGGTCGTGCCTGACCCGACCGGGGCGGATCAGCTGGTCGGGCGGCCGAGGTCGAGGAGACGTTGTCGGCTGAGCGCGCCCACCGGCCGGCCGGCGTCGGTCACGAGGAGCTGGTCCCGGCCCGAGGTGAGCAGGACCGCCAACGCGTCGTACGCGGAACCGTCCACCGCGACGGTGGGCAGGTCCCCTGCGGCGTCCCCGGGCACCGGCTCCAGCGCCTCCCGGTCGAGTGGAGTGACCGCCAGCCGGCGGATGCCCCGGTCGGCGCCGACGAACTCGCGTACGAACGGAGTGGCGGGTGCGCCGAGCAGTGCGGCCGGGGTGTCGTACTGCTCCAGGTGCCCGCCCTCGGAGAGCACCGCGATCCGGTCACCGAGTCGGACCGCCTCGTCGAGGTCGTGGGTGACCAGCACGATCGTCTTGCGCACCTCCGCCTGAAGGCGCAGGAACTCCTCCTGGAGGCGGGTCCGGACGATCGGGTCGACGGCCGAGAACGGCTCGTCCATCAACAGCACCACCGGGTCGGCGGCGAGTGCCCGGGCCACCCCGACCCGCTGCCGCTGGCCACCCGACAGCTCGTGCGGGTAGCGGCCACCGAACTCGGTCGGGTCCAGCCCGACCAGGTCGAGCAGCTCGTCGACCCGGGCCCGGGTCTGACCCTTGGGCCAGCGGAGCAGGCCCGGCACGGTGGCCACGTTGGCCCGTACCGTCTGGTGTGGAAAGAGACCGACGTTCTGGATCACGTATCCGATTCGACGGCGTAGTCGCACCGGGTCGACGTCGGTGACATCCTCGTCGCCGAGCGTGATGCGGCCGGCGGTCGGTTCGATCAGGCGGTTGATCATCCGCAGCACTGTCGACTTGCCGCAGCCGGACGGGCCGATCAGCACCACCAACTCGCCGGACCGGACCTCCAGGCTGAGGTCCCGGACAGCTTCGGTGCCGTTCGGGTAGCGCTTCTGGATGCCGTGCAGGGAGATCGACGCCGCGCGAGGGGATTGGGCCACGCTGGCAGCCTCCGGGGTAACGTCCACGTATGTCCTTCCGCCTGAGCTACCGGGCCGACCCGGGTAACCCCTGGTTCTCCTGGCAGTACGTGCGGGACAACTCTGACACGATCCTCGCCGCGGTGCGTGAACATGCCTCCCTCACCGGGCGAGCGGTGTTGATCGCGGTGCTGATCGCCCTGCCGTTGTCGGTGCTGGCGTACTGGGTCCGTCCGCTCGCCGGTCCGATCCTCGCCGTCAGCGGTGTGGTCTACACCATCCCCTCGTTGGCGCTCTTCGCGTTCATCGCGCCCTACCTGGGCACTGGGGCGACCACGGTGCTGGTCGGGCTGGTCCTCTACGCGCTGCTGCTGATCGTGCGCAACGTGGTGGCCGGTCTCAACCAGGTGCCGCCGGAGGTTCGCGAGGCCGCCGAGGGCATGGGTTACGGCCGGTGGAGGCGCCTGTTCCGGATCGACCTGCCGCTGGCGCTGCCGGGCATCGTGACCGGCGTACGGCTGGCGACCGTCTCGACGGTGGCGTTGGTCACGGTCGGGGTGCTGGTCGGGCACGGCGGGCTCGGGCAGTTGATCTTCGCGGGCTTCCAGAACAACCTCTACAAGGCCGAGATCATGACCGCCGCGCTGCTCTGCGTGGCGCTCGCGGTCGTGCTCGACCTGCTGCTCATCCTGGTCGCCCGACTGGTGGCACCCTGGTCCACCCGGAGGACACGGTGACCGTCGCGGCGAACCCGATCGGCCAGGCGATCACCTGGATCAACGACCCACTGAACTGGACCAACCCCGGCGGCATGCTGGACCGGCTCGGCGAGCACCTGACGATCTCCGCCCTGGCGGTGGCGCTCGGCTGCCTGGTGGCCTGGCCACTCGGGCTCTGGCTGGGGCACCTCGGCCGAGGTGGCGGCCTCGTGGTGCTGATCTCCAACGCCACCCTGGCCATCCCCACCCTGGCGTTGCTGACCATCCTGCCGGTGGCCTTCGCCAGCGGCTTCGGGCGGACGCCGGTCGTGGTGGCACTGGCCGTCTTCGCCGTGCCGCCGCTGCTGGCCAACGCGTACACCGGGGTGCGGCAGGTGGACCCGGAGGCCCGCGACGCGGCCCGGGGGATGGGTCTGTCCGGCGGACAGTTGCTGCGCCGGGTGGAGTTGCCGCTCGCGGTGCCCTATCTGGCGGCCGGCTTTCGGACCGCTGCGGTTCAGGTGATCGCGACCGCGGCGCTGGCGTCCTTCGTCAACGGCGGCGGCCTGGGCCAGATCATCCGGACCGGCTTCGGCATCGGTATCGCGGCCGGCGGCGGGCAGATCGTCGCCGGCGGTGTGCTGGTGGCCGGGCTCGCGCTGCTCGCCGAGGTGGTCCTCGGCGGCGTCGAACGGCTGGTCACCCCCAAACCGCTGCGGCGTGGCCGGCAGCGGATGGGGCGGCCCCGCCCCGCGGATGCCACCGGGAGCGCCTGACCCCTCCGGGTGAGCCTGCGTCGAGCGGGCGGCCCGGGCCCGTCCAATCGGTGACGATGGGGTGACGAAGTCCATCCCAAGTTGTCGGTCGGTTGCGGAGCATGTTGGGTGGACATTCGCGGGCGGCCGACAGTCAGGATCGCCCGTCGGACACGCGGCCGGCCCGGGACGGGCCGCGCCGGGACACGGAAGGCGGGCACATGCGCGCACGTACACGTCTGGCGATCGGGGCTGTCAGCGCCGTCGCCGGAGCAGCTCTCCTCACCGGCTGCGGTGACGCCGGCTCGTCCGGCACCGACGCACCCCAGACGAGCGCCTCCGGCGCCGGGTGCGCCCCGGTCGCCGGTCAGCAGCTGATCGCTCTGCAGGACGACAAGAAGCTCCAGAACTCCGACAACGTCATCCCCGCGGTCAACAGCAAGGCGGCCAACCCGCAGCTGATCGCCGCACTGGACAAGGTCTCCGCCGCGCTCGACACCCCGAAGCTGATCCAGCTCAACAAGGCCGTCAACGAGGACCGCAAGACCGCCAAGGTGGCGGCCGAGGAGTTCGCCAGCGCGAACAACCTCACCGCGGGCATCGCCAAGGGCCCGGGCGGAGACATCACGGTGGGTTCCGGCAACTTCGCCGAGAGTCAGATTCTGGGCGAGCTGTACCGGATCGTGCTCACCGCCGCCGGCTACCAGGTCAAGGTGCAGCAGATCGGCAACCGGGAGCTCTACGCGCCGGCCCTGGAGAAGGGCGAGATCCAGGTCGTCCCGGAGTACGCGGCGACCATGGCCGAGTTCCTCAACACCAAGGCCAACGGCCAGAACGCGCAGCCGGTCTCCTCGCCGGACATCAACACGACGGTGACCGCGCTCAAGGCCGAGGGCGACAAGGCCGGCCTCACCTTCGGCACCCCGGCCGCCGCGCAGGACCAGAACGCCTTCGCGGTGACCCAGGCCTTCGCCGACAAGTACGGCGTGCGGACCCTCTCCGAGTTGGCGGCGAAGTGTTCCGGCAGCGCGACCGTGCTGGGTGGCCCGCCAGAGTGCGAGCAGCGTCCGTTCTGCAAGCCGGGCCTGGAGAAGACGTACGGGCTGTCGGTCGGCAAGTTCTCCTCGCTGGACCAGGGCGGGCCGCTGACCAAGAGTGGCCTGCGCGACGGGTCGATCAGCGTGGGCCTGATCTTCTCCTCGGATGGCGCCTTCGCCACCAGCTGAGCCCTCTCCGCACGTGCAGAGGACGCCCCCGCCCGCACCGGGCGGGGGCGTCCGTGCGTCCCGGGGACCCCGTTCCCTCCGATGGACATCGTGGGTAGGCTGCACATCCATGCCAGCCCCGGCCACCTCCGACGTCCGGCGTCAACCATCGCTGCTGACCATGCTCTTCTGGGTGGGCGTCGCCCTCGCGCCGGTAGCGGCGCTGATTCTGCTGGTGGCTGACGGCAACGGCCCGCTGCGCTTCGCCGCGGTGCTCGCCATCCTCGCGGTGGTGCTCATCGGCCTCTCCATCGCGCTGCGGCCCGACGGCGAGGGTGACTCGGCGCGGACCGACGAGCTGCTGGACGAGATCGAGCAGTTGCGTCGGGAGCTACGCAGCGAGATCGTGGCCGCCGCGCAGCGCGGTAACCAAGCGCTCGACCAGGCGCAACGGGCCCAGGAGGGGATCGCCGCGGTGCGCCGCCGCCTCGACGCCAGCGGCGCCGCCCTCGCCGGTGCCGCCCCCGCTGTCGAGCCGGCAGGCGCCGGGCGGGCGCGAGTGGCTGCCGTCGAGCCGCCGGTGGACGACGCGCCGGTGGCCCGTAGCCGGGTCCCGGGTGACGCGCCGGCCGGCCGCGCCCGGGTGTCCGGCCCCGACGACGCGCCCCGCTGGGGGCGCTCCGAGCACCCGGACGACGACGAGCCGGCGTACGCCCGGGAGGCCCCCGAGCCGCCAGCCACCGCCGGGATGTACGGCGGGGAGCGGCCGGCCGCCACCGCGTACGGCTCAGCCCGCCCCCGCGAGCACGACCGCCCCGAGGCGGCGCACCGGCCGGGTGGCGTGGTCCGACACACCGAGACCGTGCACGTCACCACCCGGCACACCGTCGTGGACGGCGGCCCGGCCGAGCCGGCTGGGCGCTACGGCGGCGGGTACGCCGGTCAGTGGACCCCACCCGCGCAGGAGTGGACCCGGGGCAGCGACGCGGACGAGCGTCCCCGCCCGGCCGGCCGAGCGAGGAGCGAGCCGGAAGAGCGCCCCAGAGCCGGGTACGGCGATGAGCCGGGCTGGACGGGCCGCCGCGACGAGCCGGAGTGGACCGATCGGCGCGACGTGTACGCCCAGCCCGACGAGCCCGCCCCGGCAGCCAGGTCGCACCGCACCCCGGAGCGGCCAGCGGTGGATTCCTGGAACAGCCCGGACGATCGGGGCTGGTCGGAGCACCGCGACCGGACGGGTGCCGCAGCACCGGAGCCTGGGCCGCCGCTGCGGGCCGACGACACCGGCGAGTACTGGTCGCAGCTGCGGGCCGGTGACCGGTGGGCCGCCGTCCGCGACGACGAGAACGGCCGGGAGCTGCGGGTCGGCGAACGCCGGGCCGAGGTGCACGCCGACGCCACCGGCACCGAGTACCGGGTGGCCGACCGCTGGGCAGCCGTCCGCCACGAGGAGCCGCGCCGCCACGAGGACGCGGGCCGGTACGAGGAGCCGCGCCGTCATGAGGACGCGGGCCGGTACGAGGAGCGGGAGCCGTATCCCCGGGACGAGCCGGCGCGCCGCCACGACCGCGACGGTGGCCGGCGGGCCGAGCCGGGAAGGCCCGCGTTGCCGGTGGGCGGTGTGCCGGTACCGGACGAGTGGCGTCCACCGCGCCAACGCGGCCATCAGGCGGAACCCGCACCGGAGCGGACCGGCCGGCGGCGGGTCGACGAGCGCTACGGCTATCCGCCCCAGGACGACGTACCGCGTGCCGGCGGCGCGCCACCCACCGACCGCTGGCGGTGAGCGGTCAGGCGAGTCGGGTCACTTGTCGATGTCGCCGACCACGAAGAACATCGAGCCGAGAATCGCGATCAGATCCGGGACCAGGCAGCCGGGGAGCAGGGTGGCCAACGCCTGCACGTTCGCGTACGAGGCGGTGCGCAGCTTCAACCGCCACGGCGTCTTCTCGCCCCGGGACACCAGGTAGTAGCCGTTGATGCCGAGCGGGTTCTCCGTCCAGGCGTACGTGTGCCCCTCCGGCGCCTTGAGCACCTTCGGCAGCCGCGTGTTGATCGGCCCGGTTAGCCGGTCCACCCGGTCGAGGCACTGCTCGGCAAGGTCCAGCGACGCGTACACCTGGTCGAGCAGCACCTCGAAACGGGCGTGGCAGTCCCCGGCGGTCCGGGTGACCACCGGCACGTTCAGCTCGTCGTAGGCCAGGTAGGGGTCGTCGCGGCGCAGGTCCAGGTCGAGCCCGGAGGCGCGGGCCACCGGGCCGGACGCGCCGAACGCGGCGGCGTCCGCGGCGGACAGCACGCCCACGCCGACGGTACGGGCCAGGAAGATCTCGTTACGCCGGATCAGGTGGTCCAGGTCGGGCAACCGGCGACGTACCTCGCCGATCGCCGCGCGGGCCCGCCCGGTCCACCCGTACGGCACCTCCTCCTTGAGGCCACCCACCCGGTTGAACATGTAGTGGATCCGGCCGCCGGAGACCTCCTCCATCACCGCCTGGATGGTCTCCCGTTCCCGGAAGGCGTAGAAGATCGGAGTGATCGCCCCGATCTCCAACGGGTACGAGCCGAGGAACATCAGGTGGTTGAGCACCCGGTTCAGCTCCGCGAGGGCCATCCGCAGCCAGGTGGCCCGCTCCGGCACCTCCATGCCCATCAGGCGTTCCACCGCGAGCACCACACCCAGCTCGTTGGAGAACGCCGAGAGCCAGTCGTGCCGGTTGGCCAGCACGATGATCTGCCGGTAGTCACGTACCTCGAAGAGCTTCTCCGCGCCCCGGTGCATGTAACCGACGATCGGTTCGCAGGCGATCACCCGCTCGCCGTCGAGCACCAGCTTCAACCGCAGCACACCATGGGTGGAGGGGTGCTGCGGACCGATGTTCAGCACCATGTCGGTGCCGAGCTGCTGATCACCGGTGCCGGCGACCAGGCCGGCCCCGGTGCCGACGGTCAGTTCACGGAGGTCCCCGGCGTCGGTGGTCATGCCCGTCATCGTGCCACGGACGGCCCGAGCGGGATGCCGACCGGCTGGCGCAACCACCAGTGCCCGCCGAGCCCGGCCGGGTCGGTCAGCTCGGCCACCGCCGACGCGGCGGCCAGCGCCCGCAGGTAGCCGACCGGGTCGGTGCCGGCCAGGCTGAGCGGCGGTCGCCCGCCGTCGGCCCCGAGCGCCCGCAGCGCCTCCCGCTGGGGGACCAGGGAGTACGCGCACCGGGCGACCGCCGCACCAGCGGAGGCGACCGAGTCGATGGCCACGTGGGCGGTGACATCACTCGACCCGTCGGGCACCGGAGGCACCTGCCGACCACCCCGGTACCCGGTCAACGTCCCGTCGACGGGCCGATCGTCGCGCAGGTGCCCGTAGTCGACTGCCACCGCCAACCCTCGACTGATCTTGCTTACCGCGATGGCCCATGCCTCATCTCGGCTTCGGCCGATCTCGGCTCGCGGGTAGTCACTGCCGGGGGTGTCGGGGCTAGGCCACCACGTGGTCAACCAGTCGAGATCATCGGGACTGACCGGCTCACCGACCGATTCGGCACCGGTGTCGGGGTCGACCAGCAGGTATCGCCAGCCGTCTTCGGTGTGTACTGCGACGTCCAGCGGGACGTTGTCCAGCCACTCGGTGGCGAGCAGCACTCCGGTGATTCCGGCGGGGATCTCGGCTGTCCAGTTGATCTCTTCGGGCAGGTTCTCGGGGCGGTCCGCGTACTCGACGGCTGTGAAGCGAACCCGCGCCGCGAGCGACGGACGGGCGGTGACCAACGACGGCTCGTTGACCGAGCGACGGGCGGCGGCCGTGGAAGTCAGGGTTTCCGGAAAGTCCGCCCGCGGAGGGATCAAGCCTGACCGCCCGGAGCGGGTGGGCTCCCCGGAAACCCCCACCGCGCCCCCGACGGACGCCAGCAGGGCGCGGAGCAGCTCCCCACGCCCAGCCCCGACGTCGATCACGTCAAGTCGCGAGGGGTGGCCGAGGGTCGAGTCCACTTCTGCGATCAGGCGCAGGAGCGCGATGGCGAAGGCTGGGGACGCGTGCACGCTGGTACGGAAGTGGTCGGCCGGCCCGGTGCCGGCGACGAAGAAGCCGCCCGGCCCGTAGAGGGCGCTGGCCATGGCGTCCCGCCACAGGATCGACATCAGTGCGTTCCGCGTTGCGCGTGGGTCACCGTGCCGACCCTACGGTCACGGAATACGAGGCGACTCGTGATCCCCGCACTCACGAGCTGCCGCGTCGATCATGGAGTTGTCGTGGGGGACAATTGCCTTTTCTGCTGCTAAGCCAGGCACCACGTCTCCATGATCGACGCGGGCCGGGCTGGGGCTCGGCCTGGAGTGCAGTCGGGGCGTTGCGGCGGTGGTGAAGGTTTTCACACATGCTTGTCCGGGTTCGGTAGGCCGGGCGCATACTTGCGATCGACCGGTACCCTTTCTCGAGGACTGGATCGTCGTCATGAGCGCACCGTTGCGCCCGCGTCCGGCCGGCCCGCACGGGCCCGCCGCCTCGTGGGATCGCGCCGTTCCCGGCGCCCGCGCCACCTCCCGTCTGCTCACCGTCGGTGTCGTCGGCGCCGGTCGGGTCGGTGCCGTGCTGGGCGCCGCGCTCGCCGCCGCCGGGCACCGGGTGGTCGCCGTCTCCGGCAGCTCCGGCGCCAGCCGCGCCCGTCTCGCCCTGCTCGTGCCCGAGGTGCCCCGCCGCCCGGTCGCCGCCGTGGCCCACGCCGCCGCCGACCTGCTGCTGATCGCGGTGCCGGACGACAAGCTGGCCGGTGTGGTGACCGACCTCGCGGAGCGGGGAGCGCTGCATCCGGGCCAGATCGTCGCGCACACCTCCGGAGCGCACGGCCTGGCCGTGCTGGGGCCGGCCGTCGCGGCCGGCGCCCGGCCGCTCGCCCTGCACCCGGCGATGACCTTCACCGGTACGCCGGACGACCTGACCCGGCTGGACGGCATCTCGTACGGGGTGACCGCCCCGGCCGAGTTGCGCCCGCTGGCTGCCCGGCTGGTCGCCGACCTCGGTGGCGTACCCGAGTGGGTGGCCGAGTCGGATCGCCCGCTCTACCACGCCGCGCTGGCTCACGGCGCGAACCACCTGGTGACCCTGGTCAACGAGGCGACCGACCGGTTGCGGGACGCCGGGGTGTCCCGGCCGGAGAAGGTGCTCGCCCCGCTGCTGCGGGCCGCCCTGGAGAACGCGCTGCGGCTCGGCGACGACGCGTTGACCGGCCCGGTCTCCCGTGGCGACGCGGGCACCGTGCAACGGCACCTGGCCCGGTTGGCGGCCACCGCACCGGAGTCCGTCCCGGCGTACCTGGCGCTGGCCCGGCGCACCGCCGATCGGGCGATCGCCGCCGGCCGGCTGCGGCCGGTGGACGCACAGTCGCTGCTCGGCGTGCTGGCCGACAGCGGTCGGGAGGTGGCGGCATGACCCAGCTTGTGCACACCCGGGCCGAGTTGGCCGAGGCCCGGGCCGGGCTGAAGGGCACGGTCGGGGTGGTGATGACCATGGGCGCGCTGCACTCCGGGCACGAGACGTTGCTGCGGGCGGCCCGGGAACAGGCCGACCACGTGCTGGTGACGATCTTCGTGAACCCGTTGCAGTTCGGGCCGAACGAGGACTTCGACCGCTACCCGCGCACCCTCGACGCCGACCTGGAGGTGTGCCGGCGGGCGGGCGCCGACCTGGTCTTCGCCCCGTCGGTGGCGGACATGTACCCGGACGGGCAGCCCCACGTACGCCTCGATCCGGGTCCGCTCGGCGCCGAGCTGGAGGGGGCGAGCCGCCCCGGCTTCTTCCACGGCGTGCTCACCGTGGTGCTGAAGCTGCTCCAGCTCACCAAACCGGACCTGGCGTTCTTCGGCGAGAAGGACTACCAGCAGCTCACCCTGGTCCGGCGGATGGCCCGTGACCTGGACGTGCCGGTCGAGGTGGTCGGCGTGCCGACCGTCCGGGAGCCGGACGGGCTGGCGCTCTCCAGCCGTAACCGTTACCTGAGCGAGCCGGAGCGGGCCGCCGCGCTGAGCCTGTCCGCCGCGCTGCGGGCCGGTGCGCGGGCCGCCGACGACGGCCTGGACGCGGGGGCGGTGCTGACCGCCGCGCACGCCGCGTTCGGCGCCGGTACGCCCGGTGCCCGCCTCGACTACCTGGTGCTCACCGATCCCGAGTTGGAACCGGGGCCGGTGTCCGGGCCGGCCCGGCTGGTCATCGCCGCCTGGGTGGGCGCCACCCGGTTGATCGACAACGCGGCGATCCACCTCGCCCCGCGCCCCTGACCCGGCCGCACCACCCTCCACCAATCCCGCGAAAGGCCACCCCGATGTTGCGGACCATGCTCAAGTCGAAGATCCACCGGGCCACGGTGACCCAGGCCGACCTGCACTACGTCGGTTCGGTGACGGTGGACGAGGATCTGCTCGACGCCGCCGACCTGCTCCCCGGCGAGCAGGTGGCGATCGTGGACATCACCAATGGCGCCCGGCTCGAGACGTACGTGATCCCGGGCCAGCGAGGCAGCGGCGTGATCGGCATCAACGGCGCCGCCGCGCACCTGGTGCACCCCGGTGACCTGGTCATCCTGATCTCGTACGGGCAGATGGACGACGCCGAGGCCCGGTCCTACCGGCCACGGGTCGTGCACGTCGACGCCGACAACCGGGTGGTCGAGTTGGGTGCCGACCCGGCGGCGGCGGCGCCCGGTACGGCCGGGAACCCGGTACCCAGCCCGCTGGCCGTGTCCGGAGTCTGATCCCGCGTACCGCGATTCCGGTCTGTCACCAGAAGGTCATTTCCGGTTACCCTGGGCACGCTGGCGGAAGCCGGTCGGTGGCTGGGGGAGGCCGCGATGCGCCGTGCCATGACGACCCTGTTCGCCGCTGCCGTGACGGCGGTGTTGCTGGTGGGCTGTGCCGGGTCCGGCGGCCTGGACGGTGATCTGACCGATGACTGGGCGGCGTTGCCGGCGCCGTCGGCGTTCACCCCGGCCGCCGGTGTGTGTCACGCCGCCGACTTCACCGACCTGGTCAGCCTGGCCAGCTATGAGCCGGTGGACTGCGCCGGGCCGCACCGCCTGGAGACCGTGCATGTGGGGGCGTTTCCGGCCGAGCGGACGACCGCCCCGGCGGGGGGTTCGGCCGAGTTGCGGGGCGCGTTCGCCGAGTGCGACACCCGGGCCACCGGCTACGTGGGTGACGACTGGCGGGCCGGCCGGCTGCGGATGTCCGTGGCGCTGCCCAACGGGCCGGGCTGGGCGGCGGGGTCCCGGTGGTTCCGCTGCGACCTCACCGAGCTGACCACCGTCGAGGCGGCGGCCACCGTGGTGGTCCGTTCGGGCAGTCTGCGGGACGCGTTGAAGGGGCCCACCGTGCTGCGCCTCGGTTGCCAGCAGACCCGCGGTGGTGCCGGCCGGGGTGTGCAGACGCTGATCCCGGTGGAGTGCGGCAAACAGCACGACGCCGAGTTCGTCGGGGTGTGGCGCGCACCGGACATGGCGTACCCGACCCGGGACGCCGACTGGGTGCCGCTCTACACGGGTTGTCGCAGCGTCCTCGCCCGGTACGCGGGCGTTCCGGACGACACCGACCTGCGCTTCCGCAGCGGGGTGGTGGTCCGGCCGCCGGGGGCGGGGCGGTGGAAGGTCGGTGATCGGGGCGTCCGCTGCTATCTGTGGCTCAGCGACCGTACGGTGGCCGTCTCGCTGAAGGGCGCGGGCCCGGCTGGTCTACCGGTCCGGACGAAGTGACCACGGCCTGACGGCCGGCGCGGCGCGGCGCGCGCCGGACGGGGTCGCCCAAAACACTCGTCCCGCCCCCGCCGCCCCGGGCGAGGATGGTTCGGGTTGACTGGGGGGATGGACCTCCCGACCGTCGACCTGCCTGCCCTGCCCGCGCTGCTGGCCGCGCCCGCGCCCGGCTGGGTGGAGACCACCGACGTGATCGTGGTGGGTTCCGGTGTGGCCGGGTTGACCGCGGCCCTGCACCTGCGTGAGGCGGGTCTGCACGTCACGGTGGTTACCAAGGTCAACATTGACGACGGCTCGACCCGGTGGGCACAGGGCGGCATCGCCGCAGTGCTCGACCCGGCCGACAGCCCGGCGGCACATGCCCGGGACACCGAGGTCGCCGGAGTCGGGCTCTGCGACCCGGCGGCGGTCCGGGTGCTGGTCGAGGAGGGCCCGACCCGGCTCCGTGAGTTGATCCGGACCGGCGCCGAGTTCGATCGTCACCCGGACGGCTCGCTGATGCTGACCCGTGAGGGCGGGCACCGGGCGGACCGGATCGTGCATGCTGGCGGGGACGCCACCGGCGCGGAGGTGCAGCGGGCCCTGCACGCGGCGGTGCAACGCGACCCGTGGATCCGGCTGGTCGAGCACGCCCTCGTGCTGGACCTGCTGCGCGCGCCGGGCGACGGGCCGGATGGGCTCGGCGCGGCCTGCGGGATCACCCTGCACGTGTTGGGTGAGGGCAGCGAGGACGGCGTCGGCGCGCTGCTGGCCCGTGCGGTGGTGCTCGCCACCGGCGGGATGGGACAGATTTTCTCGGCCACCACCAACCCGGCGGTCTCCACCGGGGACGGGGTGGCGCTGGCGCTGCGGGCCGGCGCGGCGGTGACCGACGTGGAGTTCGTCCAGTTCCATCCGACCGCCCTGATCACCCCGTCCGGCGCGGGGGTGCCCGGGGCGGGGCACGCGCAGCAGCCACTGGTCTCCGAGGCGTTGCGCGGCGAGGGCGCGTACCTGGTGGACGCGGACGGCAAGAGGTTCATGGTGGGCCAGCACGAGTTGGCTGAGCTGGCCCCCCGGGACGTGGTGGCCAAGGGCATCCACCGGGTGTTGCTGGCCACCGGCGCGGACCACGTCTTTCTCGACGCACGGCACCTGGGCGGCGACTTCCTGGCCGGTCGGTTCCCCACCATCGTGGCGTCCTGCCTGGCGATCGGCGTGGACCCGGCGACCGACCTGATCCCGGTGGCCCCGGCCGCCCACTACGCCTCCGGCGGCGTCCGGACCGACCTGCGCGGCCGCACCTCGATCCCCGGCCTGTACGCCTGCGGCGAGGTGGCCTGCACGGGCGTGCACGGCGCGAACCGGCTGGCCAGCAACTCCCTGCTGGAGGGTCTGGTCTTCTCCCGCCGGATCGCCGAGGACATCGCGGCCGGCCTGCCCGAGCAGGTTCAGCCGGCGGACACCGGCGCCTGGCGTGGGGGTACCGGCTGGGTGCTGCCGGCGGAGGTGACGCCGACCCTGCAACGGGCGATGACCCGGGGCGCCGGGGTGCTCCGGTCCGCGGCGACGCTGGCCGGGACGGCCGGGACGTTGACCGAGTTGGGTGTTGCCCGGGGTCGGCCGCGGACCGCCGACTGGGAGGCGACGAACCTGCTCACCGTGGCGTCGACGCTGGTTGCCGCCGCGTACGCCCGTGAAGAGACCCGGGGCTGCCACTGGCGGGAGGACTTCCCGACCGCCGACGAGCGGTGGCTGGGCCATCTGGTCGGGGCGGTAGGTGCGCAGGGCCGGGTGACGCAGCAATGGGAGAAGCACAGTGAGCGCGAGGAGTGAGCCGGTCTTGCGAGCCCCGCAGTCGCGAACGGAGATGACATTGATCGAGTCGACGCAGGCGGCGTTGCGGGCGGCTGGGCTGGATCCGGCGCAGGTGCGGCAGGTGATCGAGGGCGCGCTGGTCGAGGATCTGGGCCCGGATTTCCTGGACGTCACCAGTGTGGCCACCATTCCGGCGGCGCAGACCGACACCGCCGACCTGGTGGCCCGCGCGGACGGGGTGGTGGCCGGGATGGCGGTGGCCGCCGCCGTGTTCGAGCTGGTGGGAGAGGTGACCGGCTTCGGTCGTACCGTCGAGGTGTCGGTGCTGGCCCGCGACGGCGAGCGGGTGGCCCGCGGCGACGTGCTGGCGACGGTGACCGGCCCGACCCGGCTGCTGCTGACGGCCGAGCGGACGGCGCTCAACCTGCTCTGCCGGATGTCCGGAGTGGCCACCCACACCCGCGCCTGGACGGACGCGCTGGCCGGCACGAAGGCGAAGGTGCTGGACACCCGCAAGACGACGCCGGGCCTGCGGGCGCTGGAGAAGTACGCGGTGCGGGCCGGCGGTGGCACCAACAAGCGGATGGGCCTCTACGACGTGGCCATGATCAAGGACAACCACAAGCTGGCGGCCGGGAGCATCACGGCGGCCTACCGGCGGGTCCGGGAGGCGTTCCCGGAGGTGCCGGTGCAGGTCGAGGTGACAGGAGTCGACGAGGCGGTGGAGGCGGTGGAGGCCGGGGCGGACTTCCTGCTCTGCGACAACATGACACCGGAGGTGCTGGCCGAGGCGGTGGCCGCGGTGGGTGACCGGGCGGAGCTGGAGGCGACCGGCGGGCTGACCCTGGAGGTGGCCGGCCGGTACGCGGCCACCGGCGTGGACTTCCTCTCGGTGGGCGCGTTGACGCACTCGTCGCCGATCCTGGACATCGCGCTGGACCTGCGTACCGAGTAGTTGTCTAGGCTGCGTGCGTGCTGCTCTGCATCGACATCGGAAACACCAACACCGTGCTGGCGACCTTCGACGGCGACAAGCTGGTGCACTCCTGGCGGATCAAGACCGATGCCCGTTCGACGGCGGACGAGCTGGGCCTGATGTTCCGGGGTCTGCTCGCCAGCGACAACGTCGAGATCACCGGTGTGGCCGCCTGCTCCACGGTGCCGGCCGCGCTGCGATCGCTGCGCACCATGCTGAGCCGCTACTACGCCGACCTGCCGAGCGTCGTGGTCGAGCCGGGGGTGCGGACCGGGGTGCAGTTGGCGATCGACAATCCGAAGGAGGTCGGCGCCGACCGGGTGGTGAACACCCTGGCCGCGTACACCCTCTACGGCGGCCCGTCGATCGTGGTGGACTTCGGTACCACCACCAACTTCGACGTGATCAGCGAGCGCGGCGAGTTCCTCGGCGGCGCTTTCGCCCCGGGCATCGAGATCTCCTTCGACGCGCTGGCCGCCCGGGCCGCGCAGTTGCGTAAGGTCGAGGCCACCAAGCCCCGCTCGGTGATCGGCAAGAACACCGTGGAGTGCCTCCAGGCCGGCCTGTACTTCGGCTTCGCCGGGCAGGTGGACCGGATCGTCGAGCGGATGACCGAGGAGTTGGGCGAGGTGCGGGCGGTGATCGCCACCGGCGGCCTCGCCTCCCTGGTGATCAACGAGTGCCACCGCATCACCCACCACGAACCGATGATCACGCTGATCGGCCTGCGGATGGTCTACGAGCGCAACCTGTGAGACCCCGTTGGCGTCAGCGGCGCCGGGCGCGCAGCACCAGCGTCCGGTACGGCAGCTCGATGGTGTCCCGGCCCACCAGGGCCGGGTGGGTGCTCAGGAGTTCGGTCAACTCCCGCTCGACCCGCTGCTGATCGTCGGTGGAAGCGGTGAGCCAGTACGAGCGGGTGCGGACCACGCCGAGGAGCTGATCCGGCGTGAGCGTGCTGCGGTGCGCGAACTCGCGCGACTCGATGGCATCGAAGGCGGGGCCGAAGTCGGAGCACTCGCCGACGACCTGGCGGGCCGACTTGTCCCCGAAGTGGGCGATGCGACCCAGCTCGGCCACCCAGTCGACGCTGTCGTCCCGGATGTTCCAGAGGGGGGCGAAGGTGCCGCCGGGACGAAGCATCCGGGCGATCTCGGCGTGCGCGGGCTCCCGGTCGAACCAGTGGTACGCCGTCCCGACCAGCACCGCGTCCGTCGTCGAGTCGGGCAGCGGCACGGCCTCGGCGCTGCCCGCCAGCGCCGTCGTGCCCGGGGTGCTGGCGGCGAGCTGCGCCCGCATCCCCGGATCGGGCTCGACCGGTACGACCTCGTGGCCCAGGGCCAGCACAGCGCGGGTCAGGATGCCGGTGCCCGCTGCCAGATCGACCACCCGGGCTTCGCTCAGCCCGTCGAGTGCCCAGCGGACCGCAGCCTCGGGATAACGTGGTCGAAACCGGTCGTAATCACTCGCGGCGGCACCGAACGACAGGGCATGAGTGTGATCGACCATGACGGGCAGGTTATCCCGTAACAGCCTCCGGACCGCTTGAGTACGCTCGGGCCTGACCCCCTGTATCTCCGTGACGAGGAAGCGTGCCGTGAGCGAGCAGAACCCCGTGCCAGTGGACCCCGCCGACGACCTTCCCGAGCAGATGAAGGTCCGCCGGGAGAAGCGGGACCGGATGCTCGCCGACGGCGTCGAGCCCTACCCGGTCGGCTTCCCCCGCACCACCACCCTGGCGCAGGTCCGGGCGGGCTACGCCGACCTGCCGACCGACACCGCGACCGGCGACCAGGTCGCGGTCACCGGCCGGGTGATCTTCGTACGCAACACCGGCAAGCTCTGCTTCGCGACCCTTCGCGACGGCGACGGCACCGAGTTGCAGGCGATGCTCTCCCTGGACCGGGTCGGGCCGGAGCGGCTGGAGGCGTGGAAGCGCCTCGTCGACCTCGGCGACCACGTCGGCGTCACCGGTGAGGTGATCACCAGCCGCCGGGGTGAGCTGTCGGTGCTGGCTCAGCAATGGGAGATGACCGCCAAGGCGCTGCGACCGTTGCCGGTGGCCCACAAGCCCCTCTCCGAGGAGGCGCGCGTCCGGCAGCGCTACGTCGATCTGATTGTTCGGCCGCAGGCGCGGGAGATGGTGCGCACCCGGGCCGCCGCGGTACGCAGTCTGCGCGATTCACTGCACGGGCAGGGCTTCATCGAGGTGGAAACGCCGATGTTGCAACTGCTGCATGGGGGCGCGGCGGCCCGACCGTTCGTGACCCACAGCAATGCGTTGAACACCGATCTGTATCTGCGAATCGCTCCGGAACTGTTTCTCAAGCGTGCTGTGGTCGGCGGCGTCGACCGCGTCTTCGAGATCAACCGCAACTTCCGTAATGAGGGTGTCGACTCTTCGCACTCGCCGGAGTTCGCGATGCTGGAGACGTACCAGGCGTACGGCGACTACGACACGATGGCCGAGTTGACCCGCAATCTCGTGCAACAGGCGGCGATCGCGGTGAGCGGCTCGACGGTGGTGACCCACGCCGACGGGCGGGAGTTCGACCTGGGCGGCGAGTGGCGGTCGGTGACGTTGTTCGGTGTGCTTTCCGAAGCACTGGGTGAGGAGGTCACGGTCCGCACCGAACGCTCCCGCCTGGTGGAGTACGCGGACAAGGTGGGATTGGCCGTGGACCCGAAGTGGGGCCCGGGCAAGCTGGCCGAGGAGTTGTTCGAGGAACTGGTCGTTCCCGGCCTGGAGGCGCCCACCTTCGTACGGGACTACCCGGAGGAGACGAGCCCGCTGACCCGGGCACACCGCAGCGAGCCGGGGCTGGCCGAGAAGTGGGACCTCTACGTGCTCGGCTTCGAGTTGGGCACCGCGTACTCCGAGCTGGTCGACCCGGTCGTGCAGCGGGAACGGCTGGTTGCCCAGGCGCAGTTGGCCGCCCGTGGTGACGACGAGGCGATGCGTCTCGACGAGGACTTTCTTCGGGCGATGGAGTATGGAATGCCGCCGGCCGGCGGTATGGGAATGGGAATCGACCGGCTGTTGATGGCCCTGACCGGGCTCGGAATTCGGGAAACGATCCTCTTCCCGTTGGTCCGCCAGGAGTAGTCCCGCCCGGCTCACGCCGGGCCGTAACCGGATCCTATTGACGCGACGAGCGGCGCGGGGGTTATTGTGCTCTCGTTAGCAGGAGCGCCCTGCTCGAAAGGAATGTGGGACGTGGCCAAGCAGATCATTCACAAGCTGGTCGATGACCTGGACGGCGGGGACGCGGACGAGACCGTCAAGTTCGCCCTCGACGGCGTTCAGTACGAGATCGACCTGTCGAGCGCCAACGCCGCGAAATTGCGCGATGCATTTGCCTCGTACGTGGCTGCCGGCACCAAGGTCGGCCGGGGCGGCGTGGTGATCGGTGGCCGGGCTGCCCGCGGTCGGGGTGGCGCGACCGCCGATCGGGAACAGAACAAGGCGATCCGGGAGTGGGCCAAGAAGGCCGGCAAGGACATCTCGGACCGGGGTCGTATCCCGCAGGAGATCGTGGACGAGTTCCACGCGAAGCGCTGATCCGTCAGTAGCTCGGTGGTCAACCGCCACCGCAGGCGACACCGACGCCGGGCCGGAGAAGTTCTCCGGGCCGGCGTCGCCGTATCCGGTGATGGCCGGCGCCGTTGTGCCCGTTCCAGGGACGGCGTCGTTATGTCCGTTTCGGGCTTGCGTTGTCGTGGTCGTTGCGGGCCGGGAAGCATTCCGGGCCGACCGACGTTGTCCACAACCAGTGGAACAGCTATCCACAACCTGTGGACAACTTCCCCAGGGGTGGGCGCGGCGCTCGTCGCGACCGCCGGTCCGCCCTCCCGGAGCCTCCCGGAACGCTTCCGGACCCCGGATCGGGCTCCCGTAGCGCCAGTCGGATTTCGCTCTGCGCGTAGCGGCAGGGCTACCGGAACACCTCCTGAGCGCGGACGGTTGTTCAAAACGACGTGGAACCGACCCAGAGCAGAGACACACGACCTCAGCTGAGTCGGTCAGCGACGATAGAGTAAGGAGGCACGGACGCCCGTCCTGGACGTTCGTGCACCGGCCCCGCCAAGATCTTGACCATCAAGGCGCACGGCACGTGAGGAGCACGAGGGCATGTTCGAGCGGTTCACCGACCGAGCGCGACGGGTTGTCGTCCTGGCCCAAGAAGAGGCCCGGATGCTCAACCACAACTACATCGGTACGGAACACATCCTGCTGGGCCTGATCCACGAAGGTGAAGGCGTCGCGGCAAAAGCCCTGGAGAGCCTCGGCATCTCCCTGGAGGGCGTCCGCCAGCAGGTCGAGGAGATCATCGGCCAGGGCCAGCAGGCGCCGAGCGGGCACATCCCGTTCACGCCGCGGGCAAAGAAGGTGCTGGAGCTGTCGCTGCGCGAGGCGCTGCAGCTCGGCCACAACTACATCGGCACGGAGCACATCCTGCTCGGGCTGATCCGTGAGGGCGAGGGCGTCGCCGCCCAGGTGCTGGTCAAGCTCGGCGCCGACCTCAACCGGGTCCGCCAGCAGGTGATCCAGCTGCTCTCCGGCTACCAGGGCAAGGAGCCTGCCGCGGCAGGCGCCGCGCCGGGTGAGGCCGCGCCGTCGACCAGCCTGGTGCTGGACCAGTTCGGCCGCAACCTGACTCAGGCCGCCCGCGAGGGCAAGCTCGACCCGGTCATCGGGCGCGAGAAGGAAATCGAGCGGGTCATGCAGGTGCTCTCCCGCCGTACCAAGAACAACCCGGTCCTGATCGGTGAGCCCGGCGTCGGTAAGACCGCCGTGGTGGAGGGCCTGTCCCAGAAGATCATCAAGGGCGAGGTGCCCGAGACCCTCAAGGACAAGCAGCTCTACACGCTCGACCTGGGCGCGCTCGTGGCCGGTTCCCGCTACCGCGGTGACTTCGAGGAGCGCCTCAAGAAGGTGCTCAAGGAGATCCGCACCCGCGGCGACATCATCCTCTTCATCGACGAGATCCACACCCTGGTGGGTGCGGGTGCCGCCGAGGGCGCGATCGACGCCGCGAGCATCCTCAAGCCGATGCTGGCCCGTGGTGAGCTTCAGACGATCGGTGCCACCACGCTCGACGAATACCGCAAGCACCTGGAGAAGGACGCCGCTCTCGAGCGCCGGTTCCAGCCGATCCAGGTGGGTGAGCCGTCGCTGGCCCACACCATCGAGATCCTCAAGGGCCTGCGTGACCGCTACGAGGCTCACCACCGCGTGAGCATCACCGACGCGGCTCTCGTTGCCGCCGCGACGCTGGCCGACCGGTACATCTCCGACCGCTTCCTCCCGGACAAGGCGATCGACCTGATCGACGAGGCCGGTGCCCGGATGCGGATCCGTCGGATGACCGCGCCGCCAGACCTGCGTGACTTCGACGAGCGCATCGCCCAGGTGCGTCGCGACAAGGAGTCCGCGATCGACGCGCAGGACTTCGAGCGCGCCGCCCAGCTGCGCGACAAGGAGAAGCAGCTCCTCGGCCAGAAGGCTCAGCGGGAGAAGGAGTGGAAGGCCGGTGACCTGGACGTCGTCAGCGAGGTTGACGACGAGCAGATCGCCGAGGTGCTCGGCAACTGGACCGGTATCCCGGTCTACAAGCTGACCGAGGAGGAGACCTCGCGCCTGCTGCGCATGGAGGACGAGCTGCACAAGCGCGTCATCGGCCAGGAGGACGCGGTCAAGGCGGTCTCGAAGGCGATCCGGCGTACCCGGGCCGGCCTGAAGGACCCGAAGCGCCCGTCCGGCTCGTTCATCTTCGCCGGCCCGTCCGGTGTCGGTAAGACCGAGCTGTCCAAGGCGCTCGCCGAGTTCCTCTTCGGCAGCGAGGATGCCCTCATCCAGCTGGACATGTCCGAGTTCCACGACCGTTACACGGTCTCCCGGCTCGTGGGTGCCCCTCCCGGCTACGTCGGCTACGACGAGGGCGGGCAGCTGACCGAGAAGGTGCGGCGTCGGCCGTTCTCGGTGGTCCTCTTCGACGAGATCGAGAAGGCCCACCCGGACGTGTTCAACACGCTCTTGCAGATCCTCGAAGACGGTCGGCTCACCGACGGTCAGGGTCGGATCGTGGACTTCAAGAACACGGTCATCATCCTGACCACCAACCTGGGCACCCGAGACGTCGCCAAGGCGGTGTCGCTGGGCTTCCAGCAGTCGGAGGACTCCGAGTCCAACTACGACCGGATGAAGCAGAAGGTCAACGACGAGCTCAAGCAGCACTTCCGGCCTGAGTTCCTCAACCGGATCGACGACACCATCGTCTTCCACCAGCTGCGCCAGACCGAGATCCTCTCGATCGTGGACATCATGATCCAGCGGATCGAGGGCCAGCTGCGGAACAAGGACATGGGTCTGGAGCTGACCGACAACGCCAAGAAGTACCTGGCCGCGAAGGGCTTCGACCCGGTGCTCGGTGCCCGTCCGCTTCGTCGCACGATCCAGCGCGACATCGAGGACAACCTCTCCGAGCGGATCCTGTTCAACGAGCTGACCCCGGGTCAGATCGTCGTGGTCGACTGCGAAGGCGACCCGGACGACATCGACAACTCCAAGCTCGTCTTCCGGGGCTCGGACAAGCCGGTTGAAGTTCCGGACGCCGTCCCGGCCGACCTCGGCGGCACTGCCGCTGGCACCGCCGCCGCAGGCGTGGACGAGTAACACAAGCAGCAAGGGGCGGGGCCCCGGTGGCGCAAGCCACCGGGGCCCCGCCTTGTTGCGCTACCCCACAGGCAGCACCCACCGCACCGGCCCGCGCCTCACGTGGCCCGCCCCGGCAAGATCCTTTCAACATCAGGGAAAGTGCTGCCTGCGGACGTCGCGAGGCAGCACTTTCCCTGATGTGCGGGGCGTGATGGTGGGCAGGGCGGTGAGCTCGACGATGGCCTCGCTACCGGTGCAGGCCCCCGCCCGCAAGATCGCGCAAGATCTCGAGCGTGCGGCGTGCGGCGTGCGGCCTGCGGGATGCGGCCTGCGAGATGTGGCCTGCGAGATGTGGCGTGCGGGATGCGGGCGCGGGGCGTGTGGTGCGTGGGTCGCGCTCAGGGTGGGGACGCCGGGTCAGGTGGTGAGGTCGGCGGTTGGCAGGGACGGGCCGTCACCCACCAGGCGGAAGGAGTCCGCGCCGGCCGGTTCGACCAGGCCGTCCTGCACCAGGCCGGCGAGGGCGCGGGCGCGCTGCACGTCGTCGCTCCAGACCTGGTCCAGTCGCTGGTGCGGAACCGGTCCGATGCTGTCCCGGAGCACTCCGAGCAGCAGACCGCGTACCTGTCGGTCGGTGCCCGCGTACCGCTGGGGTCGGCGGGTCGGCCCGGCCGGCGCCTCCCGGCCGGACGCCCGCCACGCGCACACCGACTCGACGGGACAGGCCGTGCAGCGTGGTGACCGGGCCGTGCAGATCACCGCGCCCAGTTCCATGAACGCGGCACTGGCCAGCGCCGCCGCGGCCGGTTCGGCCGGGAGCAGCTCTTCGGTGGCGACCAGGTCGGCTGGTCGGGTGACCGGCCCGGCGTCCGGTTCGCCGGCCACCGCCCGGCACACCACTCGGCGTACGTTGGTGTCGACCACCGGGTGCCGCTGCCCGTACGCGAAGGCGGCCACCGCCCGGGCGGTGTAGGTGCCGACGCCGGGCAGTGCCAGCAGTTGCTCCAGCCGGTCCGGCACCTGGCCGCCGTGCCGGTCGACGACCGCGACAGCGCATTCGCGCAGCCGGACCGCCCGGCGGGGGTAGCCGAGGCGCCCCCACATCCGGATCGCCTCGGCTGGGGTGTCCGCCGCCAACGCGGCCGGCTCCGGCCAACGGGCCAGCCATGCCTGCCAGGCCGGCACCACCCGGACCACGGGTGTCTGTTGGAGCATGACCTCGCTGACCAGGATGGCCCACGGGGTGACCCCGGGCTCGCGCCACGGCAGGTCACGGGCGTGTTGCTGGAACCAGCGGCTGACCACGGTGGCGAAGTCGGGTTGAGTCATGGCGTCGTCGATGATGTCACGCCCGGCGTTCCCGTTGGTTGGGCGGCTCGGGCGGGGTGCCACGTCGTCGTTCGGCGGACGGGGGAGAATGCGCGGATGAACGAGCTCGCGATCACCGTCATCGGTCGGGACCGGCCGGGCATCGTGGCCGACGTCGCGGAGGTGCTGGCCCGACTGGGCGCGAACCTCACCGACAGCACGATGACGCGGCTGCGGGGGCATTTCGCGATGACCCTCATCTGCACCGGCCCGGCCGCAGCCGAGGTGGAGGCCGCACTGGCGTCGCTGGCCGCCGAGGGCCAGCTGTTGGCGACGGTACGCGCGGTCACCCCCGACGGCGACGTGCCTCCGGCGGGTGAGCCGTACGTGCTGGCGGTGCACGGTTCGGACCGGATGGGGATCGTCGCGGCGATGACGCGGGTGCTGGTGGACGCCGGGGGGAATGTCACCGATCTGAGTACCCGGTTGACCGGCGCGCTCTACGTGGTCCTGGCGGAGGTCGAGTTGCCGGCCGGTGTGGCGGACACTTTGATCGACCGGCTGCACCGGACGGCTGCCGAGCTGGGCGTGGAGGTCACCCTCCGGCCGGCGGACCCGGATCTGTTGTGACCGGCGAGGAGCGTGGGCCGGACGTCGAGGCGTACGCCGGTCTGGGTGACTGGACGCCGGATTCGCTGGCGGTGCCCGGTGTGGTGCGGGCGGTGGTGTCGGCCCCGCATCCGGTGTTGAGTCGGGCCGCGGGCGAGGTCGATCCCACGGCCGAGGAGACGGTCCAGTTGGCGGCCGACCTGGTGGCCACGATGAAGGTCTCGCCGGGCTGCGTCGGGCTCGCGGCGCCGCAGGTCGGGGTGGGGGCTCGGGTCTTCGCCGTCGACGTGACCGGGCACCCGAAGGCGGTGACGGTGCACGGCACCTTCGTGCTGTGCAACGCGCGGGTGGTCGAGGCGACGCGGTGGAAGCCGGGCCGGGAGGGCTGCATGTCGGTGCCGGATCTGACCGGGGACGTGAAGCGGGCCAGCCGGCTGGTCGTGGAGGGAGACCTGCCGGGCAGCGGCGAGCCGGTCCGGCTGGTGACCGACGGCTTCGAGGCTCGGGCGTTGCAGCACGAGATCGACCACTGCGCGGGGCTACTCTTCCTGGACCGGGTGGCCGGTGCGCACGCGGTCTATCAGCGCAAGGTCTACCTGTGATCGGGTGCCGAACTCTCCTCTGTGGAGTGTGGGGCGAGCGGCCCGGGATGGCTCCGGCGCGTCGCGCCGCACTGCCGGGTACGGCGCGGCTACGGTGGAGGGCATCATGCGTCTGACGGTCGGCCCCCTGCCACCCGCCGTGTACTGGCGGCGTCGCGCCGTCGTACTCGGAGCGGGGTTTCTGTTCCTGATTGTCCTGCTCTACTCGTGCACCGGTTCGGGTCGTTCCGGCGATCAGGATCCGAAGGCGGGAGGTTCGCCGTCGGCGACGTCCGCCGCGACGTCTGCTCCCGGTGGGCCGGTGCTGACACCGCAGACCGGGGCTTCGTCACCGTCCGCGTCCGCTGATTCGGGTGCGACGAATCCGAGCCCGGTGATCACCAGCAATACCCCGCCGCTGGGCGCGGCGGCCGGTTCGGAGGACGACGGCACCTGCACCAACGAGGAGATCAGTGTGGTCTCCTCGGCGAGCCCGACCTCGGTGCAGCGAGGCGCGGTGGTCGAGCTGCAACTGAAGATCAAGAACACGTCGGACCGGACGTGCAGTCGCAACGTCGGCGCCGACCTTCAGGAGATCTTCATCAAGTCCGGTGCCGAGAAGGTCTGGTCGTCGGACACCTGCGGCAAGGTCGAGGGCTCGGACGTGCAATCCTTCACGCCGAACTTCGAGCGCTCCTACCAGGTGCCGTGGAACGGGCGGGACACCAGCCGCTGTAACGGCGCGCTGGCCGCCGGGCCGTTCCCGCCGGTCGGGTCGTATCAGGTGTTCGCCCGGGTCGGCACGAAGCTCAGCGACCCGGTGAAGCTCACCGTCACCGGCTGAGCCGGGTCAGACGTAGCGTTCCAGGATGGATGCCTCGGCGAGACGGGACAGCCCCTCCCGGACGCCGCGGGCCCGGGCGTCACCGACCCCCTCGACCGCTTGCAGGTCTTCCACTGTCGCGCCGAGCAGACGCTGGAGGCTGCCGAAGTGCAGCACCAGGCGATCGACCACCGCCACTGGGAGCCGGGGCACCTTGGCCAGCAGTCGGAAGCCGCGCGGACTGACCGCGGCGTCGAGCGCGTCGGACGCGGCCGGGTAGCCGATCGCCTTGGCCACCGACACCAGGTCGATCAACTCGGTGGCACCGAGCAGGTCCAGCTCGACAAGGGCTTCGTCCAGGGTGCGCGACTTGCGACCGACCGGGAGGTAATCCCGGATGACGAGGGTGCGGTCGGCGTCCACGCCGGCCATCAGCTCGTCGAGTTGCAGGGCGAGCAGGCGGCCGTCGGTGCCCAGCTCCACCACGTAACCGGCGATCTCGTCGGCGATCCGGCGAACCATCTCCAGTCGCTGCACCACGGCCACCGCGTCCCGCACGGTGACCAGATCCTCGATCTCCAGGGCGGAGAGCGTGCCGGAGACCTCGTCCAGCCGGAGCTTGTAGCGCTCCAGGGTGGCGAGCGCCTGGTTGGCGCGGGAGAGGATGGCCGCCGAGTCGTCGAGCACGTGCCGTTGGCCGTTGACGTAGAGGCTGATGATCCGCATGGACTGGCTGACTGAAATGACCGGATAACCGGTCTGGCGGGCCACCCGTTCGGCGGTGCGGTGCCGGGTGCCGGACTCCTCCGTCGGGATGGACGGGTCGGGCATCAGGTGCACGGCCGCCCGGACGATCCTGGTGCCGTCGCTGGAGAGCGCCACAGCGCCGTCCATCTTGCACAGCTCGCGCACCCGGGTCGCGGAGAACTCCACGTCCAGCGGGAAGCCGCCGGTGCACAGGCCCTCGACCACCTTGTCGTAGCCGAGCACGATGAGCGCGCCCGTGCGGCCCCGCAGAATGCGCTCCAGACCGTCGCGCAAGGCGGTGCCCGGGGCCATCAGGGCGAGATTGGCCCGCAGCGGATCTCCGGCGCTCCCGGCGGCTCCCGCGGTCACGCTCACGCTGATCGGGCGGGCGGGCGAGCCCACGGCGCCGGTGCGGGCCTGGGGCGGCGCGCCGGCTGGCTTGGTGGTATCGCGGTCGATCGGCACGGGCACAGTCTACGGACTGCCGTGCGGTGGGTGCTGTCGTGGTTACTGTGATGTGTCACGATGCCGCCCTCTTCAACGTTTCCCGCTTGCGACGTGCTGTCCGGTTTGGCCGCTCTCGTCGGCACGGTGGGTCACTCGGCGGACGCGCGGGCTGCATGGTGCAGGGCCGAACGGACGTCGGTGACCTCGGTCACCCGCATCTGCTCAGGGCCGGCGCCGGTGCTGGCCGGACCGCAGCCGGGCGGCACGAGGGCCACCTTGAACCCCAGCCGGGCCGCCTCGGCCAGCCGGCGCGGAACCGCCCCGACCCGGCGCACCTCGCCGGTCAGCCCCACCTCACCGATCGCGACCAGGTGCGGCGCGATCGCCAGGTTGAGCCCGCCGGAGGCGACCGCAAGCGCCACCGCCAGGTCGGCGGCCGGCTCCACCACCCGGATCCCGCCCACGGTGGCGGCGAAGACCTCCCGGTCGTGCAGGGTCAACCGTTCGGTGCGCCGTTGCAGCACCGCGAGCACCATCGCCAGTCGCGCCGAGTCGAGGCCGGAGACGGTGCGTCGAGGAGAGCCCGCGACGGTCGCGCCGATCAGCGCCTGAACCTCGGTGACCAGGGCCCGCCGCCCCTCCATGGCCACGGTGACGCAAGTGCCTGGGACCGGCTCCGCGTAGCGGGTCAGGAACAACCCGGACGGGTCTGCCAGGCTGCTGATGCCGCCCTCGTGCATCTCGAAGCAGCCGACCTCGTCGGCCGCGCCGAACCTGTTCTTCACGCCGCGCACCAGGCGCAGCGACGAGTGTTTGTCGCCCTCGAAGTGCAGCACCACATCGACCAGGTGCTCCAGCACCCGAGGCCCGGCCACCTGCCCGTCCTTGGTGACGTGCCCGACCAGCACGGTGGCGATGCCCCGCTCCTTGGCGACCGAGACCAGCGCGGCGGTGACCGCGCGGACCTGGGTCACCCCACCGGGCACCCCCTCGGTGCCGGTGGTCGAGATGGTCTGCACCGAGTCGAGCACCAACAGGCCGGGCTTGACCGCGTCGAGGTGACCGAGCACCGAGGCGAGGTCGCTCTCCGCGGCGAGGTAGAGCTGCTCGTGCAGCGTGCCCATCCGCTCGGCGCGCAGCCGCACCTGACTGACCGATTCTTCGCCACTGACCACCAGCGAGGGGCTGCCGGCACCGGTCGCCCAATGCTGCGCCACATCGAGCAGGAGGGTCGACTTGCCCACGCCGGGCTCGCCGGCGAGCAACACCACGGCACCGGGGACCAGGCCGCCGCCGAGCACCCGGTCGAGCTCGCTCACCCCGGTGGGCACGGCGCGGGCCGGAGCGGCGCTGATGGTGGCGATCGGTCGGGCCGGCTCGGACGGCATCCGGGAGCTGACCACCCGACCGGAGACGGTCGGGCCGGTCACCGTGTTCTCGACCACCGCCCCCCACTCGCCGCACTCCGGGCAGCGCCCCACCCACTTGGGCGGCTGGTGCCCGCAGGCGTCGCACTGGTAGGCCGGACGCGGCTCGCGGGCGGCGGACCGACCACGGGCGGCACCGGCCGTGCCGCCACGCGGAGGGGTGGATCGGGAGGTGGTCACATCAGGACGCTAGCCCTCGCGTACGACGAAAACACCCCGGCGTGGTGGTCACCACGCCGGGGCGTTTGTCGATGTGCGGGTCGGGTCACTCGTGGGTCGTGCCGCCCTCGTCGCCCTCGTAGCCGCCCTCGCGCTCGATGATCGGCGACGGAGGGGCCGCCGGGGTGAGCGGCACCGCGATCGGCGCCGGGCCGGTCACCGTGTTGCCGTTGCCGAAGTCGAAGGTCACGAAGACGTTCTGGCCGGAGCGCAGCGCCTCGGTCAGGCCGATCAGCCGCAGCTGCGTGGTGGCCTCGGAGTTGAACTGGATGTAGCTCAACGGCGCCAGCTCGATCCGGGCCGGCTGGCCGGGGGCGGAGGGGCTGGCCGAACCGGACGCACGCGCCGACTCGGGGGCAGACGGGGTGGCCGAGGACGACCCGGTCTCGGAGGGCGTCACCGACGGGCTCGGCGAACCGGACGTCGAACTCGACGGGCTGGCCGAACCGGACGGCGACGGGCTCATCGAGGCGGATTCCGAGGCGGACGGCGACGGGCTCGCCGAGCCGCCGCTGATGACCACCTCGCGGGCGCTCTCGGTGGTGACGGTGACCGTCACCGTCTCCTTGGAGTCGTTGTAGATCACCGCGTTGAGCCCAGCGTCCTGCCCGGCCTTGTAACCCTCGGTGCCCGGGTAGTCCACCAGCAGGCCCCGCACGGCGAAGGAACCGTTGTTGGTCGTGAGGTTGACGCCCTGGACCGACGGCTCCTTGTTGGCGGTCTCGGCGATCTGACCGGTGCCGCATCCGGAGGCCAGCAGGCTGGCTGCCGCGATCCCGGACAGCAACAGGGCCGCCCGCCGGGATCCCCTGATCGAGCGCGTCACGTCGGTCCTCCTCGTCACAATCCCCACCCGGGCCGTACGCCGGGCACGGTGGCCATACCCGCGCAGACCGCGCTCCAGGGTAGTTGGGGCTGATCGAGGCCCGCACGCGGACCCGGCAATGCCACCTGCCCGGGTGGCGTTCACACCACCCGACCGCTCGCCACCAGCAGAACCACGTCGATGAGGGCCACCAGCATCACCGCCCGGAAGGCCGCCACCGGCCGCCGGCCGGCCCGGATCGCCGAGCGCCCGGCGTACCAGCTCAGCGGCGGCACCACGGCGGCCGTGCCGACCGCCGCCCAGCCGATCGCCGACGGCGGCCCGGGTGGTCCGAGGACCAGGGTCGCGGTCGCCGCGAGGAGCAGACCCGCCGCGGCCACCCGGCTGCCGGTGGCACCCAGCCGGTGAGGCAGGCCGCGCACGCCGGTGCGGGCGTCGTCGGCCAGGTCGGGCAGCACGTTGGCGAAGTGCGCGCCGGCGCCCAGGCAGGCCGCCGCCGTCACCAGCCAGACCGGCGGGGCCGGCTGACCGGGCAGTGCCAGCACCACGAAGGCGGGCAGCGCCCCGAACGACACGGCGTAGGGCAGCACCGAGAACGCGGTGGCCTTGAGCGGCCAGTCGTAGAGCAGGGCGGAGACCAGGGCGAGCGTCAGCCAGAACGCCGCCGCCGGGTTGGTGGTCAGCGCCAACAGCGGGCAGGCCACCGCGGCCGCCGCGGCGGCCCAGGCCGTGGCGCGCCGACCGACCGCGCCACTGGCGACCGGTTTGTCGGTACGCCCCACAGTGGCGTCCCGCTCGGCGTCCAGCGCGTCGTTGGTCCAGCCGACGGCGAGCTGGCTGGCCAGCACGGCGAGCACCACCGAGACGATCCCGGCCGGCCGGTGGCCCACTCCCCAGGCCAGCAGACCGGCCACCGTGGTCACCGCCGCGGCCGGTTCCGGATGGCTCGCTCTGACCAGCCCTAACACCCTCGACGACATAAGGGAAGTCTGGTCGTTACCGAGCAGTCGTGCCACGCTCGGTTCCATGCGAGACGTGGCTGCGGCCGGGGCTTCCACCGGTCCGAGGGTGCTGCCGCGAAACGATCCGCGTCAGTACGACGATCTGGCCGGTGAGTGGTGGCGGCCGGATGGCGCGTTCGCGATGCTGCACTGGCTCGCGGAGGCCCGTGCGGCGCTGGTGCCGCCGGCCACCCGTCCGGACGCGTTGCTTGTCGATCTGGGCTGCGGTGCCGGCCTGCTCGCGCCGCACCTGGCCGGCAAGGGCTACCACCACGTCGGGGTGGATCTGACCCGCTCGGCACTCGTCCAGGCGGCCGAGCACGGGGTGCGGGTGGTCCAGGGCGATGCCACCGCTGTCCCGCTGCCCGACGGCTGCGCCGATGTGGTCTCCGCGGGCGAGTTGTTGGAGCACGTGCCGGCCTGGCCGCGCGCGGTGGCCGAGGCGTGTCGGCTGCTGCGCCCCGGTGGCGTGCTGGTGCTGGACACGCTGAACGACACGGCGCTGGCCCGGCTCGTCGCGGTCCGGATCGCCGAGCGGCTGCCGACGGTGCCGCGCGGCATCCACGATCCTCGGTTGTTCGTGGACGCGCGGGCACTGGTGGCCGAGTGCGCCCGACACGGTGTCGACCTGCGACTGCGGGGCCTCCGTCCGCAGGTCGGCGGCATGCTCGCCTGGCTGCTGCGCCGCGCCCGCGCGAGCCGAACGTCCGCTGCGGTGCCCGCCGGCCGTGCGCCGCGCATCGTGCCGACCCGGTCAACCGCCGTGCTCTACCAGGGCCGGGGGGTCCGCAAAGGATAGTCAGGCCGTGGCGGGGTATGGAACGCCGAGGAGGAACGAGATGACGGTGCACGCGCTTGAGGCAGCACGCCGGTTGGCGCCGCGGTTCGCCGCGCGGGCGGCCGAGCACGACCGGGACGGTTCCTTCCCCGTGGACGACTTCGCCGACCTGCGCGAGGCCGGCCTGTTCGGGCTGATGGTGCCCCGGGCGCTCGGCGGTCTGGGAGCCACCTTCGCCGAGTACGCCGCGGTGGCCACTGAGCTTGCCCGGGGCAACGGTGCGACGGCCCTGGTGTTCAACATGCACGCCTCGGTGACCGGCGCGCTGGGCGCGGTCACCGAGGAGTTGGCCGAGGCGCTGGGCGTACCGGACGAGGCGCTGGCCGCCCGCGACCGGCTGCTCAGCGCGGCGGCGCAGGGCTCCTGGTACGCGGTCGCGATGAGCGAGCGTGGCGCGGGCGCGCGGCTGTCCCAGCTGACCACGGCGTACGAGCCGACCGACGGGGGCTGGCAGCTCAAGGGCAGCAAGACCTTCTGTTCCGGTGCCGGGCACGCGGACGGCTACCTGGTGGCGGCGCGCAGCGCGGCCGACCAGTCGGTGGTCTCCCACTTCCTGGTGCCGGCCGGCGACGGGCTGACCGTGGAGCCGACCTGGGACTCGCTCGGCATGCGCGCCACCTCCTCCCACGACCTGCACCTGGACGTCACCGTGCCCGCCGACCGGCTGCTCGGTGGGGTGGAGGGGCTGGCGCTGGTGGTGGCCCAACTGATGCCGCACTGGCTGGTGGCCAGCTACGCGGCCGTCTACGTGGGGGTGGCCCGCGCGGCGATCGACACGGCGGCCGAGCACCTCAACGCCCGCAACCTGGCCGGTCTGCCGGCGGTGCGGGCCCGGCTGGGTCGGGCGGACGCGGCGACGGCCGCCGCCCAGCTGGTGGTCGCCGAGGCGGCCCGCCGGGTGGACGAGGCGCCCGGCGACGAGGAGACCAACCGCTGGGTGTGGCGGGCGAAGCTGCTCGCCGGCACCACGGCCGCCGAGGTGGCGGCGTCGGTGCTGGAGGCGGCGGGCACCTCGGCGACCCGCCGTGGTCATCCGCTGGAGCGGCTCTACCGCGACGCCCGCTGCGGCTCACTGCACCCGGCCACGTCGGATGTCTGCGCCGACTGGCTCGGCATCGCCGCGTTGGGCGGCGACCCGGATCGCGACGGATCGGCACCGCGTTGGTGAGCCCGCCGCTCCGGACTCGCACGGAAGAACGACCAGCCGAGGTGGCTGGTGGGACGGCCAGGGGGAGGACAGCATTTGACGAGAGGTGGGGATCGTGTCCGTACCAGTGATCGCGGGGCTCGGGACAGCGCAGCCGCCGTCCGCTTCGCAGGACGAGTTGTGGGAGGGCTTCTTCTCCCGGCACTTCTCCGGCACTACCCGGTCGTTGGCCCAGCGAATCTTCGCCAACTCGGGGGTGACCCGGCGGCAGGCGGCGGTCAATCCGCTGCTGGAGGACGTCTCGGACTGGCCGACCGAGCGCCGGATGCGCCGCTACCAGGTGGAGGCGCTGCCGTTGGGCAAGGAGGCGGTGGGTCGCGCGTTGACCGCGGCCGGGCTGAGCGCCGGTGACATCGGGCTGTTCGTCGTCTGCTCCTGCACCGGGTACGCCACCCCGGGACTGGACATCCTGCTCGCCCGGGACCTGGGCATGGCCGCGGACACCCAGCGGATGTTCATCGGCCACATGGGCTGTTACGCGGCGCTGCCGGGGCTCGGCGCGGCGAGTGACTTCGTCACCGCCCGGGGGCGTCCGGCGCTGCTGCTCTGCGCGGAGCTGACCAGCCTGCACATCCAGCCGTCCAGCGCCCGGGTGGACACCCAGCAGATCGTCTCCCACGCGCTCTTCTCGGACGCCGCGGTCGCCGCCGTGGTCGTGCCGGGCGGTCGGGGGTACGCGGTACGCGAGGTCACCGCCGTCACCGACACCTCGACGGCCGATCACATGACCTGGGACGTCACCGACGCCGGGTTCCGGATGGGGTTGTCGCCGAAGGTGCCGCAGGTGTTGTCGAGGCACGTCCGTGGGCTGGTCGACGACCTGTTGGCCCGGCACGGCGTCGCCAGCTCCGATGTGGATGGTTGGGCGGTGCACCCGGGCGGTCCGCGGATCCTCAACGTGGTCGAGCGGGAGCTGGCGTTGCCTCCGCTGGGGCTGGCGGCGTCCTGGGCGACGCTGGACGAGCACGGCAACTGCTCGTCGCCGACCGTCCTGCTGATCCTGGACCGGTTGGGCCGGGCGACACCGGCGGCCCGGCGCATCGTCATGCTGGCCTTCGGCCCCGGCCTCACCCTGTACGCCGCCCTGCTCGATCGACAGGACTGAGCCTCCGGCCGGTACGCTCACGGGGTGGATGTGACCTCGGACGACCGGCTGCGCTCGGTGGTCCTGTTTGGCGCGGCGGTGGCCGTCCTGGTCGTCGGTGCCTGGTGGTGGCGTGCCGCCGCGCCCGCGTCGACGGCCGGGACGGCTGTCCCTTCGGCGGCGGCGGTGCCATCGGTCGGGCCGAGCGTCAGCACCCCACTGGAACGTCTCCTCGCGGCTGAGGAGCCCGACGAGCGGGTGACGGTGCGGATGGACCCCAACACCGGCGAGGTCCTCCGGGTGCGAAGCGGCCCGCGGCTGGTGATCGACCCGGCGACGGGCTCGATCAGCGACATCGAGGGCGATCCCCGGGCGCTCTTTTCCGCGGGTGACCTGCCCGTGTTCCAGGAGACGATCTGGCGGGAGCAGCGGGACCTCGCCGCCGGCCAGGAAGTGACCCGGCAGGCCGGCAACCACGGCGCCCGCTACCTGCTCCAGTACCGGTGCACCCGCCCCGGCACGATGGCGGTGACGAGCGACGAAGCCAAGATCAACGGTCCGGCGCGCATCGACTGCGACGGCACGATCGCCAATGCCGAGGTGCTGCCCGGCGCCGGACCGTTCCAGGTGTCGCTGTCGGCCGTCGACCGGCCCATCGACATCGAGGCGCAGCTCGTGGCCCTGCCTGCTCGCTAACAGGGCCGCTCAGCCGGCCAGGGCGTTCAGGTCGCTCCGGTAGGACTCGACCGCGCCCAGGTCCGGCAGCACCCGGGTCACTGTGCCGGCGCGGTCGACCAGCAGGGCGGTCGCGGCGCCGGGGCGGGCCGGTTGGCCCAGGAACGAGCGCAGCCCTCCGGCGGGGTCGGCCAGGGCGCGAGCCGGCCGCTCGATGGAGGGCCCGGCCGGGGCCGTCCGCCCCCCGGTGACGGTGACCACGGAGACGCCGGCGGGCGCGGCCGCCAGGGCGTCGGTGACCCGGTCCGGGCAGGGGCAGCCGTCCAACAGAATGATCATGGCGGGTAGCAGGCCGCGCAGTGGCACGGGCGCGTCGTCCGCGTCGACCAGGTCCAGTGCGGGCAGCGCCCGACCGGTGAGGGTCGCGGGCGGCGAGTAGGGGGCCGGAGTCGGCCGGTCGGCGCCGCGGTTGGCGCGGGGCCAGGTGACCACCAGCAGGCCGGCCAGCGTGGTGAGGACCGCCACCAGCAGCACCACCAGCGGCAGGCCCAGAGCCCGGTGGCCGCCCGGGAGGCCGCCGGCCTGGCGCAGCTCGCGGCGGACCTGGGCGACCTCGGCGGCCAGCGCGGAGGCGTCGTCGGGAACCACCACGCGGCCCCATTCGGGCGGTAGGCCGGGCAGGCCGTCGGCTGGCCCGTGACCCTCTGCGTCCGGCTTGCCCATCGGACCTCCTGGAAGCGTCTCGAGAGCGGTGTGCGGCTTGGTCTCCAGGGTCGCGCACCAGGGGCTCCTCCCGCTACATCTGGGCGCGGTCCTGCTGGCCGGGCTACCATGGGAGGAGCGCATAGCCCTTGATCTCGACGTTCTGTTCACCCGTACCGGGCAGTCATTTGCGCGTTACGGAGCGTGTTCGAACCATCGGTTTGACTGCCTGTCAAGCTGAAGCAAGACCTCTCACAGGGCCCCTGAGCTGCGCCAACGGTCAGGACATCGGTGAGACATCGGTGCCTGAGCGTGTTACCCTAGACACAGCGAAAGGGGTTTCGAACCTATGGTTTTCAGTGTCGGCGAGACCGTTGTTTACCCCCACCACGGGGCCGCACTCATCGAGGCAATCGAGACTCGGGTCATCAAGGGCGAGCCTAAGCAATACCTCGTCCTGAGGGTCGCGCAGGGTGACCTGACGGTCCGGGTGCCGGCCGAGAACGCCGAGATCGTGGGCGTCCGCGAGGTGGTCGGCGAAGAGGGCCTCGGGAAGGTCTTCGACGTTCTGCGGGCTCCGCACACCGAGGAGCCGACCAACTGGTCGCGGCGTTACAAGGCCAATCTGGAAAAGCTGGCTTCCGGCAACCCGCTGAAGGTCGCCGAGGTCGTGCGTGACCTGTGGCGCCGGGAGCGGGAGCGGGGCCTCTCTGCGGGCGAGAAGCGGATGCTCGCCAAGGCCCGCGACATTCTCGTCGGCGAGGTCGCGCTGGCCGAGAAGAGCACCAAGGATGAGGCGGAGACGCTGCTCGACAAGGTCCTCACCGAGGCCTAGTCCGCACAGCATCGTCGTACCCACTTCGTAGTGAAGAAACCACCGAGGACCGCGACGTGACCGCGCAGCTCAATCCGCGCGGTGACGTCGCGGTCCTCGTGCCTGCGGCGGGTGCCGGCGTACGGCTCGGCCCCGGCCGACCCAAGGCGCTGCGCCTGCTCGCCGGTGAGCCGCTGTTGGTGCACGCCGTGCGTCGGCTGGCCGCCGCGCCCTCGGTGCACACCATCGTGGTGGCCGCGCCGGCCGCCGAGGTGCAGGCCGTCCGGGAACTGCTGGCTTCGGTCGCACCGGTGATCGTGGTGCCCGGCGGCGCGGAACGGCAGGCGTCGGTGGCCGCCGCGCTGGCCGCGGTGCCCGCCGGCCCGACGATCGTCCTCGTGCATGATGCCGCCCGGGCGCTCACCCCACCTGCGCTGGTCGAAGCCGTCGCGGCGGCAGTCCGTGGCGGGCGTGACGCGGTGATCCCGGTCCTGCCGGTCGTCGACACGATCAAGGAAGTCGGCGCCGACGAGGTGGTGCTCGGCACCGTCGACCGTTCCGCCCTGCGTGCGGTGCAGACCCCGCAGGGTTTCCGCCGATCCGTGCTCAGCGCCGCCCACGCCGCCGCCGGTGACTCCCTCACCGACGACGCCGGGCTGGTCGAGAAGCAGGGCGTCGCGGTGAGCTGCGTGCCGGGCTCGGAGTACGCCCTGAAAATCACCCGACCGTTCGACCTGGCACTGGCGGAGCATCTGCTTGCCGCAGCCGGTTGACGCGTACCCTCTGATCATGATCGTTCCCCGGGTGGCCATCGGCACCGACGTGCACGCGTTCGAGCCGGGCCGGCCCTGCTGGGTGGCCGGGCTGCTCTGGCCCGACCAGGACGGCCTCGCCGGGCACTCGGACGCCGACGTGGCCGCGCACGCCGCCTGCAACGCGCTGCTCTCCGCGGCCGGTCTCGGTGATCTCGGCTCCGCCTTCGGGGTGGGCCAGCCGGAGTGGGCCGGCGCATCCGGGGTGGCGCTGCTGACCGAGACGGCCCGCCGGGTGCGGGCCGCCGGCCTTGAGATCGGCAACGTTTCCGTGCAGGTCATCGGCAACCGCCCGAAGATCGGCCGACGGCGTGCGGAGGCGCAGGAGGTCCTCTCCGCCGCAATCGGCGCCCCGGTCACCGTCTCGGCGGCGACCACCGACGGGCTCGGCTTCGCCGGCCGGGAGGAAGGGCTGGCCGGGGTCGCGGTGGCTCTGGTGTACGACGCGCCGGCCGCCTAGGCTCGCCGCGATGTCCAGCGATCCTGCCCCCGACCAGTCCGCCGCCGACGGCTACGTCCAGCGGGCCCAACTCCTCGCCGAACTCGGCCGCTACGACGAGGCGGCCGGGGAGTTGGCCTACGGGTTGGCCCTCCAGCCGGATGACGTGGACGCGCTCACCATGCTGGCCCGGGTGCACCTGGCCGCCGACCGCCCGGCCGAGGCGCTCACCGCCGCCGACACGGCGGTGGCCGCCGCACCGGAGGCCCTGCCGGCGCTGGTCGCCAGGGGCATGGCGCTGGCCGACCTGGAGCGCTACACCGAGTCGGCGAGCACCGGCGACCGCATCCTCGCCCTCGGCCCGGCCGACGCGTACGCCCAGCGGAGCGCTGCGGCGATCCTGGCCGGCGCCCGCAACGGTCAGCCGGCGCTGAACGCGGCCTGGCGCGGTGTCGAGTTGGCCCCGCAGGAGCCGCAGGCGCACCTGGTGCTCAGCCTGGTCGCTGCCCGCCTGGACCTGTTCGACCTGGCCGAGCGGGCCTACCGGGAGGCGCTGCGGCTCGACCCGCGAATCGCCGAGGTCGGTCACGACGTGGGGGTCATGCGGCTAGAGCAGCGCCGCTGGTCGGAGGCGTTGGAGCACGTCGCCGAGGCGGTGACGGTCAGCCCGAGCCGGATCGACTCGCCGCGGACCCTCGCCTACGGGCTGCACCGCCTGGTGCTCTACGGCGCGGGCTGGTCGCTGGTGGCGGCGGTGTTGGTCGCGTTCGCGGCGTCGGCGGGTGACGGGTTCTCCCGCATCGTGGCGGTGCTCGCCGCGCTCACCGGCGGGATCGTCGTCTGGCAGCTCGCGGCCCGGCTGCCCGGGCTGACCCGGACCGTTCTGCCCGCCCTGCTGCACTCGGACCGCACGATGGCCGTGGCGATCTACGCCGTGGCCGCCGCGCCGTTGCTGCTGCTGGTGTACGCCCTGGTCGGTTCCCCGTGGCCCCTGGTGCTGGCCATCGCCGTGACGACGGTAGCCGAGTTCGCCGTCTTCACCAGAACCGCGATCCGCTAGCCACCAACAAGATCCCCAGCGTCGCCCAGCTCGACCAGGTCAGGGGTTTCGCCGGAGCCCGCCCGCGTCGGGATCACGCCTGACCGCCCAGAGCGGGTGGGCTCCGGCGAAACCTCCAAGGGCGACTACACCGAACGCGCCCACGTCCAGGCGTACCCCTCGTCTTCGCAGGCGCCGGCGGCGTCGCAGAGATCCAGTGGGCGGAAAGTGTCGACCATGACGGCCAGTTCGTCGAAGTAGTCCGCGCCGATGGACCGTTCGGCGGCACCCGGCTGGGGGCCGTGGGTGAAACCGGACGGGTGCAGGGAGATCGAGCCCTGTTCGATGCCGGAGCCGCGGCGCGCCTCGTAGTTGCCGCCGGTGTAGAAGAGCATCTCGTCGGAGTCGACGTTGTGGTGGTTGTACGGCACCGGGATCGACTGCGGGTGGTAGTCGACCTTGCGGGGCACGAACGAGCAGATGACGAAGTTGGGCCCCTGGAAGGTCTGGTGTACCGGCGGGGGCTGGTGAATGCGGCCGGTGATCGGCTCGAAGTCGTGGATGGAGAACGCCCACGGGTAGAGGTGCCCGTCCCAGCCGACCACGTCGAACGGGTGGTGCGCGTAGACGTAGCGGGTCCATCCGCGCCGGTGCCGGACCAGCACCTCGACCTCCTCGCCGTCGACGAGCAGCGGGGCGTCGGGGCCGCGGACGTCCCGCTCGCAGTACGGCGAGTGCTCCAGGAACTGCCCGCGTACGGAGAGGTAGCGCTTGGGCGGGCCGATGTGCCCGGACGCCTCGACGGCGAGCAGCCGAACGGGCTGGTCGCCGGTGGGCACCAGCCGGTGAATGGTCGAGGTGGGGATGACGACGTAGTCGCCGGCGACCGCGTCCAGCACCCCGAACGGGGACTCGACCCGCAGGGTGCCCGACTCGACGTAGAGGCAGTGATCGCCGGTGGCGTCGCGGAACAGCGGCGAGGGCCGGTCGGCGAGGACGTACCCGATCCGTACGTCGTCGTTGGCGAGCAGGTACTGCCGGCCGAGGATGGGGTCGGAGCCGCCGGTGTCCAGCTTGTGGGTGCGCAGGTGGCGGGGCTTGAGCGGCAGGTTCGGCGCCCGGGTGAACGCGGGCGGGGTGAACTCGTCGGCGGCCAGGATCGCGGTGGGCGCGTGCCGGTGGTAGAGCAGGGACGAGTCGGAGGAGAAGCCCTCCTGGCCCATCAGCTCCTCGGCGTAGAGGCTGCCGTCGGGCTGCCGGAACTGGGTGTGGCGCTTGCGCGGCACCTCGCCGACGCTGCGGTAATACGGCATCTCGCCTCCCGATATGTCCCGTTCACCGGCCGAAGGCGTCCGATAATCGGACGCTGTTGTCCGTTCCTCGTAGCGTCCCGTACATTCTTGTTCCGTGTCAACGCAGGTGCCCGCACTCCTGGACGGCCTGGTGGACGACGCCGCCGTCTTCCCGCCCGGCAGTGCCGCGCTGCCCGACGCCCTGGCCGCCCACCGCCAGCACCGCGCCGCCTGGTACGCCGACCTGGTCGGCCCGCTGCTGATCCCCGCCTCGGACGTGGCCGCCGGTGAGCTGAGTGGTCTCGTCGACCCGGGTGAGGGCCTGGTGGTCGGCGTGATCGGCGACACCGGGGTCGGGAACCTGCCGTTCGCGCTCTCGTTCCTCGCCCCCGACGGCGTCACTGCGCGTCAGGTCGAGGTGGCGGTCGCCAAGCGCGGCGAGGACCCGCTGCCCGGCATCGCCGAGCTGCTGCGGCTGACCGACGCGCTACCGGGCGTGGAGGCCGTCTACGCCGAACTGCCGCTGACCTTCGGCCTGATGGGCGCGCTGGACGCGCTCGTCGCCGCGCGGGCCGACGGGGTGCCGATCGCGGCCAAGTTCCGCACCGGCGGCCTGGCCGCCGAACTCTTCCCCACCCCGACCGAGCTGGCCGCGGTGATCTGCGCCTGCCGGGACCGGGGCCTGCCGTTCAAGCTCACCGCCGGGCTGCACCAGGCGGTCCGACACCTCGACCCGGAGACCGGGTTCACCCACCACGGCTACGCCAACGTGCTGGCCGCCACCCTGGCCGCCGCCGACGGTGACGGGCCGCGCTCGGTCGCCGAGCTGCTGACCGTGGTCGACCCCCGCCCCCTGGTGGAGCGCGCGACGGCGGGGCTGGACGGGCCCCGCCCGCTCTGGGTGGGCTTCGGCTCGTGCAGCATCCTGGAACCACTGACCGATCTGATCCGGCTTGGGCTGGTGAACGGGGGCTACGACGCATGACCTGGGTGACCGGCGCCGACGGTTCGCCGTACGGGGTGACGAACCTGCCGTACGGGGTGTTCCGGCAGAACGGGGGTCCGTCGCGGATCGGGGTACGGATCGGGTCCTGGGTCTTCGACCTCGCCGCGGCGGAGGCCGCCGATCTGGTGCTGGCCGCCGGCACGCTGTGCCGGCCCGTGCTCAACGACTTCATGGCGCTTGGTCGTCCGCAGTGGACGGCGGTGCGGCAGCGGATCACCGAGCTGCTGACCGACCCGGCGCACCGGACCGCGGTGGAGCCGCTGCTGGTGCCCCTCGACGACGTGGAGCTGCTGCTCCCCATCGAGGTGGCCGACTACGTCGACTTCTACTCCTCGGAGCACCACGCGGCGAACGTCGGGCAGATCTTCCGCCCCGGCCAGCCGCCGCTGCTGCCCAACTGGAAGCACCTGCCGATCGGCTACCACGGCCGGGCCGGCACGGTGGTCGTCTCCGGCACGCCGGTGACCCGGCCGACCGGGCAGCGGGCCTCCGCCGAGGGCCCGGTCACCGGCCCATCGGTACGCCTCGACATCGAGGCCGAGGTCGGCTTCGTGGTGGGCGTGCCCAGCGCGCTGGGCGATCGGGTTTCGGGGGACGACTTCGCCGAGCACGTCTTCGGGGTGGTGCTGGTCAACGACTGGTCGGCCCGGGACATCCAGGCATGGGAGTACCAGCCGCTCGGCCCGTTCCTGGGCAAGTCGTTCGCCACCTCGGTCTCGGCCTGGGTGACACCGCTGGACGCGCTCGCCGACGCGTTCGTGCCGGCCCCCGACCAGGACCCGCCGGTGGTCGACTACCTGCGGGACGTGCCGCACCTGGGTCTGGACCTCCGGCTGGCGGTCGAGTGGAACGGCGACCAGGTCAGCGAGCCCCCGTTCGCCACCATGTACTGGACTCCCGCCCAGCAGTTGGCGCACCTCACCGTCAACGGCGCCTCGCTGCGTACCGGCGACCTGTACGCCTCCGGCACCGTCTCCGGCCCGGACCGGGGGCAGGTCGGATCCTTCCTGGAGCTGACCTGGGGAGGGGCCGAGCCGGTCAAGGTGGGCGGCGAGAGCCGTACCTTCCTCAACGACGGCGACACGGTGACCATCACCGCCACCGCACCCGGCCCGGACGGCACCACCATCGCCCTCGGTGAGGTATCCGGCACGGTTCGTCCGGCCCGCTGAGCGGGCACCCGCCATCCGTCTCGTGCACGGGACCCGTGATCGCACCGGCTGTGCGATCACCGGCCCTGGTTGACCCGTTGATCGTCCGGATTCCGTTGCCACACCGCGCAATCCGAGCCGGGCTCTAACCGGCCGGCAGCGGTGGGGCATCCCGACGCACACGGAGGTAACGACGATGCACGATCTTGCGGGCGCGGTCTGGCGGACCAGCAGCCGCTCAAACGACCAGGGGCTCTGCGTGGAAGTGGCGGACAACCTGGTTGATGTCCATGGTCTGGTCGGGGTCCGCGACTCCAAGGACCAGGCCGGTCCCACACTCGCGGTCAGCCCGCCGGGGTGGACAGCGTTCATCGGCGCGATTCGGGCCGGTCGCTTCGAGCGCTGACCGGCGCTTCGGCACCGGTCGACGACGACCGGTGCCGAAGCGACCGTCCAATCGGACAACGTGGCCTCCGGGTGGTGGAAATTCCGTCCCGGGGGCCCCGTCCGGCCCTCACTCCGCGTACCGTCGGGGACACGGGAGGGTGGCATGTCGACGGTGGCGATTACCGGGATCATCGAGGCGCACGCTGTCGATGTCTGGCGTCTGCTGACCGACCTGCCCGGCCGCGCGGCCCGGCTGACCGCCGCCGGCCCGATCGAGGTGCTCACTCCGGGTTCGTTCGGGCCGGGCACCTCCTGGCGTGAGGAGCGGATCCAGCCGGGGGGCGGCACGCTGACCGAGGAGTTCCTGGTGGTGGAGGCGCTCGCGCCGCAGCGACTGGTGCTCTGTTCCTCCGGCGCCGGCGCGGACTATCGGATCACCTGGAGCCTGCGGCCGGTTCGCCGCCGCCGTCGGGGTTGCACGGCGATCACCGTCACCCAGGAGGCGGTGCCGACCGCTCCGTACGGCCGGGTGGTGGCGCTGCTGCTCGGCGGGCTGGCCGCGCGCGCGGTCGAGGCGGCACTCTGGCGTGATCTCGCCGATCTGGCCGTCGCGGCCGGGTCCACCGGCTCCGTCGAAGCCGCCTGAGCGGGGGCCGGCACCCCTCGCCGTGACCTGACCGGGGTCCGACCCTCTCCGCTGGGTAGGGTGCCGGGCGGAGGTGCGGCATGAGGTTCCCGAGAGGCCGGCGACGGCTGGTAATCGCGGTCGCGACGCTGCTCGCGACGGCGGCCGTCGCGGTCATCGTGCACCGGGTCCTCGCGCCGGCAGAGGTGAGTACGGTGGCGCGGGCCGACTATCCGGCCCCGGCCCGACCGGCGGCCGGAGTGATCGGTCGGTTGCCGGTCGCCCCGTTGATCGTCGACGGCAGGCTGCGGGTGTACGCCGCACACCGCCAGGTCTACGCCGACCGGCCGGTTGACGGGCGGTACCGGACCAGCCCGTACTGGTCGTACCGGCGGTGGCCGGCGGAGCTGACCGGGGTGGTGGCCAGCGGCAGCACTGTGGTCAGCCGCTGGTCGGACGGGCACCTTGTCGCACTCGACGCCCGGACGGGCGGGGTGCTCTGGCGAACCGACGGCCCGAAGCCCGCCGAAAACACGGCGTTGGTGCGGCGGACCTGGGCGGCGACCGTCTGGGATGCGCCCGGGCTCCAGCTCACCGACCTCCCCGACGGGCGGGTCGTGCTGGTGGTGACCGGGGATGTCCAGGCGCGTGGGGTCGAGTTGGGCGGCGGTCGGGAGCTGTGGCGGGTCGATCTGCCGGGCAGGTGCCGCAGCGATGTCGGCACCACCGCCGCCGGGCAGTTGATCGGTCTGGACACCTGCGCCGGGGCGGCCACTGTCGAGTTCCGGGACGCGGCGACGGGCGCGGTGCGGGAGCGTTGGCGGCCGCCGGGCGGCCCGGACGCGTTGGTGGTGACGCCGCTCGGCTGCCGTACCGGCTGGTCGGACTGTCTGGGGTTGCGGACCGCCGGGCCGGGCGACGAGGGCGGTCGGGGTTGGCTGTTGGGTACCGGTACGCCGGTCGCCGCCCCCGCGCTGGATCCGGCTGGCGCCGCGCTGGTCGGTGAGCAGTCGGTCGCCGTACTCGACGGGGTCGTGGTGGGTCGGTCGGCGCGTACGGGCACCGAGCTGTGGCGGTCCACAAGCCTGGTTACGGCCCGGGTGCTGGCCGGGCAGCCTGGCCGGGTGCACCTGCTGACCGAGACGAACGACCTGGTGACGCTGGATCCGGCGACCGGGCGGCAGTTGTCCCGCTTCGCGCTCAACGTCGGCTCGGATGGAACCGGCTGGGCACCGGGGGCGGTGACGGCCGAGGACGGGTTCGTCGCGGTCGAGCGGCTCCGCAAGCCGGTCGACCCGACTGGCGACGACCGGCGTTACTACTACACGGGCGAGGCGGTGATCCTGGCCGCCACCTGATCGTGGCGTCTTCGCCCTCCTAACACCCAACCGTTCCATTCCCTTTGTCATGAAAGGGTACGTTTTTCACGGTTCAGGTTTCCGGTGGAAGGGGTCGGCGCATGGCCAGGACAGCAGCCAACCACCTCGCGGGTGGCGCGCTCGCCGCCGCCGCGAGCCTGGCGTTGGCGGTGTCGCCGGTGCTGGCCGCCGACCCGGCAGCGGCGCGCGGGTTCAGCGTCGCCCGGGCCGAGCCGTCGGCGGACACCGGCGTGACCTTCGAGATCCTGCCGGCGTCGCCGACCCCGCCCCCTACCCAGCCGCCACCCACGTCCACGCCGACCGCACCACCCCAACCCACACCCAGCCATGGTGAGTTGCCGGTCACCGGGTCGGGCGGGTCGGCACTGCTGCTCGCCGTGCTGGGCGCAGCCCTGATCATCGTCGGGTGGTTCGCCGCCCGCCGGAGACGGCCGAGCTGACGGACCCGGCCAGAGCCGGCAGGGCTGACGGGCCCGGCCCGGTGACCGTCGGCCGGTTTGCCGCTCGGGGTCAACGGCTGGCCGGGATGCGCTCCCTCGGACTGCCGGTGGGAGGTCGACCGGACCGACGGGAACGGCGGGCCAGCATGGCGAGGCCGACGATCAGCAGCAGGCCCACGACGGCCGCCGTCACGGTCCACCAGGAGAGGATCCGGGAGACGACGTTGCCCCGTTTGCCGACCTGACCGGCGTCGGGGAAGGTGACCTGCGCGGTGATGCTCCGCTTCACCAGGCCGCTCTCCAGGTTCACCTCCGCCTTCCAAGGGCCGTTCGGCAACGTGGTCGGGAGTCGGGCGATGACCTGCCCGGACGCGCCCGGTGCCAGCGTGACGCCCTGCCCGACCGGGAACGGGCCGGCCCGACTGCCGGCCGGGCCGTCGGACAGGGTGACCGCGCCGGTCAGGTCGATGGCGCGGCCTCCGGTGTTGCTGACCTGGACGGTCAGCGACGGTTCGCCCTCTGGGCTGCGGGCCGGGCGTACCTCACCGATCGAGAAGTCGGAAGCGGGTTCGCCACCGGGCCCGACGTCGAGGTACATCCGGACCCCGACCCGGTGGACCTGCATGATCTCGCCGCCGGCCCGGGGGGTCGAGGCGGTGGACGCCCAGACCACCCCGTACCGCTCGCCCCGGGAGGCGGTCGGCGGCACGGTGATGGTCGCTCGGACCCGGGTCTCGCCCCACGGTCCCAACTGCACCGAGCGCTCGTCGAGGGTGACCCAGGAGGCCAGCTCGTTCTCGGCGCGACCCTCGCCGAAGCGGAACGCCGCATCCTCGAGGGTCGCGGCCGCCGGGTACACGTCGACCCGACGGGTCTGGTCGGTGCGGTTGACGATCAGCAGTTGCCGCTTGATGGTGGTGCCCGGCGGTAGGTGGTCGACGATGTAGCGCAGCGCCCGGGGATCGGTGCGGCGCTCGGTCGGTGCTTCCAGCAACCGGATACCGATGGTGCCGTCATCCGATCCCGCTTCCGGTTCGACCGCGCCGGCCCGGGTCGACAGACCCGGACCGGCGAGGCAGAACAGGGCGAGGGCGACAGCGATGGTCGACCGCCCCCGGCGGCTACGCCACCGAATGTGTCACCGTGCCGCTGTAGACGCCCGCGATGCTGTCCAGCGGGACGTTGACTTCCAGGGTGGGGTTCCAGCTGGCGCTGTTGCCCCCGGTGCCGCCGCTGTGGGTGAACGCGGTGAGCGGGGTGACGCTGGACAGCGGCTGGGCGTCGCCGGCGGTGGCCTGCCCCGGCGTGAAGGTGCCGTTGCCGGTGACCGCCGTTGCCGGGCCGGACCAGTAGTCGATCTCCTCGGGGAGGACCGTCTCGGGCGGTGAGCCGCCGCCGGTCTGGAAGACACTCGCGGTCACCGAGGCGACCCAGGAGGCGTCGGCTGCGCCTCGGGAGTCGGTGACCGTCACCACGCCGAGCTGGCCGGTGATGACGCCACCGGGGGCGCCGTCACCGAGGTCGGCGGTGGCCGGCGCGACGATGTCTAGGGTGCCGGCGAGCACCTCGAACGTGGTGTCGGTGGTGTCGGTGGGCGCGGCGGCGGCCGGAGCGGCGAGGAAGCCCACCATCGCCGCGGCGGCAGCCCCGGCCAGACAGATCTTGGCAGTGCGCACTGTTCGTTACCCCGTTTTCTCGAAGTGAGCCGGTGTGAGTCCTCGACACAATCGGCTACTTCGGAAGATAAGGCACAAAGCACGCAAAGTCGGACAAACGGCCCTTAGTTCATGGTTGAAGTGCGGCTCAGGCCAGCGCGGCCTCGGCCGAAGCCAGGAACGCGTCGTTCTCGGCCGGGGTGCCGATGGTGACCCGGACCCCGTCCCCGGCGAAGGGCCGGACGATCACCCCACGCGCCTCGCACGCCTTGCCGAATGCCACCGCCCGCTCGCCCAGCGGCAGCCAGACGAAGTTGGCCTGGCTCGTCGGCACCTCGGGCACGAACTTACGCAGCGCCTCGGTGACCCGGTCCCGCTCGGCGACGACCAGGGCGCAGCGGCGCTCCATCTCCGTCGCCTGGGTCAGCGCGGCGAGCGCGCCGGCCTGGGCTGCCGTGCTGCTGGAGAACGGGGTCGCCACCTTGCGGATGGCGGCGGCCACCACCGGCTGGGCAACCAGCCAGCCCATTCGCAACCCGGCGAGCCCCCACGCCTTCGACAGCGTGCGCAGCACCGCCACGTTGGGTCGGTCCAGGTAGTCGAGACCGTCCGGCACCTCCGCGTCGGTGACGAACTCCCGGTACGCCTCGTCAATCACCACGAGCACGTCGTCCGGCACCGCGTCGAGGAACCGGTCCAGCTCGGTCCGGCGCAGCGCCGTACCCGTGGGGTTGTTCGGGTTGCAGACGAAGATGACCCGGGTCCGGTCGGTCACCGCCGCGGCCATCGCCGCCAGGTCGTGCCCGTGCCCGGCGTCGTTGGGCACCCGCACGCTGGTCGCGCCGCTGGTCGCCACGATGATCGGGTACGCCTCGAACGACCGCCACGAGTAGAGCACCTCGTCGCCGGGCAGGCAGGTGGCCCGCACCAGGTGCTCGGCGAGCGCCACCGAACCGCAGCCGGTGGCGATCCGGTCGGCGTCCACGCCGTACCGCTGGGCCAGCGCGTCGCGCAGCGCGACCACACCCATGTCCGGGTAGCGGTGCGAGGTGGTGATCGCCTCGGTGACCGCCTCCACCACGCCGGGCAGCGGCCCGTACGGCACCTCGTTGCTGGCCAGCTTGATGGCCTCCGGCAGGCCCAACTCGCGGGCCAGGTCGGCGGGGCTGCGCCCCGGCACGTAGCTGGGCAGCGCGTCCAGGTCGACGCGGGTCAGCCGCAGCGCCGGCTGGTGACGTCCTGAGTCGGTCATGGGGTGTCTCCCGGGGGCTGGTCGTTCGAGGGGGCGGAATCGGTGCGGTAGGGGACCTCGACGACCACCGTCTGCGCGCGCTTGTCGTGCAGCGCCTGGCGCAGAGGGTGGTCGAAGAGGGGGGAGAGAGCATCGACCAGTTGCAGCACCAGGCCGAGCCCGGCGCAGTACCAGAGCAGAGTGGGCAGGCCCAGGGTGCTCCACCGGCTCAGTGCCCGGCGGACGCCCAGCGGTTGGTCGGCGGTCATCGGCACCGCCCGGATCCGCATCACCCGCTTGCCGATGGTCTGCCCGCCGGAGGCCATGGTCGGCACCTCGTACGCCAGCCAGAGCGCGGTGGCGATCAGCAGGATCGCCACCAGCAGGGACCCGGCCTGCTCACCGGGCATCGGCAGGCCGTCGGCGGAGGTGTCGCCGCGCGCCGCGCGGCGGAAGACCTCCTGCCAGTACGGTGCCCACTCCTGCGCCCAGCGCCAGACGAACCAGCCGTTGACGACCACGTTCAGCGCGAAGACGAGGCCGAAGTCGATCAGCCGGGCGACGAACCTGCGGCCGTAGCCGGCCAGCCTGAGGCCGTGCGGGCGCGGCTCGGGCGGTCGTCCCGGCCAGCCGGGGTGACCGGCCGGAGGCGGCCAGCCGGGAGGGCTGCCCGGAGGCGCCCAGCCGGGCGAACCGCCCGGTGGACCCCAGCCGGGCGGGCCGGCCTGCGGTCCCCAACCCGGGCCGTGTCCCGGTTGTGGGCCGTAACCCGGGGGTGGGCCCTGCTGCGGAGACCAGGCCGGCGCGCCGGTCGCCGAGTCGGGGGTCGCCGACGCCGCGGGCGCGGCCGGGGTGACCGGCGCGGGCGGCGGCTCGGGCGGCGGCGGACCGTCCGGCGGGGTCGCGTCGACGGGAATGGGCGCACCGAGCCAACCCTCGCCGTCCCAGTAACGCCGGGTCTCGGTGTCGGCGGGGTCGACGTACCAACCAGGTTGAACGCTCACGCCGTCGCTCCGCTTCGCTGCGCGACGGCGCGAGGCGCCCCGCTACTGAGCCTGCTGGTTCGCTCGCTGCGCTCGCTCACGCCGTCGCTCCGCTTCGCTGCGCGACGGCGCGAGGCGCCCCGCTACTGAGCCTGCTGGTTCGCTCGCTGCGCTCGCTCACGCCGTCGCTCCGCTTCGCTGCGCGACGGCGCGAGGCGCCCCGCTACTGAGCCTGCTGGTTCGCTCGCTGCGCTCGCTCACTGGGACACCTTAACGACGACTGTCCCGGCGAACTTGTCATGGAGGCACTGCTGCCACGGCTTGTCCCAGAGCTGCCACAACCCGTCCAGGTAGCTCAGCCCCGGCAGGAAGCCAGAGAGCTGTTGCACCAGGAACCGCTTCGCGGCGGCCCGGCGGTCGAGGGAGCGCGTCGGATCCAGCGGCACGATCCGCAGGTTCATCATCTTCTTGCCGAAGGTCTGGCCGGTCTTGAACATCATCTCGACGTAGTAGACGTACGCGAGCACGAGCGATATCGCGATGATCCCCAGGTCGAGCCAGAGCAGGGGCAGCAGGAGGTCGCGAACGAAGTCGACCTCGCCGAGCGAGCCGTCCGACGCGGACACCGTGATGTCGGGCGCAACGACAACGAGGAAGATGATCGCCGCGGGCACCGACAGCACCAGGCCGACCACCATGAAGACAGCGGCGTCGAGCAACATGGCCAGTAGTCGATCGCTGAAGCTGGCCAGCGGCTGTCCGCCCGGGGTCAGCGTCGGGGGCGGGAACGCCGGTCGCGGTGGTCCGCCATAGAACTGCGGCGGGGCGTACCCGGGTGGGGCGTACTGCGGCGGCGCGGCGTACCCGTGGGGATGTGGGCCGGGTTGCGGCGCGACGCCGCCGATGGTGGGTTGGGGCCCACCGATCGGCGGCGTCGGGTACGACGGAGGTTGCGTCACGCTCGCAAGTGTTACAGGTTGCCGCGGGCTTCCTGCTCCCGCTCGATCGCCTGGAAGAGCGCCTTGAAGTTGCCCTTGCCGAAGCCCAGCGAGCCGTGCCGCTCGATCAGCTCGAAGAAGACCGTGGGGCGGTCCTGCACCGGCTTGGTGAAGATCTGGAGCAGGTAGCCGTCCTCGTCCCGGTCGACCAGGATCTTGCGGGCCTTCAGCTCCTCGATCGGCACCCGCACCTTGCCGATCCGCTCGCGCAGCTCCGGGTCGTCGTAGTACGAGTCCGGGGTGTCCAGGAAATCCACACCGGCGGCGCGCATCGCGTCGACGCTGGCCAGGATGTCGTTGGTGGCGACGGCGATGTGCTGCGCGCCCGGGCCCTGGTAGAACTCCAGGTACTCGTCGATCTGGGACTTCTTGCGGGCGATCGCCGGCTCGTTGAGCGGGAACTTCACCTTGCGGGTGCCGTTCGCCACGACCTTGCTCATCAGCGCCGAGTAGTCGGTGGCGATGTCGTCGCCGACGAACTCCGCCATGTTGGAGAAGCCCATCACCCGCTTGTAGAACTCGACCCACTCGTCCATCCGGCCCAGCTCCACGTTGCCGACCACGTGGTCGACGGCCTGGAAGAAGCGCTTCGGCTGGATGCCGGCGTCGATCATCGGCTGGCGGTCCACGATCGGGCCCCGGGCCACGAAGCCGGGCAGGAACGGGCCGGTGTAGCGGGACCGGTCGACCAGCGTGTGCCGGGTGTCGCCGTACGCGGCGATGGCGGCCATCCGGACCGTGCCGTGCTCGTCGGTCACCTCGTGCGGCTCGACGACGCTGGCGGCGCCCTGCGCGATGGCGTGCGCGTACGCGGCGTCCACGTTCGGGACCTCCAGCGCGATGTCGCTGATCCCGTCGCTGTGCCGGGCCACGTGCTCGGCGCCCTCGGCGTCCGGGCGCACCGCGCCGGTCAGCACGAACCGGGCCGAGCCGCTGGTCAGCACGTACTGGGCGTGGTCCCGGTAGCCCTGCTCGGGGCCGCGGTACGCCACGCAGGTCATGCCGAAGGCGGTGGAGTAGTAATGGGCGGCCTGCTTGGCGTTACCGACCAGGAAGTGCACGTGGTCGAGGCCCCGAACCGGGAACGGGTCGTGGCTGATGTCGTGGTCGACAGCGCCGACGAGCCGGTCGACGTCGACGTCCTCGGTCGACTGGGGTCGGTCGATCGCCTGGGTCATGGTGGGCTCCCTCGCGTACCGGCCGGCCTTGTGGGCCGCCGTGGTCGGTTCTTGTGGCGAGGATCGCTGCCCCGGCATCGGGTGGGCAACTGTTGCCAGAAGTGCTGGTCAGGTTGCGCATTCGGTATGGTCTACACGCATGAATGGTGAGCAGAATGTACAGCTCGACGCGCTCGACGTTCGCTTGATCGAACTGCTCGCCGAGGAGCCGCGGATCGGGGTGCTGGAGTGCTCCCGGCGGCTCGGGGTGGCCCGGGGCACCGTGCAGGCGAGGCTGGACAAGCTCATCGAGCGGCGGGTCATCGAGGGCTTCGGCCCCGAGATCGCGCCGGCCGCGATCGGGTTCGGGGTGACCAGCTTCGTCACCCTGGAGATCAGCCAGCGGCACGGCCACGACCCGGTCACCGCCCACCTCGCCGCCATCCCCGAGGTGCTGGAGGCGCACACCATCACCGGCTCCAGCGACCTGCTCTGCCGGATCGTGGCCCGCTCCAACACCGACCTGCAACGGGTCATCGACCAGATCGTCTCGTCCGCCGGGATCACCCGGGCCTCGACGATCATCGCGTTGGCCGAGCAGATCCCTTACCGCACGCTGCCGTTGGTGCGCAGCGCTGTTCGGGCCGACGGAAGGACGCTGTAACACCTGCAAGCCCAGAAAGCGCGACGACACGGCGGCGCGGGCGTACGGAAGATCCGTGATCGTGGCTACGGTGTGCGGTGTGGCGAAGGGGAGCGTGCGCGGTGGGCTGCTGCTCGGCCTCGCCGTGGTCGTCGCGCTCGCCGCGACCGGCGTGTGGAACCCGTTCCCCGGCCTCTGGGACTGGGTGGACCGCAGTGAACCCATCTCCGAGCCCGACGTGGTCTGGCAGGAACGGGTCGGCGGCACTCCGCGCAGCGTGACCATCGCCGGCGACGCCGTCGTGGTCGAGCAGCGCACCCGGGTCGAGGCTCGCAGCCTGGCCACCGGCGCCCAACTCTGGGAGCGCAAGGCGGACTGGGCGGCGGTCGCCGGTGGCGACCGCGACCCGGTCGTGGCCGTGGGCAAACTCCTGGTCAAGGGGTACGAGCTGCTCGACCCGACGACCGGGGTGACCCGGCGACGTGACGATGACGCGGTGGCCGTCTGGACGTACCGCAATTTGCTCCTCGACGCCCGGTGCACGGACGCCACCGACTGCACCCTGAGCGCCTGGGACCCGCGTGGCACCGCGCCGCTCTGGACGGCCTTCCTGCCCGGGGTGCACAGCGGTCTGCTCGCCGACAACCCGGGTCTGCGCGGCACCCGCCGGCTCACCGCCACCCGGATCGACGACGGTGTGGCCGGAGCGGAGGCCGCGCCACCGCTGCTCGGCTTCCCGGTCGACGGTCGGGTCCACGTGGTCGACACCGCCACCGGCCGGGTGTTGCAGAACGTCGAGCCGGCCCGGGACGAACGGCTCTCCGTGGTGGGCGGCCGGCTGCTGCACATCGCCGCCCGCTCCCAGGACGGCACCTGTTACTTCGCCATCTCCGCCCGGGACTCGGCGACCGGGCAGGAGGCCTGGCAGCGGGCCGGCATCAACCTGCGCACCGCCGACTCCGCCGGCTGCGTGCAACGCGAGGACCCGCAGGGTGCGCGGAACGTGCTGATCGGCGTCGCCCCGGACGGCCGGGAGGCGGTGCTCGACGGGTACGACGGACGGCTGCTCTGGGTCGGTGAGCCGGGCACCAAGTTGATCGCGGTCGACGACCGCGCGGCGGTGTTCCGGGCCGCCGACAAGCGCTCGGTGGTCGCCCGTGAGCTGGGCACCGAGAAGGTCCTCTGGACGCGACAGGCCAGCGGCAAGGCCGGGGCCGCGCTCACCCCGTACGCGGCCGTGGTGGCCGACGAGAAGCCGTCCCGGCTGGCGGCACTGGACCCGCGCACCGGCCGGGAGCTGGCCGCCCTGCGCACGTCGGCGAACGCCCTCGCCGTCGGGTCGCAAGGCATGATCATCGGCGAGGGGCGGGAGATCGGCTACGTCCGCTTCGGCGCGTCCGGAAACTCGCCCACCCGCCCGCCCGGCAACGGTGGGAATCCCGGACCGGGCAGCACCGGCCCCGGCGGGCCGAACAACGGCGACTGCGGGCCGAAGGGGGAACTCTGCCCCGACCCGGGCGTCGGCAAGGACGGCTGAGCGGGCGGTTCGCCCGATGTTCCGGACGACCGCCGAGCCCGGCAGGCATGGTGGATGAGAGCGGCGTCCCAGGACCCGCCCGGCGGGTGGGAGTGATCGACCGGTCTGCCCTAGGCTTGCCGCTCATGAGCAGTGCCGCCGCATTCTCGTACGCCCCTCTGCTGCCGACCGGCCCGGATCAGACGGACTATCGCCTGGTCACCGACGAGGGCGTGGACGTCGTACACGGCCCGGGAGGCCGCCGGTTCCTCACCGTGGAGCCGGCCGCGCTCACCGCGCTGACCGCCGAGGCGATGCACGACATCGCGCACTTCCTGCGCCCTGCGCACCTGGCGCAGCTTCGGGCGATCATCGACGACCCGGCCGCCTCGCCGAACGACCGGTTCGTCGCGCTGGATCTGCTGCGCAACGCCAACATCGCCGCCGGCGGTGTCCTGCCGATGTGCCAGGACACCGGCACCGCCATCGTGATGGGCAAACGCGGTCGGCACGTGCTGACCGACGGCGCCGACGCGGAGGCCATCTCCCGCGGGGTCTACCAGGCGTACACCAAGCTCAACCTGCGCTACTCGCAGCTCGCCCCACTGACCATGTGGGACGAGCGGAACACCGGCAGCAACCTGCCCGCCCAGGTGGAGCTGTACGCCGAGGACCCGGACGGGCACCCCGACGCGTACAAGTTCCTGTTCATGGCGAAGGGCGGCGGCTCGGCCAACAAGTCGTACCTCTACCAGGAGACGAAGGCGCTGCTCAACCCGGTGCGGATGATGCAGTTTCTGGAGGAGAAGCTGCGGCTGATCGGCACCGCCGCCTGCCCGCCGTACCACCTGGCCATCGTCATCGGCGGCACCTCCGCCGAGTACGCGCTGAAGACCGCGAAGTACGCCAGCGCCAAGTACCTCGACGCGCTGCCGACCTCGGGCTCGATGAGCGCGCACGGCTTCCGCGACCTGGAGCTGGAGGCGGAGGTGCTGGAGCTGACCCGCAACTTCGGCATCGGCGCGCAGTTCGGTGGGCGGTACTTCTGCCACGACGTACGGGTGGTCCGGTTGCCCCGGCACGGCGCGTCCTGCCCGGTGGCGATCGCCGTCTCCTGCTCGGCGGACCGCCAGGCCGTCGCGAAGATCACCCCGTCGGGCGTGTGGCTGGAACGGCTCGAAACCGACCCGGCGCGGTTCCTGCCCGACGTCACCGACGATTCGCTCGACGCCGAGCTGGTCGTCCGGGTCGACCTCAACCGGCCGATGAACGAGATCCGCGCCGAGCTGTCGAAGTACCCGGTGAAGACGCGCCTCTCGCTCTCCGGGCCACTCGTGGTCGCCCGGGACATCGCACACGCCAAGATCGCCGAGCGGTTGGACGCCGGTGAGCCGATGCCGCAGTACCTGCGTGACCACGCGGTCTACTACGCCGGCCCGGCGAAGACCCCCGAGGGGTACGCGTCCGGCTCGTTCGGCCCGACCACCGCCGGCCGGATGGACGCCTACGTGGAGAAGTTCCAGGCCGCCGGCGGCTCGCAGGTGATGCTGGCCAAGGGCAACCGTTCGGGTCAGGTGACCCGCTCCTGCCAGCAGCACGGCGGCTTCTACCTCGGCTCGATCGGTGGCCCCGCGGCCCGCCTCGCCCAGGACTGCATCAAGCACGTCGAGGTGCTCGAATACGCGGAGCTGGGCATGGAGGCGGTCTGGAAAATCGAGGTGGAGGACTTCCCCGCGTTCATCGTGGTAGACGACAAGGGCAACGACTTCTTCGCCGAGGTCACCAAGCCGGTGCTCACCGTCGGCCGCCGCTGACCTGACCGGTACGCGAACGGGCGCCGGGCGAAATCGCCCGGCGCCCGTCCTGTCGTCCGTGCTTCGCCGACATCGGTACGCCCACCCCGCTGGGGTGGGACGGGCGCACCGCCCCCGTCGGATGCCGTCACCGACAACCCGGATCGAGTGTGCTGCGCACCGCTGTCGATCCGCTCTCAGATCACTCTCGCCTGACCGAGGCGATCTGTTACCACCGGACTACTCTGCTGGAGGTTGCACCACTGACGGGGAGAGCAGATGCGGTTCGGGATCCTGGGGCCCCTGCGGGTGGGCGGTGGCGAGTCCACTGTCACCGCGGGACGCGACCGGATCGTGCTCGCCATGCTGTTGTTGCGGTCCGGCCGGCTCGTGCCGGTCGACGAACTGGTCGACGCGGTGTGGGAGGACAACCCCCCAGCCACCGCCCGGGCCCAGTTGCAGACCTGCGTGTCGCGGTTGCGCCGCCGGTTCACCGAACTCGGGCTGGCACCGGAGCTCATCGTCACCGACCCGGCCGGGTACGGCGTGCGTACCGCACCGAACGACCTGGACGCCGAGGTCTTCACCCGGGGCGTGGAGGGGGCCCGCGCCCTGGCCGTCGCCGGTCGGCTGGCCGAGGCGCGTACCGGATTCCGCGCCGCGCTGGCGCTGTGGCGGGGGCCGACACTCGGTGGCATCCCGAGCCGGAGCGTCCGCCGTCGCGCGCAGGCGTTCGACGAGCAACGCCTCACCGCGTTGGAGGAGTGCGTCGACGTCGAGCTGCGCCTTGGTCAGGCGGCCGAGCTGATCGAGGAGCTGGCGGAGAGCGTCGACCGGCATCCGTTGCGGGAGCGCCTGCGAGGCCAACTGATGCTGGCGCTCTCCTCGGTCGGGCGGCAGGCCGACGCGCTCGCCGTCTACCGCGAGGGCCGGCGGATCTACGCCGACGAGCTGGGCATCGAACCCGGAGTCGAATTGCAGGAGCTGCACCAGCGGGTGCTCGCGGGCGATCTGGCCCTGGCCGGCCGACCGGCCGGACCCGCCGGCGCGGTCCGCTCGCTACCCCGGGCGATCGGGGACTTCATCGGTCGGCAGGAGACGGTGGCCCGCCTGGTCAAGGAAATCGAGGAGGACGGCACCCGGATCCAGGTGGTCGACGGAATGCCGGGGAGTGGCAAGACCACGCTTGCCGTACACGTCGCCAGCGCGCTCGCCGACCGCTATCCCGACGCCCAGCTCTTCATCGACCTGCACGGGCACAGCGAACGTCGGCCGTTGACACCGGCAACCGCCGTGGCGGCCCTGCTCCGTCAGCTCGGTGTGCCGGCCGAGCGGGTGCCGGAAAACCTGGACGACCGGCTGGCGCTCTGGCGAATCGAGCTGGCCGGCCGGCGGGCTCTGGTGGTGCTGGACAACGCCGCCAGCGCCGACCAGGTGGCACCGCTGCTGCCCAACGGCCCGCACTGCCTGGTGCTCATCACCAGTCGTCGTCGGCTGGTCGGGCTCGACGAGGGCCGGCCGTCGTCACTGCCGGTCCTCGACGCCGACGAGGCGATCGAGATGCTCGGTCGGGTGGCCGGCATGGAGCGGATCGCTGCCGAACCGGAGGCCGCGGCCGAGGTGGCGCGCCGCTGCGGCCATCTACCGCTCGCCATCCGGCTGGCCGGTGCGCGGCTGGCGCACCGACCTCGCTGGCAGGTCGCCGACCTCGCCGAGCGGCTGGTCGCCGGGGCGGGTCCGCTGGCCGAGCTGACGGCGGGGCAACGTTCGGTTGGGCAGGCGTTCGCGCTGTCGTACGCGCAGATCTCACCGTCGGCGCAGCGGCTGTTCCCGCTTCTCGGCCTGTACCCGGGCGGACGCCTGGACAGTCGGGTGGCCGCGGCCCTCGCCGGGCTGCCGCTGGCCGACACCCAGGAACTGCTGGATGAGCTGGTCGACGCCCACCTGGTGGAGGAGGTGCAGCCCGGTCGGTACCGGCTACACGATCTGCTCCGCGAGTACGCCCGGCTGCTGCTTGCTGCGCCAGAACGGCAGTCGGACCGCCGAGCCGCTCTGGAGCGGCTGCTGGACCATCACCTGTCCGTCACGTTGGCGATCGCCCGGATGATCGAGGCGGCGGGCAGTCGCCGGAGCATCCCCGCGCACACGCCCGGCCGACCCGATCTGCTGGCCGCCCCGGTGTTCGAGGGGCGGGCGTGGTTCGAGGAGAACCACGCTGGTCTCACCGCCCTGGTCCGGGTGGCCGAGGAGGAGGGCTTTCCGGTTCAGTGCTGGCAGTTGGCCCGGGCCTGCTGGCGGCCCAACTTCGACGGCGGGCATCTCGATGAGCTGATCGAGACCCACACGATCGGGCTTCGTGTTGCCGAGCGGCTGGGTGACGAGGCGGCTATCGCCACGATGTTGAACTACGTCTCCTCGGCGTACTTCCGACTGGCCCGGCTCCCGGAGGCGATCAGAGCGATGGAGATGGCGCTCAGTCTGCGCCGCCGCGTCGGGTTACGCGGCGATGTGCTCACCACGCTCTGGAACCTGGGCGTCTCGTACGCCGCGAACGGGGAACTTCGGCAGGCTGAGGCGAAGTTCGACGAGGCGCTCGGCCTGATCCGCGGTCGGGAGGACGCAGACGCGCTGAGCAATTTGTTGAACAACCTGTCCTACACCCTGATCGGCTGGGGTCGGTACGACGAGGCGTTGCGCCTGGCTCGGCTGCACCTCCTGCTGGCCCGGGAGACGAGGGACCTCCGGCAGACCAACAACGCGATCGGGCATCTCGCCATGGTCCGGCACCGGATGGGTGACCTGGGCCCGGCCCGCCGTCTGCTGCGGGTGGCCCTGTACCTCAAACGGCTGGGCGGCAACCGGTTCGGCGAGGGCGAGGTGCTCAACGAGCTCGCCGTGATGGAACGCGTCGCCGGACAGCCGGACCGCGCCGCCGCACTGCATCGGGAAGCGATGGTGGCGATGGTCGACGCCGGCGACCGCATCGGCCAGTGTGCCTCCCGTAACCTGCTGGCCCGGGCGATCCTGGAGCAGGGGGACGTGGCCAGCGCGCTCGACCTGCACCGTCGGGTGCTCGCCGACGCCAGTCGGCTCGGTGCCCGCTACGAGAAGGCCCGGGCGTTGGAGGGCGTCGCCCGCTGCGTACGGGCCACGGATCCGACGGCGGCCCGCGTGCACCTGGAGCAGGCGCTGGCGTTGTTCCGAGAGATTGAGTCGCCGGACCGACACGAGGTGGAACGGCTGCTCACCGAGTTGGGCTGACGGATCATCTGCGAGTCCGCCACGGGCGCGGCAGGATGGTACGCGTGACGACTCCAGAGGCGACCGGTTACCGCATCGAACGCGACTCGATGGGCGAGGTGGAGGTGCCCGCCGAGGCGCTGTGGCGGGCGCAGACCCAGCGTGCGGTGCAAAATTTCCCGATTTCCGGCCGAGGTCTCGAACCGGCCCAGATCAAGGCTCTCGCCCAGATCAAGGGCGCGGCGGCCGAGGTCAACGGCGAGCTGGGCGTGATCGACGCCAACGTGGCCGCCGCCATCGCCGCCGCCGCCGCGCACGTGGCCGACGGCGGTTACGACGACCAGTTCCCGGTGGACGTTTTCCAGACCGGCTCAGGCACGTCGTCGAACATGAACACCAACGAGGTGATCGCCACCCTGGCGAGCCGTGAGCTGGGCTCACCGGTACACCCGAACGATCATGTCAACGCCTCCCAGTCGAGCAACGACGTCTTCCCGTCCTCGATCCACCTGGCGGCCACCCAGTTCATCGTGGAGGACCTGCTGCCGTCGCTGGCGCATTTGGCGGCCGCGCTGGAGGCCAAGGCCGCGGAGTTCGAGACGGTGGTCAAGGCCGGGCGTACCCACCTGATGGACGCCACGCCGGTCACCCTCGGCCAGGAGTTCGGCGGGTACGCCGCCCAGGTGCGCTACGGGATCGAACGGCTGGAGGGCGCGCTGCCCCGACTGGCCGAGCTGCCGCTGGGCGGCACCGCCGTCGGCACCGGGATCAACACCCCGCTCGGCTTCGCCGCCGCCGTGATCGACAAGCTGCGCGAGTCGACCGGGTTGCCGCTGAGCGAGGCGCGTAACCACTTCGAGGCGCAGGGCGCGCGGGACGCGCTGGTGGAGACCTCGGGGCAGTTGCGGACGGTCGCTGTCGGCCTCTACAAGATCGCCAACGACATCCGCTGGATGGGTTCCGGCCCCCGCGCCGGTCTGCGTGAGCTGCGCATCCCCGACCTCCAGCCCGGCTCGTCGATCATGCCGGGCAAGGTCAACCCGGTGGTCGCCGAGGCGATGCGGCAGGTCTGCGCCCAGGTGATCGGCAACGACGCGACGGTCGGGTTCGCCGGCTCGCAGGGCGACTTCGAGCTGAACGTGATGCTCCCCGTGATGGGTCGCAACCTGTTGGAGTCGATCCGGCTGCTCTCGGCGGTGAGCCGGCTCTTCGCCGACCGGCTGGTGGCCGGCCTGGTCGCGGACGCCGAGGTCTGCCTGGCGTACGCCGAGGGTTCACCGTCGATCGTCACCCCACTCAACCGCTACCTGGGGTACGACGAGGCCGCGTCGATCGCCAAGGAGGCGCTGGCCAAGCAGACCTCGATCCGTGAGGTGGTGATCTCCCGGGGGCACGTCGACTCCGGCAAGCTCACCGAGACCCAGCTCGACGAGACGTTGGACCTGCTCCGGATGACCCACCCCTGACCCGGCTCGCCTGCCCTGGTCAGGGTAGGTGCCGTGGTCTCGCCCAGCCGAGGAAACGGGTGAAGAGCGCGGCGGGGTCCGGGCCGTCGTGTGGGTTGAGCCGGTACAGGTCGGCAGCCGCCTCGTGCAGGACGGTGCACAGGTAGACGCTCAATCCGATGCGGTCGTGCGCGTACTCCCGGCGCAGGGTGAGTCGGGCGACCGGGCACGGCCAGGGCGCCGCGCAGACCCGGCAGAGCCAGAGCGGGCGAAGCGGCAGATGCGGTCGACGTGGAGTCGTGGCGCGGCCGGCCGGGGTGGTCCGGGACATGCGGCGGCCTTCCTTTCGACCTGAATCGTTTGTGGCATCGGCATCACCACGCCCCCCCGCTCGCCCCGGGCCGGGCTGCCCCAAGATCGCGCTCGATCCTGGATGGAGTGGCGTCCGCACGCCAGGACCCCACTCTTTCCAGGATCGAGCGCGATCTTGCGCGGTGGGTCTGGGTGGTGGGCGTGGTCGCGAGGTCTTGGCTGTCTGGGAGGTGGGACCGCCCGGCACGGGGGAGCGGGCGGTCCCGTGCGGCGTCGGCAGGTCCCGGGGGACGGGGAGCGGCGCCGCACTTCACAGTCTGGTGATCAGGCGACTACGGTCGGAAGGGTTTGGCCGCGTCGTCATAGTCGCCCTGTTTCGGGTGGCACCGCCGCTGGCGGCCGGCTGGAGATGATCGTCGGCGGGGTGGAGGGCGGGCACGGCATGGCCGATGGACAGATGACGGCGGCGGCGTTCCTGATCGCGGAGCTGCGCCGGGCGCGGGTCCGGCGCGGCTGGAGTCAGGAGGAGCTGGCCAAGGCGGTGAACTACTCGGCGTCGATGGTCAGCGCCGTCGAGCTGGGGCAGCAGGTGCCCACCGCCAAGTACCTGGAACTCGTCGACCGCGCCCTGGACACCGGCGGCCTCTTCGGCCGGATGTCCACCGAACTGGTCAGCCTGGACCGGGCGCAGCCCTGGCTACGCGGCTGGCAGGCGATCTTCGAACAGGCGCGCACACTCCGGTGGTATGAGCCCCGCTACGTGCCCGGGCTGTTCCAGACGGAGGACTACGCCCGGGCGGTCTTCGAGGCGGGCGGCCTACTCGCCCCCGAAGAGGTCGACCGGCGACTGACCGCCCGGATGGAGCGCCAGGACGTGCTGCGCAGCGAGCGTGCGCCGCAAATCGTGGCGGTGCTGGACGAGGCCGTGCTGCGGCGACGGGTGGGCGGGCGGAAGGTGATGCGCGACCAGACGCTGCACCTGGTGGGCATCGCCACCGGGCACCCCCGGGTTCGGTTGCACGTGGTGCCGCGATCGGCCGAGGAGTATCCGGGGCTCGGTGGGCAGTTCGCGCTCGCCGTCCTGCCCGACGGCACGGAGGTGGCCTACCTGGACTGTCAGGTCCGCGGCCAGGAGCTGGACCAGCCGAAGGATCTGTTGCGGTTGCAGCGGGTCTGGGAGGCTACCCTGGGCGAATCCCTGCCCCCGCAGGCGTCGATCGAGTTGATGAACGAGGTGGCCGAGTCGTGGAGTTGACCGGTGCTCGATGGCGCAAGAGCAGCCGCAGCAACCAGGACGCCAACTGCGTCGAGGTGGCGACGAATCTCGGGGACGTGGTCGGGGTGCGAGACAGCAAGGACTCGGACGGGCCCGTGCTCGTTGTCGACGCGTACTCCTGGCGGCTCTTCGTGGGCGCGCCCCCGCGCTGACGCGACCGCCTCGCCCGCGACGGCGGTCGGGTTTCCCGCGCAAGTTCGCCGAAGTTGCGCGGATCTTGCGGGCGGTCGGCCCGGTAAAGAGGTCGACGGGGTCGTGGGGCGGGACGGATGATCCGGGCTGTGGGTGACGATGGCGTGGGTGTGCCGGCGGGGACCGGGCGGCTGCGGTTGCGGCGGCTGACCATGGCCGACGTGGGCGCGCTGGTCGAGCTGGACAGCGATCCCGAGGTGATGCGCTTCCTCACCGGTGGTGTCGCGACCCCGCTGGCCACCGTGCGCGACGAGCAGTTGCCGAGGTTGCTGGCCCAGTACGACAGGCATCCCGGGCTGGGTCGGTGGGCGGCGCACGACCGGGAGTCCGGCGAGTTCCTGGGCTGGTTCGCGCTCGATCCGTCGGAGGACGGCACCGAGGCCGAGTTGGGCTACCGGCTGCGCCGCTCGACGTGGGGGCGGGGGCTGGCCACCGAGGGGTCGCGGGCGCTGGTCCGGTACGCCTTCGAGACCGTCGGGGTGCGTCGGGTCTGGGCCGAGACGATGACGGTCAACGAACGCTCCCGGCGGGTGATGGTGAAGGCCGGCCTGCACTACGTGCGGACCTTCCACCTCCAGTGGGACGACCCGATTCCGGGCACCGAGCAGGGCGAGGTGGAGTACGAGGTGCGGGCCGAGGAGTGGGCGGCCGTCGGTCAGGAGCGGCCGGCGGCCCGGCGGGCGCGGTAGGCGGTCACCGCGGCGCGGTTGCCGCAGCCGGCCTCGCAGAACCGCCGGGACCGGTTTCGGGACAGGTCGACGACCACGTTGTCGCAGTCCGGGTATTCGCAGATCCGCAGCCGGCTCAGCTCCCCGGTACGGACCAGGTCGGCCATCGCCATGGCGGCCTCCACCGCGATCCGGGTGGCCAGCGGCGCGTCGCGGGGCACGGCGTGCAGGTGGTACGGCTCGTCGTCGTGCTCGATGAGCTGGGGCAGCGCCTTGTGTTCCAGCAGCAGGCCGTTGACCACCGCGACGATCTCGGGTGGCTCGGCGTACCAGATGCGGCGTAGTTGAGGCCGCAGCTCCCGGACGGCGTGCAGCTCGGCGTCGGTGTGCTCGTGCCGGCCGCTGTAGGAGTAGCGGACGAAGAACGCGTCCAGCGCCGCGACGTCGGGCAGCAACTCACCGTCCCGACCTGCGGTGTTGACCAGCGCCGCGGCGGCGATCAGCGAACACTCGGTGTCATGAGCGAACAGCAACTTGACTCCTGTCATGGCTTCCGCCTAGCGTCATCACCACAAGGATAGTTTGCTCATGACACGGTGCCCATCCCGAGGAGCGCGACATGCACTCACGACCTGCTGCCGGCGTCGGGTTGGCGCTGCTCTCCGCAGTCACCTTCGCCACCTCTGGAACCTTCGCACGATCGCTCATTGAGGCCGGTTGGTCAGCCGAGGCCGCGGTGATCGCCCGCGTCGGCGTGGCCGCCCTGGTGCTGGCGATCCCCGCCCTGCTGTCGCTGCGGGGCAAATGGGACGTGCTGCGGAGCAACGCCACCGCAATCGGGCTGTTCGGGCTCCTCGGCGTGGCGCTGGCCCAGGTGTGCTTCTTCAACGCCGTGCGCTACCTGCCGGTCGGTGTCGCGTTGCTGCTGGAATACCTGGGCATCATCCTCGTCGTGGTCTGGATGTGGCTGCGGCACGGGCAACCGCCCCGCCGGCTCACCGTCGCCGGGTCGGTGGCCGCGCTGGCCGGGCTGGCGTTCGTGCTCGACCTCGCCGGCACCGCCGACTTCCACCCGGTGGGTGTGCTCTGGGGGCTGGGCGCGGCGTTCGGCCTGGCCGGATACTTCGTGCTCGCCGGCCGGGTCGACCCCCGGCTGCCCTCGGTCGCCATGGCCAGCGGCGGAATGGCCGTCGGCGCCGCCGTGCTGCTCCTCATCGGGCTGACCGGCCTGCTGCCGCTGCACGCGACCTTCGGCGAGGTCACCTTCGCCGGGCAGCCCACCAGCTGGTTGGTGCCCATCGCCGGGCTGTCGCTGGTGGCCGCCGTCATCGCGTACCTCGCCGGTATCGCCGGCACCCGCATCCTCGGCCCGCGCCTGTCGTCGTTCGTCGGGCTGACCGAGGTCCTCTTCGCGGTACTGATCGCCTGGCTCTTCCTGAACGAGCTGCCAACCGGTTGGCAGTTGTTCGGCGGTGCGCTGATCGTCGCCGGCGTCGCCCTGGTACGCCTCGACGAACTGCGAGGGTCGCCCTCGACGCCCTCGACGCCCGCGCCGGTCACGCCCGAGCCCGAGCTGGCACTTGACCGCCGGTGAGGTTTGCGGTCGGTGAGTTCGACGGGCGGTGACTTCGACGGGCGGTGTGTTTCGCGGGCGTGAGAGAGTGGGCGTCGTGCTGACCACTGTGGTGTTCGACGCTGACGAGACGCTGCTGGACCTGCGCCCAGCGGTCACGGGTGGGCTGGTGGCCGTCCTCGACGAGATGCGGCGACGCACATCGGCGGCGGCCGGGGTGACGCTCGCCGAGCTGGAGTCGGACTGGAGGGCGGTCTTCGGCGAGCTGAGCGCCGCCCCGGTGGCGGAGATCCGGCGCGCCGCACTGGCCCGGTCGCTGGCCCGCGCCGCGCTGGTCCACCACCTGGACGAGATCGCCGACCTCTTCTTCGCCCAGCGCTTCGCCCTCACCCGACCGTTTCCGGACGTACCACCGACGCTGGCCACGCTGCGCGACCGGTACACGCTGGGCTTCGCCACCAACGGCAACAGCCGCGCCGAACGGTGCGGGCTCGCCGGCGAGTTCGCCTTCGAGCTGTACGCGCACGAGAATGGCCTGCCCAAGAAACCGGCCGCCGAGTTCTATGCGGCGGTGGTCGCGGCGGCTGGGGTGCCAGCCGGGCAGATCGTGTACGTCGGCGACTCATGGGAGCACGACGTGGTGGCGCCCCGGCGGGCCGGCCTGCGATCGGTGTGGCTGAACCGGCTCGGCCTGCCCCGCCCCCCTGGCTGCCCGCCCGACGCCGAGGTTGCCAGCTTGGCCGAACTGCCGGCCGCGCTGGCGAATCTCGAACTGGCGGGATTCACGGCCATAACGGGCGCTCAACTGGCGTAATCCGGATCGTTGCTGTGTGATGGCTGCCACGTCCCTCAACGAGAGGATCCCATGTGGTGAGCAAGCGCTTCACCGCCCGCACGGTCGCGACCGCGGCAGTGCTGGCACTTACGGCTACGGGGTTGGGTGTGCCGGCCAACGCCGCGCCGAGCAACTCCCGCACCTTCACTGTCGTCGCCGAGGACGGCGTCGCCGCCGACACGGCCGCCGCCGCGATCCGAGCAGCTGGCGGCACTGTGGTGTCCCGGTCCGACGAGGTCGGCATGTTCCAGGTCAGCAGCGACCGGGCCGACTTCGCGGCCAGGGCGACCGCCGCGCCGACGCTGATCGGCGCCGCCGAGCAGAAGGCCATCGGCCGCAAGCCGAAGCTGGACCGGGTCGAGCAGGAGCACCTGCTCTCCGCTGCCGGTGCCCGTGCTGCCGGTGCTGCCAAGAAGGGCGCCAAGCTCGATCCGCTCGACGACAAGCTGTGGGGCCTGGAGATGATCCAGGCCGACAAGGCGCGCAAGATCGAGCCGGGCGACCGTCGGGTGACCGTCGGCGTACTGGACACCGGTGTCGACGCCAGCAACCCGGACATCGCGCCGAACTTCAACTGGTCGCTGTCGCGCAACTTCGCGCCCGACCTGACCGACGTGGACGGCCCCTGCGAGGTGGCGAGCTGCCTCGACCCGGTCGGCACCGACGACGGCGGGCACGGCACCCACGTGGCCGGCACCATCGGCGCTGCGGCCAACGGCTTCGGCCTCTCCGGCGTCGCCCCGAACGTCTCGCTGGTCGAGCTCAAGGGCGGCCAGGACTCCGGCTACTTCTTCCTCGACCCGGTGGTCAACGCCCTGGTCTACGCCGGACGGTCCGGGATCGACGTGGTCAACATGTCGTTCTACGTCGACCCGTGGCTCTACAACTGCACCGCCAACCCGGCCGACTCGCCGGAGGACCAGGCCGAGCAGCGGGCCATCATCAAGGCGATGAAGCGGGCGCTGATCTTCGCGCACAACAAGGGCGTGACCCTCGTCGGTGCGCTCGGCAACAACAACGAGGACCTGGGCGCCCCGCGTACCGACGTCACGAGCCCCGACTACGGCGCCGACCCGTACGACCGACCGATCGACAACGAGAGCTGCTGGGACCTGCCCACCGAGGGCCCGCACGTGATCGGAGTGTCGTCGGTCGGCCCGTCCGGCAAGAAGTCGGACTTCTCCAACTACGGCACCGAGCAGATCTCGGTCGCCGCGCCGGGTGGTTGGTTCCGGGACGGCTTCGGCACCGACACCCACCGGACGCCGGCCAACATGATCCTCTCCACGTACCCCCTGAAGGTGCTGCAAGAGGAGCCGATCTCGGCGACCATCCCGGACCCACGGGTGGACGCCGACGGCAACATCGACCCTCGGATCGCCAACGAGGTCTTCAAGCAGTGCAAGGCCAACGGTGAGTGCGGCTACTACACGTACCTCCAGGGCACCTCGATGGCGTCCCCGCACGCCGCCGGCGTCGCCGCGCTGATCGTCAGCCGGCACGGTAAGGCGCAGGGTCGGACCGGCTTCGGGATGTCGCCGGACCAGGTCGAGCAGCACCTCTACCGCACGGCCGCCGAGCACGCCTGCCCGGAGCCGCGCCTCCAGCAGTACCGCAACGAGGGCCGAGACGAGACCTACGACGCGTACTGCGCCGGTGGGGTCAACTTCAACGGCTTCTACGGCTACGGGATCGTCGACGCCTACGCGGCGGTGAAGACCCCGCTCAAGCCGAACGCCCGCCCGTAGCGCACATCGCACTGCGGAGGTGGCCCAACCGCCACCGTCCCCCAGGGCCCGGTCGACGCTCGTCGACCGGGCCCTGGGTCGTCCGGGCCTGTTGTCCGTCATCGTCCGGGCCCGTTGTCATCGTCCGGGCCCGTCGTCACCGGCCGTCGCTTAGCGTTGATCATGATCAACTCAGTTTCCTTGAAGGCGCGGGGTTGGTGGCTGAAGGATGGCGCGGTTTCCAGGAACCCGAGATGATCATGGTCATGTGGACGATCCCCGTCGCCAACCGCGGCTGACCAGCGCGTCGCGTACCTCTCGAAGCATCGCCGGGAACTCGCCGTGCAGCCGTCGGCTGGTCACGTGCAGGACCAGCCAACCCGCGGCGACCAGCTGATTCAGCCGACGGCGATCGCGGTGCAGCTGCTCTACATCGGAGTGCCACTTCCCGTCGTACTCCACCGCCACCCGATATTGCGGCCAGGCCAGATCGGGGTGAAGCACAATGCCGGTCGGCAGGCGTACCGGATGTTGAACCGCTGGGCGCGGCAGCCCACCCAGCACCAACCGCACGCGTAGGTGTGACTCCGGCGGAGACTCAGCTCCGCCGTCGGCCAGGTCGAAGACCCACCGCGCTCGTCGCCCACCGGGTCGGTCAGCATTGCGGGCAGCCATGGCTGTCAGGGTGTCGCGTTCGGCCAGCCCCTGCCCGAGCATCGAGTCGACGATGGCGACTGCCCGGATCGGGTCGAGCCAGACAGCCGTTTCCCAGGCGGCCCGCCCGGGGTCGGACCGGGGGATCGGGAGATCCCGCTGCCCGGACCTGGGCGGGTCGGCCGCCGCCCAGCCATCGCCCCGGCTGACCGCCACCATGCCCCCTGCTCCGACGGACATGGCGGCCGCGCGGGACAGCTGCCGTGCTGGGCGTGGTGACATTCCGCCGGCAGGTGGACGCCCTGCTCCCGTAGGTCGCGCTGCATTACGTGGACGTCCAGCGTTCGCCGGTCGCCCTGCGTCCGGTGGTCGGCCCGCGTCTGGTGGTCGGCCTGCGTCCGGTGCTTGGCCCATGGCTGATCGGCGGCCTGCGTCTGGTGGTTGGCCTGCGTCCGATGGCCGGCCCATGGCTGATCGGCGGCCTGCGTCTGGTGGTTGGCCTGCGTTTGATGGTCGTCGCGTGTCTGCCGGTCGTCGGGTGGTTGGCGCGCCCGGCTCAGGGGTCTCGCTCGCCATGAGCGGGGTGATGGCGTTGACGTGCACGCGGAGGCCGCGCTGTGGGCCGATCCGCAACGGTCGGGGCACGAGGACGTGCACATCGTCGGTGAAGCTCGCCGCGTGTCGGACGCCGTGCAGGTAGGCGGCCGATGGGCCGCCGACCACCACTCCGGGCGGTAACCGGAGGAGGGCGGCGCGACACGCGAGGGAATGGTCCCGGTCCAGCCGGGCATCGGCGTAGATGTCGTGGCGCAACCGCACCCAGGCGGAGTTGCGCAGCTGATGTTCGGTGAGCAGGCCGTCCCGGACAGCGTCGGAGCCGCGGAAGACCTGCCAGGCCAGGGCATCGGGGCGATGCGGACGTGGGGGCATGCCGAGCAGCCTGCCGACCACCGACGGGCCACCGAAACCCCTGTGGACAACCCGGCCCGCGCGTACCGCCGGGCCTGTGGACAACCACGAATCCGCCGGCCGATCGTGCTATGGCACGGGCCGGAGTGGCCGATCAATCAGGCAATCGACCCGCCGGCCGGCTTTGATCCACTCGCGTTCCTGAAAGTCGGGCGGTCACCGGCCTCGGGATACCGCGACTTCCGTGAACCCGAGTTGATCAAGCCGCAGGGGCGCGGGCGCGCGGCGATGAGGTGGCGCGCGGTGTGAGGTGGCGCGGGGTCGCCTGGGCGGGGGGCGGTGAGGTGAGGGGGCGGGGTCAGCTGAGGGCGGTGGTGATGGCTCGGGCGGCGGCCAGCACCTGGGGGCCGATCGTGTCGACGTCCAGCGGGGCGAGCGCGACCACGCCGACGCTGGCCTCCAGCCCGGGTACGCCGAGCACCGGTGCGGCCACCCCGTACGCCCCGGCCTGCAACTCCCCGCTGCTACTCACCGGCTCTGCCACCCCGGCCCGACCGGCCAGGATCGCCCGGCCCGCCGCTCCACGGTCCAGTGGATGCCGTGCCCCGGCCCGGTACGCGACGTGGAACGACGTCCAGCTCGGCTCGACCACGGCCAGGGCGACGCCCTCGCCACCTTCGACGACGGTCAGATGCGCGGTCGCGCCGGCCTGCTCGGCGAGACGGCGTAGCGCGGGCAGCGCACCCTCGGCGAGCAGCGGCTGGGCGCGTCGGGCCAGGTGCAGCAGTCCAGCTCCGAGGCGCAGCCGACCGTCTCCGTCTCGACGCAGCATGCCGTGCCCGGTCAGCGCACTGACCAGCCGGTAGACGGCGGCCCGGCCGATGCCGAGCCGATTCGCGGCCTCGGTGACGGTCAGACCGCCAGCGGCGTCGGCGACCAGGTGCAGCAGCCGCAACCCTCGGTCCAGCGTCTGCGACGTCTCCCCGCCCCGCCCGGCAACCGCGTCGGCCCGCCCCGTACCAGCCCCGGCCCGCCCGTAGGCCGCGTCGCCCGGCCCCGAGGCCGGCCCGAAGGCCGCGTCGCCCGGTCCGGAGGCCCGCCCGTAGGCCGAGCCGCCAGGCCCGGAGGCCGGGTCGGCGGGGGCGGTGGGGTTGGCTGGCGGGTCACCGGAGCCACCGGAGCGTGCGGTCGCATCCACGCCTGGCAGCGTACGACCCGGCACCGGCGGACCCGGACAGGCACGGACAGCTACCCTTGTACGGTGACGCTACGCCTGTATGACACCGCCACCCGATCGGTGCGGGACTTCGTCCCGCGGGAAGCCGGCAAGGTGGGGGTCTACCTGTGTGGTCTCACCCTTCAGGCCCCGCCGCACATCGGTCATCTTCGCTCCGGCGTCAACTATGACGTCCTGCGTCGCTGGCTGTTGGCCGCCGGCTACGAGGTCACCTTCATCCGCAATCTGACCGACATCGACGACAAGATCCTGGTCAAGGCGGGCGAGCAGGGTCGACCGTTCTGGTCGATCGCGTACGCCAACGAGTTGCTGCTCGCCGAGTCGTACCGGTCGTTGAACGTGCTGGCGCCCACCTATGAGCCGCGCGCCACCGGGCACATTCCCGAGATGCATGAGCTGATCACGAAGTTGATCGCCGACGGGCACGCGTACCCGGCGAGTGACGGCTCTGGCGACGTCTACTTCGAGGTGGCGTCCTGGCCGGCGTACGGGTCGCTGTCGGGTCAGTCCCCGGACGCCATGCAGTCCGCCGGGGACGCCCCGGACCGGGGCAAGCGGGACCCGCGCGACTTCGCGCTGTGGAAGGGTGCCAAACCGGATGAGCCGGCGGACGCCTACTGGCCGTCGCCGTGGGGGCTGGGCCGTCCGGGCTGGCACATCGAGTGCTCGGCGATGTGCTGGCGTTATCTCGGCCCGGAGTTCGACATTCACGGCGGTGGCCTGGATCTGACGTTCCCGCACCACGAGAACGAGATCGCCCAGTCCCAGGCGGCCGGGTTGCCGTTCGCCCGCTACTGGGTGCACCACGGCCTGCTGAGCATCGGCGGGGCCAAGATGGGCAAGTCCGCCGGCAACGCGTTGGGCCTGGCGTACGTGGACTCGCTCGGGGTGCGGCCGGTGGAGCTGCGCTACTACTACGCCGCCGCGCATTACCGCTCCGTGATCGACTACTCGGAGGATTCGCTGCGCGACGCCGCCACCGCGTACCGGCGGATCGAGGGTTTCGTGCAGCGGGCCGTCGAGCGGGTCGGTGCCGGGCAGTTCGGTGAGCTGCCCGCCGGCTTCGTCGCGGCGATGAACGACGACCTCAACACGTCCGCCGCGCTGGCCGTGCTGCAACAGCACATTCGGGACGGCAACACCGCGCTGAGCGTCGGCGACGATGTGACCGTCCGCACCACGCTGGCCGTGGTGCGGGCAATGCTGGATATTCTCGGGATCGACCCCCTCGACCCGGCCTGGACCGGTGGCGGCCGATCGGACGATCTTCGTGCCGTGGTGGACTCCCTGATCGCGCTGGCCCTGGAGCAGCGCGCGCAGGCGCGGGGCCGCAAGGACTGGGCCGCCGCGGACGCCGTTCGTGACCAGCTCAAGCTGGCCGGCGTGGTGGTCGAGGACACCCCCCAGGGCCCCCGTTGGACTATTGGAGAGCAGGACTGATGGCCGGCAACTCGCAGCGCCGTGGCCGGCGACTGACGTCGAAGGCAGGCGCCCCCAAGGGCACCGGCGGCAAGAACAAGGACTCGTTGGCCGGGCGGGGTCGCACCCTGCCCGCGGACGAGCGGCCGTGGCACAAGGGCTACTCGGGCACGGAGAAGCTGCCCCAGCGCACCGCCTGGAAGCAGGACAAGGAGCGCCGCGCGGCGGCCGAGGAGGGGCGTGCCCCCAAGATCGGTCAGCCCGGTAGCAAGGACACCACCTGGGGCCGGGGCGGCGGTCGGGGCGTACCGGTCGGTCGCGGTGCCACCGGCGGGCGGGGCGGCAAGCCCACCGGGCGGTCCGGCCCCCGGGTCACGCCGGGGCGCAAGTCCAACCCGTCCAAGGACACCCCGGAGTTGCTGGTCGGGCGTAACCCGGTGCTGGAGGCGTTGCGCGCCAACGTGCCGGCGACGGCGCTCTACACCGCCCAGGGCATCGACATGGACGACCGGATCAACGAGATCATCCGGACCGCCGCCGACCGGGGCATCGCCAACCTGGAGATCAGCCGCGCCGAGTTGGACCGGATGACCGGCGGGGTGCTGCACCAGGGCGTCGGCTTGCAGGTGCCGCCCTTCGCGTACCAGCCGTTCGAGGACATGGTCGCCGCTGCCCTGGAGCAGCAGGCTCCGCTGCTGGTCGCGCTGGACGGGGTCACCGACCCGCGCAACCTGGGCGCCGTGATCCGTTCGGCTGCCGCGTTCGGCGCGCAGGGTGTCTTCGTACCCGAGCGTCGTGCCGCCGGGATCACCGCGACCGCCTGGCGGACCAGTGCCGGTGCGGCCGCGCGGGTGCCCGTGGCGCAGGTGACCAACCTGACCCGGTCGCTGAAGGCGTGCCGCGACGCCGGCTTCATGGTCGTCGGCCTGGATGCCGACGGTGACACCGACCTCTACAACCTGGAGGCCGCGGTCGGTCCGTTGGTGGTCGTGGTCGGTTCCGAGGGGCGCGGTCTTTCCCGCCTGGTCGGGGAGACCTGCGACCTGACCGTCAGCATCCCGATGATCTCCGAGGTCGAGTCGCTCAACGCCAGCGTGGCGGCGGCGGTCGCCCTGGCCGAGGTCGCCCGCCGGCGCTCCGTCGAGCTGTAGCCGCACGTCCACGAAGGCTCCCTCCGCCCAGCGCGGGAGGGGGCCTTCGTGCTCATTCAGGTACGACGACGAAGGGGCGGCCCGCCGAAGCGGACCGCCCCTTTCGGTACGGCGTTACGTCAGATCCGGCCACCGGTGGCGGCGTGGAAGACGTGGCTGCGACCGGCAACCGGCCGGACGAACACGGTGTCACCCATGTTCGGCATGTTGCGCCGGTCGGTGCGGACGACGAAGCGCTCCGAGTTGCCACCCAGCGCGGCGTGGCCGTAGACGTTGGCGTCCGAGCCGAGGTCCTCGACCAGCTCGACCACGACCGGCATGCCGCCCTCGGTCGGGCTGACCAGCTCGCAGTCCTCCGGGCGGAAGCCCACGGTGACCTTGCCGTCGCCACCCTCGGCGCGAGCCGCCTCGACCTGCTCCCGGGTCAGCGGGATCTGCAGCTCGGCGAACTCGGCGCCCCGCTCGTTCAGCGGGACGGTCTTGATGTTCATGGCGGGAGAGCCCATGAAGCCGGCGACGAACACGTTGGCCGGGGTGTCGTAGAGCGCCCGCGGGGTGTCCACCTGCTGCAGGACACCGTCGAGCAGCACCGCGACCCGGTGACCCATGGTCATGGCCTCGACCTGGTCGTGCGTGACGTAGACCGTGGTGACGCCCAGCTTGGCCTGGAGCGACGCGATCTGGGTACGGGTCTGCACACGGAGCTTGGCGTCGAGGTTCGACAGCGGCTCGTCCATGAGGAAGACCTGCGGCTCGCGGACGATCGCCCGGCCCATCGCGACACGCTGACGCTGACCACCGGAGAGCGCCTTCGGCTTACGGCTGAGGTACTCCTCCAACTGGAGCAGCCCGGCCGCCTCCTTGACCCGCCGGTCGATCTCCGACTTGGAGGTCTTGCGCAGCTTCAGGGCGAACGCCATGTTCTCGTACACCGTCATGTGCGGGTAGAGGGCGTAGTTCTGGAAGACCATCGCGATGTCGCGGGCCTTCGGGGGAAGGTGGGTGACGTCACGCTGGTCGATGTAGATCGAACCGGCGTCCACGTCCTCCAGGCCGGCGAGCATCCGCAGGCTGGTGGACTTACCGCAACCGGAGGGGCCGACCAGGACGAGGAACTCCCCGTCGCCGATCTCGAGGTCCAGCTCGTTGACGGCGGGACGCTCTTGGCCCGGGTAGACCCGGGACGCCTTGGAATAGGTGACAGTAGCCATGGTGAAGCGCTTCCTTTCACCGGCAGGAACGTGCCGGACGATCCGAGTGAAGGAGCAACCGGCACGTGTCCGTGCCGGTCAGCGGACGGTGGGCCGGTCGCGGGGGCGCCCGGGTTGTCGTCCGTGTCAGTGAACCGTAAACGCGTTTACCCGTGCTGCCAAGGCGGGGGGCCGCCGAGCCCACCAGGCGGGCTACGCATTCCGGTCACTCGGGCACGGTCAGACATCAATCGACACCACGTCAAGCGAGCGTGCGTCGGGTAGTTGACGATTCCCATGGTCGGGAGGCATCGCGATCGGGATAACCGGACGTCAGTCGCTATGCTGACCTCGACGCACACGCCCCTGTAGCTCAGCTGGCCAGAGCACTCGCCTTGTAAGCGAGATGTCGCCGGTTCGATCCCGGCCGGGGGCTCCAATTCCATCAGACCTTTCCGACCGGCAACGCTGTGCCTTTGCCGGTCCGCCCCGAGGGGCACCCCGGCGTCGACCGAGTCGCTATCGTGCCTTCGTCCCGCTAGCAGCCGGCGGCCCACCGGGAACCACCACGAAACAAAGCAGTGCCTTGCTCGTGCGGGGACTGACCGGAGGTCTGCTCTTTGCTGCCGGAAGCACTCCGGCGGCGGAGCCCACGCGCGTCGAGCAACCGGTCCAGGCCACAACCGCCGTGCCGTCTCCGACGCCCGACGTCCGCGGCGGGCTGGTCGCGGCATCGCAGCGGTCGCACGGGGCCGCCCACCGATACGCAGTGCGTCTCGGTGGACCGCGTCGACCCGCATGCCTGCACCGGCCGTTTCGACCCAACGGCAAGGACGGATGTCACGTCGTTCCTCCCCGTGGGCGCACCGAGCATCGTCTCGATCGGCATCCGCCTGTCGCCGTTCACGATCACCAACCGACGACCAGGGCTGGGTCCGCGCCGGTACGCGCTGGTGAGGCCGCGGACTTCTATTACCGCGAATAACAGAGCAGCCGAAGCGGACCATGCATAGCGCTGCTGGGTGAACGTATTCGGTGACTGGCTGTCCTATCGGTGACAGCGCATTCTGCAAACTGCCTGGTCAAGCAGTCCGACATAGTGCCGGTAACCATCGACGGGTCCTCCCGTTCTGTGCAGGGCTGCCATCATGCGAAGATGGGGGATTTTTCCGAGGAGTTGACGGGCACGCGCCAAAGATCGCTGGACCTGATTGCGGAGATGCGCCAGCAGTCCGTGAATTGGCGGCACCGTGTGCAGGCAGAGGTGGACGCGCTTGAGGCGAGCGGGCCGGACGACGAGAGCGAGAGTGTGCCGGAGGGTGCTCCCGCTCAGTACGCGGCAGTTCGTGACCGGGTTAATCGGGGAGAGTTGGATTGGCTCGACGTCCTGGCCGGGCGGGTGGACGACGCCGACGCCAAGGCCGTGCATGTCTGGCTGGACGGCCGGATGGAGATGACGCGTCGGGCATGCCGCCTGCTGGAGCGGGGTGCCTCGCTGGATGAGGCCGCGGCTGGTGTGGGTCTGGACCGGGCGTCGGAGAGGGGCCAGGGATGACGCTGAAGGTCGACAGCCGCTACCTGGTTGGCTACGCGGGGCAGCTTGAAGCGAACAAAGACGACGCGCTCGTCTCGATCGAGCAGTACTGCCGGCAGCACTGCCTCGACTTCGACGGGTTGGACGGCACGCTTCACCCGATGCAGTGGAGCATGGAACAGATGGCGAGTTCCATGCTCGATTGCTGTGACGCCGCCAAGCGGGGCATGTGGTTGGCCGCACATGGCCTGCGTGGCGCGGCAAAGGCGTATGACGCGGCGGACGTCTCCTCGGCGGAGCAGTTGTGGACTACGGGCCGAGCCTGGTCGATGCCGTCCGGCCATCGCGAGCGCGACGTAAGCGCACCCGGTGTCTTCTCCCAGGGTGCCGACGTGGCGCTCTCTCCGCCGCCCTTCACATCGCAGGTGGGCCAGGTCAAGGACGCGATCGACCAACTGATCGGCCCCGTCACCGGATGGGTGGCGCAGCTGACCGGCTTTGACCTGATGGAGAAGCTGACCCCGATGACCCTTGGTGACTCGGGAGCAATCCGCCGCGTCGGTGCGGCGTGGGGTGAGATGGAGCACGCCTTCCTCGCGGTCGCTGAGGACATCGACCGCGGCATGGACGTGCTGTCGACGCACTGGACCAGCGATCTGCCGGACACCGGTGGTGCCTCGGCAGCCTTCGACTACCACATCCGGAAACGGTGGAAGCCGGCCCTGGAAGCGGTGGCGCAGGTGTGTGACACCACGCAGCAGTTGTACGAGTTGGCAGCCGCCGAATACGAGTACCTGATTCATACCCTGCTGTTCGCGTTGAACTTCTACTCGAAGAAGTTGAAGAAGGCCATGAAGGTGTTCACGACCACGACCGACTGGAAGACGTTCCTGTCGACCCTGTGGGAGATCGTCAGCACCGTGTGGGACGTGATCGTTGGAACCTACGATCTGGTGTACAAGCAGACGATGATATTCAAGGAGGTTGTCGAGATGGTGGTCGCCAACCTCGTGCAAATCCGGAATCGGATGCGGGGCGACTTCGAGGCCCTCAAGACCCTGTAAGGCGGTGTCTTGCCCGCGGATGCCCCGAGTGGAGCGGCGCGCCACCCGACGGGACGACGGAGCGCCCGGCGGTAACCTGGGGCCGGAGCAGCGCGCGAGCGGGACGGGTGCAGATGAGTCGGGCCGTGGAGGAGTCGAACCGGGCGATGCTGCGCGCCCGGGACGCGATGGACCGGGCGTACGCCGAGCCGCTGGACATTCCCGTGTTGGCCCGGATCGCGCACGTCTCCGAGGCGCACTTCATCCGTACCTTCCGGGCCACCTTCGGTGAGACCCCGCACCGCTACCTGCAACGCCGCCGGGTGGAGCGGGCGATGGCGTTGCTGGTGGAGACCGACCGGGACGTGACGGACATCTGCTACGCCGTCGGCTTCGGCAGCCTGGGCACCTTCAGTCGGACGTTCCGGCAGATCGTCGGCGAGTCGCCCTCGGATTTCCGGCGTCGGCGCGTCGCGCCGGCCAACGTGCCGTCGTGCTTCACCAAAGCGTGGACCCGACCCAGCAGTTTTGGATAAGCCGCAGGTCACGGTCTACCTCTAGCGTCATGGGCATGACGATGAACGCGATCAGCCGCTCCCAGATCTACGTCCTCGACCAGGACGCCGCGCTTGACTTCTACGTCAACAAGCTCGGCATGGAGGTCAACACCGACCAGGACCTCGGCTTCATGCGGTGGCTGACGGTGAACCTGCCCGGCGACCCGGAGCGGGAGATCCTGTTGGAGAAGCCGGGCCCGCCCGCGCTGGACCCGGCCACCGCCGAGCAGGTCCGGGAGCTGCTCACCAAGGGTGCCCTCGGGGGTTACCTCTTCATGACCACCGATGACGCCCGCAAGACGCACGAGGATCTGGTGGCGAAGGGCGTCGAGATCACCGACGAGCCGACCGAGCGCCCGTACGGGATCGACTTCGGCATCCGGGACCCGTTCGGCAACCGGATCCGCATCGGCCAGATGTTCCCCCGGGCGTAGGGGGCGGGTGATGAGCCAGGCTGCGGCATTCCCCGTGGTACGACCGACCGCCATCGGTCGGGACCGCCTGCTGTTGACCGGCGGGGTGCTCGCCGGCCCGATCTTCGCCGGCTCGGCGATCGTGCAGGCGGCGACCCGGGACGGCTTCGACTTCCGTCGCCACCCGGTCAGCGTGTTGAGCACCGGCGAGCTGGGCTGGATCCAGATCGTCACGTTCCTGGTCACCGGAGTCCTCTGCGCGCTGGCCGCCCAGGCGCTGCGCCGCCGTACCAGCGAAGGCGGCGGATCGGTCTGGCTACCCCGACTGCTCGCGCTGTACGGCCTGGGCCTGGTCGGGGCGGCGATCTTCAGCGCCGACCCGGCCGATGGTTTCCCGGCCGGTACGCCTCGGGGTGCCGGCGAGATCAGTTGGCACGGGGGCCTGCACTTCCTGGTGGCGGCGGTGGCCTTCGTGTCGCTGATCGTGGCGACGGTGGTGGCCGCCCGTCGGGCCGCCCGGCAGGGTGCGCGCGGTCGAGCCGCGTACAGCCTGGTGACCGGGATGTTCTTCGCGGTGGCCTGGGTGACGCTGATCGTCCGGCCGGCACCGGCTGTGATGGTGGCGTTCGGCCTGGCGGTGACGGCCGGCTGGCTGTGGGTGTCGGTCACCTTCGCGCGGGCGGCGTCCGGTCGGGCCGACTGAACCGACGGCCGCAGGACCGGGAGGTGCGGGTCGAACCCGCGCCTCCCGGTGTGTTGAGGTGGGGGCCATGGTGACCCGGTTGCTGTACCTGACCCGACACGCCGAGCAGGATCTGTCCGAGCTGAGTCGGGCTGATGCCGGCGAACCGGATACCGGCCTGTCGGAGCGCGGCCGGCAGCAGGCCACCCTGCTGGGCGAGCGCCTGCGGGCCCGTCGGTTCGCCGCCGTCCATCACGGGCCGCTGCGCCGGGCCGCGCAGACCGCCGAGCTGATCGCCAAGTCGCTGCCCGACGTTCCGGTGTACGAGACGGAGCTGGCCGGTGACCACCTCCCACACGACACGGATCCGGCTGGCCTTCCGCCCGCGTACGCCGAATTCCTGGCGCAGTTCTCGGCGGCCGAGCGGGTCGACGGGCCGCGAGTGACGGCGGACGCGGTGCGGCGGTTCGCCGGCCCGGTCGGCGAGGGGCCCGTCGGCGGGGAGCCGGTCCGCGAGCTGGTCGTGACGCACAGCTTCCTGATCGCCTGGCTGGTGCGGCATGCCCTCGACGCGCCGGAGTGGCGGTGGTTGGGCTTGAACTCGCACAACGCGGGGCTGACCGTCATCCGGTACAGCGCGGCCGGCCCGCCGAGTCTGGTCGCCGTCAACGATGTGGCCCACCTACCGCCGGAGCTGCGGGGCACCGGCCTGCCCCCGGACTATCTGACGTAGGACTCGGTGGCCCGCAGGAGTAGCTTGACCACCGCCTGGGTGGCCGGCGGCGGCGTCCCGTCGGCCGGGCAGTCGGCGTACCCGGTGTCGGTGCTGGCCACGGTGAGGCGGTAGTGCATCGCGTCCGAGCAGTTGGTCGCGGTGGTCGGCTGCCGCGCCTCGGTGGCGAGCCGGGGGTCGGCGGCCAGCCCCGCCAGGATGCCCTGATCGGCAGGGGTGAGCCGGCCGTTGCGCCGGCTGCCGGCCCGGTCCGTCACGGTCCACTGGCCATCCGGTTCAACGACGATGGAGTCCCCTCGCCCGGCGAAGCCACCGGAGATTCGCACCATCACTCGGGGGGCCACACCGCTGGCCCCGGCGCTGACGGTGGGGGCGGTGGTCGGCTGCGAGGTGCCGGTGGCCGGGGCGGCCGGGCCGGTAACGGTGCTGGCCGAGGGCTGGGGCGGGGTGGTGGGGGCTCGGTCGACGCTTGTGCAACCGGTCAGGAGCGCGGCCAGGAGCACGACCGTGACGACGGTCGTCGATGCGGGTCTCATCTCCGTCGGACGCGCGACCCCAACCGTTGGTTCCCCGCGTCCGACCGGAAGCGGTCCGAGCCGTTCTGGCAATCGTGGACAGTTTCCGTTTCGCGCTGACGGAAACTGTCCACGATTGCTTCAGCGGTGCGCCTGCGCCGGGCCCGACCGATCGTCTTCGCTATGGTCGCCGCACCGGCGTGCGACGTCGGCGGCCAGATTGGCGGCGTCGCTCCAGGTGGCGCGGGAAGGAGCGGATGTGTCGGACGCGGAGTTGACCGTCAAGGTGACCGGGTCGGTCGCCACCGTGGTTATCAGCAACCCGGCCCGGCGCAACGCGATGACCGCGGCCATGTGGCGTCAGCTGCCCGAACTGCTCGACCGGCTGGAGCCCAACCCCGCCGTACGGACGTTGGTGCTCACCGGCGCGGGCGACGCCTTCTGCGCGGGTGCCGACCTCGGTGACCTGGCCGAACTGCTGGACGCCGGTGACACCAGCATCGCGGTGGCCGCCGAGGAACGGCTGGCCCGATTCGCCAAGCCGACCGTCGCGGCCATCCGGGGCGCCTGCGTCGGTGGCGGGGCTCAGCTCGCGGTCGCCTGCGACCTGCGGATCGCCGCGGATGGCGCCCGCTTCGGCGTACCGCCGGCCCGGCTCGGGCTGGTCTATCCGGCGTCGACGACGCGCCGGCTGGCCCGGCTGGTCGGCCCGTCCGCCGCCAAGCATCTGCTGTTCACCGCCGAGCTGATCGACGCCGAGCGCGCTCTGCGGATCGGCCTGGTCGACGAGGTGTTGCCGGCCGACCGGCTCGCCGCGCGGCTGGACGAGCTGACCGCGACGATCGCCCAACGATCACCGCTGAGCATCGCCGCCGCGAAGGAGATCATCGACGATCGGGCCGAGCCCGCGCGGATCGCCTGGTGGCACCGGAAGGTGGTGACCACCGGCGAGGCCCGGGAGGGGGTTGCGGCGATCACCGAACGCCGACCGCCCCGCTTCGCCTGGCAGCCCCAGACCGGCGACTGACCGCGTCGCTCCCACTCATCGCAACACCTCGATCCCGGGTACCCGGTTCCCAGGCCGGTACGGCAGGCTGTCCGTCGTGCAGCGTGATCAGTTGCTTGCGGGCCGCTACCGGCTCCTGGAGCGCCTCGGCAGTGGTGGCATGTCGGCGGTGCACCGGGCGTACGACGAGGTGCTCGAACGGGACGTGGCGGTGAAGGTGCTGGTCGCCTCGGACACCAACGCTCGACAGCGGATCCGGGGCGAAGCCAAGGCCGCGGCCCGGCTGTCGCATCCGCACGTCACAAGCGTCTACGACTACGGCGAGTCGGCGCTGGACGGTGCCCAGGTCCCGTTCGTGGTGATGGAGTTGCTCGGCGGGCACACCCTCGAACACCGGTTGGTGGTCGGCCCGTTGCCGCCGCGCGCCGGTTTGCGGGTGTGCGCCGAGGTGGCCTCGGCGCTCGCCGCCGCGCACGATCAGGGGTTGGTGCACCGCGACATCAAGCCGGGCAACGTGATGCTCACGCCGACCGGCGCGAAGGTGCTCGACTTCGGCATCGCGGCAGCCGCCGGCGCACCGGAGATTGACTTTGAGGGGCGGTTGCTGGGCACGCCGGCGTACCTGGCGCCGGAGCGGTTGCTGGCCGGCGAGGTGCTGCCGGCCAGCGACGTGTACGCCCTCGGCCTGCTGCTGCACCGGGTGCTCACCGGTCGGCTGCCCTGGCCCGCCGAGGCACAGACCGGGATGCTCCGCGCGCATTCGCACGTCGAGCCGGACCCGCTGCCCCCGATCGACGGCGTACCGACCGAGGTGCACCGGCTCTACCGCTGGTGCCTGGCCGCCGACCCCGCCGACCGGCCGCCGGCCGCCGACGCGGCCCGCATCCTGCTAGCCGCTGCCAGCGGAGCCGCCCCCGGGGCCGCTGCCGTTGCCGCCGAACCGGCGGCGGAGGCCGCCGAGCCGACCAGTGCCGCGACCAGCGCCGAGCCGACCAGTGCCGAGTCGATCAGCGATATGGCGGCGTCGGTGAGGCGTAGGCCGTGGCGTCGGGGGCGGGCGATTCTGACGGTCGGCGGAGCCGTGATCGCCGCGGTGGCGTTGGCCGGCTCGCTCGGCGACTTCAGCAATCGCCGCCAGGGACAGAGCGCCGCGCCGACCGGCAGCGGCCCGGGCACCACCACGGTGGGGATGCCCCGCATCGAGGAGCCGACCGGCGCGCTCGACAGCGGACCGTCCGCCGTACCGCCGACCAGGAACACCACGCCCGCGACCCGGACCGGCCCCGCGACCGGCCCGGGCGGGACAGTGCCCCCGGGCCCGACGCCCACCACCGCAGGCCCGACCCCGACCCCGGCCTCGCCGACTCCCACCCCTGGTGCCGGCGTACCCGTGGACGCGCGCGGCGGAACGGTCACCGTTCGCTGCGTGGGGAAGTCGGTCGAGGTGCTGGAGGTGGCGCTCGCGCCCGACTTCCGGGTCGAGGCGTACGACCCGGGGCCGGCGATGCAGATCGTGGTCGAGCTGACCTCTGCGCAGTACCGCAGCGAGATCCGGGTGCAGTGCCCCAATGGCCAGCTGAAGCCGAAGGTCAAGGAACGCGCCGCCTGATCGGGGGCCGGCGGGTGCCGCGCCCGGGACGTACCCCGGACGCGGCCCCCCGTTCCCGCCGGCCGGTCTGTCACCGCCCGGCCAGCGCCCCCCAGCCCGGGTTCACCGGCTCCCGGCGCAGCGGCATGCCCGCCTCCGCTGGCGTCCGGTCGCCCTTGCGCTGGTTGCAGGCGTAGCAGGCGGCGGTGGTGTTCCGCCAGGTGTTCCGGCCGCCGCGCGAGCGGGGCAGGATGTGGTCGATGGTGGAGGCCGGCCCACCGCAGTACGCGCAGCACCGGCCGTCGCGGCGCAGCACACCGGCACGCGACCAGGCCGGCCCGGAGTTGAACCTCCACCGGGTGACCACGAACCGGACCAGCCGCACCACCCGGGGCATCGGAAAGACCCCGATCACCCGGTCCGGCTCTGCCTCGTGGATCTCGGCCACCCGACGGCAGAGCATGCGGACGGCGTGTTGGACGGTGACCCGGTGCAGCGGGCCGAGGTCGGCGTTGATGACGAGGACGGCGTCCACCGGGATCTCCCTCCGTGGCGATGACGAACAAGGCGACGACGAACAGGGCGATGACGAACAGGGCGATGACGAACAGGGCGATGACGAACAGGGCGACGAGGAACGGACAGCAAGAAGCCGCCCGGTCCGGCTGTCGGACGGGGCGGCTCAGCGCGTACGGGTACGCGTCAGTCGGGCCGGCCCGCCCGGGGACCTTCCGCTCGGTAACCGTCAGCGGGCAGCGTCGACGGCACGGTGGTGACGTGCGACATCGTCATGAGCTGCTCCCGCGCTGGTGGTTGACCTTGCGCGCTCACGGTAGGTCGACGTGGGACGCACGGGCAACGTATTTCGATCGGCCGGCCTCCCCAGGACGCCGCTGGCGGCGGGTGCGGGGAGTTGCTGTCGCCGCGACCTGGGCGGTGGTCAGCGGCCGGTTCAGCCGCAGCGCCATCCGCGCGGTGAGTTCGCTGTCCAGCAGGGGCCGGTTGACCTCACCGGCGACCGCCAGCGCGGGCCCGGAGACCGTCCGCCAGATGGCGGCCAGCCCGGCGCCGAGGCCCACCAGGGCGACGGTGGCCCGGGTGGTCGGTGAGCCGGCGGCCGCGGCGGCACTCACCCCGACGACCGCGAAGAGCACCAACAGCAGGGGTACGAGCACCGGCCAGAAGATGCCCCGGGCCGCCTGCGCCACCAGCCGCCGGTCCCGGATGATCAGGTTCCTGGCGATCACCGCGTAGTCCTCCTCGTCGAGCAGGTCGCGGGGGTGCAGGCCGCCGGTGAGCACGTCGCGCCAAAGGTCACCCTGGCCGCGCAGCGCGCGGCTCAGTGCGGCGGGCGTCGGCTCGTTCGGGGCCCCGTGGCCGGCCCGGTCGACCGCGCTCGCCCAGGCGGCCATCGACCGGCGCACCACTGCGGCCGAGTACGGCGGCAGCACGCTGGCCAACTCGTCCAACCACCGGCTGATTTGAACCTGCCGGCCGCCGAACTGCCGCAGCAACTGTGCGACGTCGCCGGCTCGGACGGTATCGGCCACTGATCGGCCCAGCCGGTAGGCCAGCCCGACCCGGTGGTTGGCGGCCATCGCCCAGCGCAGCACCTCCACGTTGAGCTCGTCGAGGGCCAGCAGCAGTGGCACCGGGTCGGCGGGGTCGGGCTGACCCAGGTCGGGCAGCAGGGCTCGGGCGGCCGACGTGTCGGGCACCGGCCCGGTGTGCCGGGTGAGGTCGGCGATCTGGGCGAGGGCGACGTCCACCCCGTCGAGGTACATCCGCATCCGCCGGTGGACGGACATCTCGGTGAGGTTGGAGAGTTTGGCCGGCGGTACGGCCGGGCGGGCCTCGACGAAGGCGCGGGGCTCCGCGTGCTGCCCGTGGTGGTAGGCGTCCGCCATCCACCAACCCAGCCGGAGCGCGGTGACGATGCAGGCGCGCTCGTCGCGGATCAGCGGGTACGCGTCGTCGCGGCCGATCTCGTCGATCGACGAATCGTTCTCCGCGCCGGCGCGGTGCAGTGGTGACATCTCCCGCTGCCCTCCCGCCCGGCCGATCGACGGTTGATCATTCGAGCGTACGGCAGCGTACCGTGGCTTATGTCATGTTTTGTCGATTTGGCCTGGCGCGACCGGCCAGCAGTCCACGCGGTCGGATCGAGCGCACCGGCTCGGCTGCGGCACCCTCCGTGCGCAGGATGTGGTTCGCGGCGATGATCCCGGTGGCGGCCGAGCGTTCCATCAGCGCGCTCGGGAAGCCCGTGGCGATGCCGTCGCCGGCCAGGTAGACGCCGTTCGCGTCGGTGCGTACCCCCGGTCGCCAGGCGTGGCTGCCCGGCGTGAACGCCGGCGCCTGCGCCTCCACCCGGGCTCGCAGCTCGCGGACCCGCAGGTCGGCGGCCTCCGGCCAGAGCGCGACCAGCTCGCGGCGCATCCGCTCGGCCAGCTCCTCGGCCGGCACGCCGGGTTCGCAGGCGTACGCGTGCAGCTCGATGACCGACCCGCCGGTCTGCCGCGCCCAGCTCCGCGGCTCGTTCTCCAGCCGGTGGTAGAGCGTCACCGAGTCCAGAGTGGGCTGCCGGGACACGCCGCTGAACACCGCCCGCTCGGCGGCCACGTCCCCGTCACACCAGTACCGGGCCACCGCGTACGGCGGGCCGGGGGTGCCGAAGGCCGGCATCCGTGCCGCCAGCTCGGGTGCCTGCTCGGCCAGCTCCGGCGAGGCCGCGACCAGCGCGGCGAGCGCCGGCGGGTCGACGGCGAGCACCACGTGACCCGCCGGATGGTTACCGCCGTCGGTGGTCGTCACCCGCCAGCCCTCGGCGTCGCGGTGCACCCCGGTGGCGGCGCAGCTGGTCCGGACCCGGCCGCCGTGCCTCTCCACGTGCCGGGTCAGCGGCTCCCAGATCGCCGTGGCGTAGTCCTCGTCGGGGCAGTCGAAGGCCAGCCCTTCCGGGTTGCCGAGCAGATAGAAGTGGAACTGGGCGACCATCTCGGCGGCCGACATCTCCGCCTCGTGGTTGAAGAACGAGTGCGAAAAGACCTCGAACAGCATCGCCCGCGCCCGGTCCGGCAGCCGCAGCGACGCCAGCAACTCGTCGGCGGTGGTGTCGTCGAGGTCGGCGTAGGTGCGCACCGGGTCGTAGCTGAGCAGCGGCAGCGCGGCGTCCCGGTCCATCAGTCGCAGGTCGGCCAGGCGCAGGCTGGGGCTGCGCAACAGCAGCGCCAACAGGTTCGCCGGCGGTGCCGGCGGCAACCTGCCGAACTCCTCGGTCGGCCACTGCTCGCTGAGAATCGGGTAGCCCGGGACGGGTTTGAGGAAGCCCAGCTCGGGGTCGATCCGGCAGAGGATGGACCGCCAGTTGTAGTACTGCCGGAAGAACGCGTGGAAGCCGTGCTCGTTCTGCTGGCTGCCGTCGGCGAGCGCCTCCGGCCAGGCGCCCAGTCGACCCCCGAGCGTGGGTGCCGCCTCCAGCACCGTGACCGCCACACCCCGTTCGGCCAACACCACCGCCGCCGACATGCCGGCGATGCCGCCACCCACCACCACCGCCGTGGTCCGTCGCGGCACCCGGTCGGCACCGCCGCCGCCCGGGTCCACCTGGTGCTGCCGTACGCCGATCAGCCGACCTACCACTTGCGACAGCGCCATGGGGCCAGTCTGCCCCACCTCGGGTCAGTCGGCCGGCAAGCAGCGGCGAGGGCGGTCGGAGGCCGGCCAGACGTACTCCAGGTCCTCCGGCACGTCGTCGCCGAACAGTGGGCGGTAGTGCGCCGGGTCCTTGCGCAGCAGCGACGAGCGATGACTCAGGTGCAGGTCGTCGCGGCCCAACCACGGTGGCAGCTCACCGGCTCGGGCCAGCTCGTCCTGGGTCCGTACGACGCCGGCCCCGCAGGCGGCGGTGAGGTCGACGGTCATCGTGGTGGCGCAGGTGTCGGCCCGTCCCGGTTCGGTCCAGACCGCGCACATGTCCAGCCCGTAGCGGACGAGCGCCTCCTCGTACCCGGCCCACATCTTCACGGCCGGGTGGTTGCGCCAGCCGTACCCGGGCCGGGTGAGCCCGCGCAGCACCTGGATGGCCTCCACCCGCTGTTTGCCCAGCCGCTTCTGGTCCAGCGTGCGGGCGCTGGCCAGAAAGCCCGGGTACGGGAGGAACGTCTGCATGTCGCTGCTCTACCCGTCGCCGGAGCGGACATACCTGGTCACGGGATGATCCGGACGGGGTCGCCCACCGTGGCCGTGCTGATTACGATCCGGGCATGGCGGAGCCGTGGCGGGACCGGGCGCGACGGGCGGTCGAGTGGAACTGGCGGCTGCGATCCGTCGGTGACCCGCGCCCGCACTACGTGATCTGCGGGAAGGACGCGCTCGCCTACTACGTGGCCCGGGCGATGCTCGAATCCGACCTGCCGGCGGGTGGGGCCCGGGTGACCGTCGTGGTGCCCGAGCGTTACCGCAGCAACGGGCCGGACGTAGCCGGGCTGCGCGGGGTCCGGGTGGTCCGCTCGGACCGGCTGGACGTGGCCACCTTCGAGGCCGCCGGCCTGGCCGGCGCGACCGGGCTGGCCCTGCTGCACCAGGACGACGTGGGCAACCTGCACGCCGCGCTCTGCGCCCAGGCTGTCGACCAGCGGGTCCGTCAGGTGCTGCGGATGTTCAACGGCACCCTCGCCGACGGCGTGCGCAAGCTGCTCAAGGCCCCGGTCGAGGTGCTCTCCGACGCCGAGATGGCCGCGCCGGCCTTCGTGGCCGCCGCCCTCAACGAGGTCGACCCCAGTTCCTTCCAACATCGGGACAAGACGCTGCGGGTGGCCCGGCGGGCCGACGTCCGACCGCAGGACGTGGTCTGCGCGCTGGCACACCTCAGCGAGACGCAGGGGGTGGAGCTGCTGCCGGCCGAGCAGGCCGGCGCCGACCTGGTGCTCGCCGAGGCGACCGGCCAGCCACCGGGCACCGAGGTCGCCGCCCGCCGGCTGGTCCGCGCGCGTCGGCGACGCCGCCCGGTCGCGGTGGTGATGGGGGCGGTACGCGGCTTCGCCACCCGCAAGATCGGCATCGCGGTGATGGCGGTGCTCGCGCTGATCGCGGTGCTGGGGGCGCTGATCTCCCGGGCCGAGGACGTCTCTCCGCTGGAGGCGCTGTACCTGACGCTGGTCACCACCCTCAGCGGCGCCGACCCGGACACCACCAAGGCGGCGGACGCGCAGATCATGCAGGTGGTGCTCAACCTGGCCGGGTTGGCGCTGATCCCCCTGATCACCGCCGTCGTGGTGGACGGCATCGTCAATGCCCGGCTGGCCCTGCACACCGGTCGGTTGCAACCCGCGCGGGTCGGGCACGTGGTGGTGATCGGCCTGGGCAACGTCGGCACGCGGGTGATGGCGCAGCTGCGCGAGTACGACGTCGAGGTGGTGGCGATCGACAAGGACCCGGAGCCGCGTGGCGCGGCTCTGGCCCGCCAACTGGAGGTCCCGCTGATCGTCGGCGACGCGGCGCTGCCGGAGACGCTGGTCGCCGCCTCGGTGGCCGACTGCCAGGCGCTGGTGGTGGCGTCCACCGACGATGTGGCCAACCTGGAGGCGGCGCTCGCTGCCCGCGACCTCCGTGCCGACCTGCGGGTGGTGCTTCGGCTCTTCGACGGTGACTTCGCCGAACGGGTGGAGGAGACCTTCGCGCTCGGGGTGTCCCGATCGGTCTCCTACCTGGCCGCCCCGGCCTTCATCGGGGCGCTCACCGAACGCGCCGTGATCAGCACCATCCCGGTCGACCGGCACGCGCTGCCGGTCGCCGAGGTGCCGGTCGCCGCCGGTTCCGAACTGGACGGCCGGCCGCTGGACGTGGTCAACCGGGACGGGCAGGTCCGGCTGATCGCGCGCACCCCGGCCGGTGGTGCCAGGACGATCTGGTGGAAGGACCTCGACCCCCGGCAGGTGATCTTCGCCGGTGACCGGCTGACCGTGGTCGCCCGGCGGCGTGGGTTGGACTGGCTGACGCGGCAGTGCGCCCCGCCCGCCCACCCGGTCCCGGTCCCGCGCCCCGCCGGGGCGGTCCACGGCGGAGTGCGCGTCCCAGCGGCGGCGTCCCCCTCGGTGCCGGGCCCGACGGATTCCGGGGTCGCCGCGTCCGCGCCCGGCGCGGCGCATCCCGTTGCCCCCGACGAGGGCGCCTCTTCGACGACCAATGGCGGCCCACCGGACGACTTCGAGCTGACCCACCGGTATGACGGGACCGACGAGGTGAGCTGACGCCACCCGGCGCAGCAGGAAACGGCCCACACTGAGCGACAATCCATGACATGCGTTTCCGCATCCTGGGGCCGACCCAGGTGGTGCTGGCCGACGGGCGAGAGGTCCCCGTGGGCGGTCCGCGGCTGCGCGCCCTGCTGGCGCTCCTCCTCCTCGACGCGGGTCGGGTGGTCTCCGCCGAGCGGTTGATCGACGGCCTGTACGGGGAGCACCCGCCCCGGGGGGCGGCCAACGCCCTCCAGTCCCAGGTGTCGCGGCTGCGCCAGGCCCTGCCCGCCGAGCTTGACCCGGTCGAGTTCCACCCGGCCGGTTACCGCCTGGCGGTGGATCCCGACGACGTCGACGCGTACCGGTTTGAGCGGCTGGCCGAGGCGGGACGCCGCGCGCTCGTCGACGGCGACTGGCCCCGGGCGGCAGCGGTGTTGCGCGAGGCGTTGGGGCTGTGGCGTGGTCCCGCTCTCGCCGATGCCATCGGCGCAGCCGGCGCGCCCCCGCGGGCGGCCCGGCTGGACGAGCTGAGGCTGGCCGCCGTCGAGGATCGGGTCGAGGCGGATCTGGCGTTGGGGGCGCACGGCGCGCTGGTCGCGGAGCTACGGGAATTGGTCGCCGCGCATCCGTTGCGGGAGCGGGCCCGCGGTCAGCTCATGCGCGCCCTGGCCGCACTGGGTCGGCCGGCGGAGGCGCTGGCCGAGTTCGCGGACGCCCGGCACACGTTGGCCGCGCAGTTGGGCGCCGACCCGTCGGCGGAGTTGGCCGCAGTCCACCTCGCGGTGCTGCGCGGTGAGGAGCGCGGGTCGGCCGAACCGGCGCTGCCGAGTCAGCTCACCACGTTCGTCGGGCGGGAGGAGGAGCTCACGCGCGTCGGCGAGCTGCTCGGCGAGCGCCGGCTGGTCACCCTCACCGGCCCCGGGGGTGCGGGCAAGACGCGCCTGGCGATCGAGGCCGCTGGCCGGGTCGACGCGGAGGTCCGTTTCGTCGAGCTGGCCGGGCTGGCTGACGGTTCGAACGTACCGCAGGCGGTGTTGAGCGCCCTCGGCCTGCGCGACGCGGGCCTGCGCGCCCCAGCCGAGCAGGGCTGGCAGACCACCGATCGGCTGGTCGAGGCGCTCGCCGAGCGGCGACTGCTGCTGGTGCTCGACAACTGCGAGCACGTTCTCGTCGACGCGGCCCGGCTGGCGGCCCGGTTGTTGAGCGCCTGCCCGGCGTTGCGCGTCCTGGCCACCAGCCGGGAGCCGCTCGGGCTGGCCGGTGAGGCGTTGTGCCCGCTGTCCGGGCTCACCCTGCCACCGCTCGGCGCGTCCGCGCTGGACGCCGACGAGTACGCGGCGGTGGTCCTCTTCGTCCAGCGGGCCGTCGACGTCGCGCCCGACTTCACCGTCACGCCGGCCAACGTCGAGATGGTGCTGCGGATCTGCCGCAGCCTGGACGGCCTGCCGTTGGCGATCGAGTTGGCCGCCGCGCGACTGCGGGCGCTGTCCGTCGCCGAGGTGGCGGCCCGTCTCGACGATCGGTTCCGGTTGCTGTCGACGGGCAACCGCGCCGTGTCGCCGCGGCACCGCACCCTCCGGGCGGTGGTCGGGTGGAGTTGGGATCTGCTCGACGACGCCGAACGGGAGGTGGCCCGACGGTTGACCGTCTTCGCCGGTGGGGCCACGCTGGACGCGGCCGGGCGGGTCTGCGGCCTGCCCAGCGCCGAGTTCGTCGACGCGCTCACCGGTCTGGTCGACAAGTCCTTCGTGGAGATGACCGGCGGCCGGTACCGGATGCTCGAAACGGTGCGGGCGTTCTGCGCCGAGCGTCTCGCCGAGGCCGGTGAGGCCGACCAGCTCCGCCGCGCGCACACCGCGTACTTCCTGGAGTTCGCCTGGACCGCCAGCGACCACCTGCGGGGTGCGGAGCAGCTGCACTGGTTGCGACGGCTCGACGCGGAGCGGGACAACCTGCATGCGGCGTTGCGCCGGGCCACGGCCGCTGGTGACGCGTCCGACGCGGCCGGGATGGTCGCGGCCCTGTCGTTCTACTGGTGGCTGCGCGGCATGCGCGGGGAAGGGGCGCGGCTGGCCGGGGACGTCCTCGAACTGCTCGGCACCGAGGCACCACCGGGGCTGAGCGAGGAGTTCGCCCTCTGCGTCTACAACGCCTCGCTCGCGGGCTCCGGCTACCTGCCGTCCGTCGGGTCGCAGTCGTCCGTGATCCGCAGTCTCGACCGGCCACCGCGACAGCCGTTCCTGCTGTACCTGTCGGGGATCTCGACCGGGCCGCCGTCCGGCGGTGCCGAGGATGTCGACGAGCTGATGGGGGAGCTGCGGCGGCTGGTCGGCCCGGACGAGTGGATCAACGCGCTCGGCGCGATGGGCAGCGGCTCGGCGCTGATGTGGAGCGGCCATTGGGACCGGGCCAGGGCCGCGCTGACCACCGCGCTCGACGGCTTCCGCAGCACCGGGGACCGGTGGGGCAGCATGATCACGCTCGGTGCCCTCGGCGAACTGGCCGCCTGGCAGGGCGATCCGGAGACGGCGGGCGCCCACATGGATGAGGCCATGGGATTGGTCGAGGCCCTCGGGTCGGCCGTCGACCAGGCCGACATGCTGCGTACCCGGGGGGAGATAAGGCTGCGCGCCGGTGACCTCGCCGCGGCGCACGACGACTTCGCCGGTGCGCTGCTCCTCGCGCAGCGCAGCGGCGCGCCCGAGTTCGTGACCAGCGCCCGGCTCGGCCTCGCCCAGGTGGCCCGAATGCGCGGGGACCTGACCGCGGCGAGGCGGTTCTGCGAGGAGGCGCTGACCGGCGGCCTCACCGGCTGGTACGTCGGCGAGGCCGCCCGCGCGGAGATCATTCTCGTCCTGAAGGAGATCACCGAGGCGGAGAAGGCTGGTACGCCGCCGTCAGCGGACGGTGCGTGATCCGTCAGCGCCCGACCGCACCCTGGGGGCATGACGACATTCGAGGTGGTCGCCGAGGGGCTGGGCAAGCGGTACGGCCCGACCCGCGCGCTCGACACGTTCGACCTGACCGTGCCGACCGGTACGGTCCACGGACTGCTGGGGCCGAACGGCGCGGGCAAGACGACGGCGGTACGAATCCTCACCACGCTGCTGCGCTTCGACACGGGACGGGCCACCGTGGCCGGGTACGACGTGCTGCGCCAGCCGGATGAGGTGCGCGCCCGGATCGGGCTGACCGGGCAGTACGCCGCGGTCGACGAGATCCTCAGCGGCCGGCAGAACCTGGAGATGTTCGGCCGGCTGTTCCGGCTCGGCCGACGGGAGGCTCGTCGACGCGCCGGTGAACTGTTGGAACGGTTCGGGCTCGACGAGGCGGCGAGTCGGTCCGCCGGTGAGTACTCGGGTGGGATGCGTCGCCGACTGGACCTCGCCGCCAGCCTGATCCGTACGCCGCGGGTGCTCTTCCTGGACGAGCCGACGACCGGCCTGGACCCGCGCAGTCGCAACCAGGTGTGGGACCTGGTCCGTGGTCTCGTGGCGGACGGGACCACGGTGCTGCTCACCACGCAGTACCTGGAGGAGGCCGATCAGCTCGCCGACCGGATCTCGGTGATCGACGCCGGCCTGGTGGTGGCCGAGGGCTCGCCGGACCAGCTGAAGGCGATGACCGGTGGCGACCGGATCGAGGTGGTGGTCCGCGACGCGGCCGAGCTGAGCCGCGCTGCCCGCCTCGTCGCGCCGATCTGCGGTGCGGAGCCCGAACTCGACCTGGAGGTCCGACGGCTCAGCGTGCCGGTGCGCGATCGCGTCGCTGGCCTGGTCGACGTGGTACGCGCGCTGGACGACGCCGGAATCGCGGTCGAGGACATCGGCCTGCGGCGCGCGACGTTGGACGAGGCGTTTCTGCACCTGACTGGGCACCGGCCGGACGAAGCCCGCGAACCCGTCGGGGCTGGACGAAAGGCGGACGTGGCATGACCACCGCTGTCGCCGACGGTTGGACGATGACCAGGCGGAACATGACCCACGTGATCCGCGCGCCCGAGGAGTTGATCCTCTACTTCTCGCTGCCGATCATGTTCGTGCTGGTCTTCGGGTACGTGTTCGGCAGCGGCATGCAGGTAGCGGGTGGTGGCAGCTACCGCGAGTTCCTGCTGCCGGGGGTCTTCGTGATGACGATGCTGTACGGGCTGGGGGCCACCGCGACCGGCGTGGCGCTGGACCTCAGCCGGGGCGTGGTCGACCGGTTCCGGTCGATGCCGATGGCACGGTCCGCCCTGATGACCGGTCGCAGCGCCGCCGACCTGCTGCGCGCCCTGCTGGAGATGTCCACACTCCTGGTGTGTGGGCTGCTCGTCGGGTGGCAGTGGCGACAGGGCGTCGGTAAGGCGTTGCTCGCCGTCGGGCTCCTCCTGCTGCTGCGAATCGCGATCACCTGGGTGGGGATTTACCTGGCGTTGCTGGTCCGCAACCCGGACACGGTCGGTGTGATCGTCTTTCCGGCGGCCTTCCCGTTGAGCGCGATCTCCAATGTCTTCGTGTCGCCCGAGCTGATGCCGTCGGTGGTCGGGACGATCTCGGAGTGGAATCCGTTGTCGGCCACCGTCGCGGCGATCCGCGAACTGTTCGGCAACCCGGGTCTGGGTGGCGACTCCTGGCCGGCGGAGCACGCGATGCTGTTGGCGGTGCTGTGGCCGGTGCTGCTGATCGCGACGTTCGCCCCGCTGGCCGTGCGCCGCTACCAGCGGCTCAGCCGCTGACTCCGGCCGCCGGCCAGGGTCAGCGACGAGCCCGCAGAGCGTAGAAGGCGGCACCGACGGCGAGCACACCGAAGCCGGCGAGAACGCTGCCCAGTGGCAGGTTGACCGCCAAGAGCAGACAGCCGGTCAACCCCAGGCCGGCGAGCACCCGGACCGGCAACCGCCGGTCCGGGTCCCGGCCCAGGGTGAGCGCCGCCGCGTTGGTGATCGCGTAGTAGACGAGCACGGTGCAGCTGGAGAAGCCGATCGCGTCGCGGACGTCGCCGAGCAGCACCACCACGATCACCACGGCGGCGACGGCCAGTTCGGCGCGGTGCGGCACCTGGTGCACCGGGTGCACGGCGGCCAGCGCCCCGGGCAGGTCACGGCGGCGGGCCATGGCGAGGGTGGTCCGGCCGACCCCGGCGACCAGGGACAGCAGCACCCCGACGACCGCGATGGTGGCACCGGCACGGACCACCCACGCCAGGCCGGGCAGCCCGGCGGCGGTCACCACGTCGACCAGGGGCGCGGCGGAACCGGCCAGCCGGTCGGCGCCGAGCACGCCGAGGGTGACGACGGCCAGCACCAGGTAGATCACGAGCACCGCCCCGAGCGCCAGCGGCACCGCGCGCGGGATGGTCCGCTGCGGGTCGCGGACCTCCTCGCCGAGCGTGGCGATCCGGGCGTACCCGGCGAAGGCGAAGAACAGCAACCCGGCGGCGGTGAGCACGCCCCGCGCCGAGCCGCCGGGTTCGCCGAGCCGGCCCAGGTGCACCGGCCCGCCGACCACCCCGACGACCGTGACGAGGACCAGCACCGCGAGCACCAGGGCGACCAACGCCCTGGTCACGGTGGCGGTCTTGCCGATGCCGCGCAGGTTCACCGCGGTCACCGCGAGCACCGCGCCGGCGGCGACCAGCCGGGCCTGGCCCGGCCAAAGGTACGCCCCGACGGTCAACGCCATCGCCGCGCAGCTCGCCGTCTTGCCGACCACGAAGCCCCAGCCGGCCAGGAACCCGGCGAACGGCCCGAGGCGCTCCCGCCCGTAGACGTAGGTGCCGCCGGACTCCGGGTAACGGGCCGCCAGCCGCGCCGAGCTGATCGCGTTGCAGAAGGCGACGAAGCCGGCCAGCACCAGCGCGGGCAGCAGGCCGGCGCCGCCGGCCGCCGCCACGGCCGGGCCGAAGACCACGAAGACGCCCGCGCCGAGCATCGAGCCCAACCCGATGACAACCGCATCGGGTACGCCCAGCCGCCGTGCCAGTTGATCCACGATCCGAAACCCTAGGGGTACGAGGTGAACGGCCGGTCCCACCCGCGTAGCCGGCCGGGGAGCGGCACGCCGTCCCAGGGCGCCCGGTGCAGCAACCGGTCCAGGAGCAGGCCCAGCAGCAGCCCGGCCACCGAGTCGGTCAACCAGTGCCAGCCCAGGTAGGTGGTGGTGGTGAGGACGACCAGCGGCGGCACGATGCGGATCACGGTGACGAGTCGGGCCGGTAGGTGGCGGCCGAAGCTGCGGGCCAGTGGGGCGAGCAGCAGTGCGATGACCCCGTACCAGACGATGGCGTTGGCGACGTGCCCCGACGGGTAGGACTGGGCGAACCGCACCGGCAGGTCGTCGTGGAACAGCGGCAGGGTCTGCTCGGGGGGCAGGAAGGGCTCCTTGACGCTGGCGCTCGGCGCCGCCCGCGCGATCCAGACCTTGAGCGGACCGATCGTCAGAAGGGTCAGCACGAACGCGACCACCGGCGGCAGGATCGGCCGCACCGACCGCAGCCGGACGGCCAGCAGCACGCCCAACCCGACGGCGATCAAGGTCAGCGGGGTGCCCTGGCCGAGGAAATTCAGCACCCGGGCCACCCAGTACGCGGCGGCCGGTCGGTGCCCGTCGGCCCAGTCGGCGACCGCGCGGTCCAACCCGAAGAGCTGGTCGGCGGCGAGCGCCACCGTCAACCCGACCAAACCGACCAGCAGGAGCGCGTCGAACCACCAGCCGGCCGGGCGAACGGGCCGTAGCCGCAGGTCACGTCGTACCGCTGTGGGTTTGAGCACGCGACCACGCTACCGGCCCGACGCGAGGCCGGGGTGTGCGGCGCTGTGGGCCCAACCACGATCAGAGGCGGATGCGGGGGGCGACCAGTCATGCTTGTGCCCGTGCGGATCACGTCTGCCCTCGTGGACCCGGCGCTGCTCGACCTGCCCTGGTCGACACCGCTGGAGGAGTGGCCTGCCCAACACCTGGTCGCGCTGCCGCAGGGCATCTCCCGGCACATCGTCCGGTTCGTCCGGTTGGGCGACTACGTGTATGCGTTCAAGGAGACCCGCGAGCGGATCGCCGAGCGCGAGTACGACCTGCTCCGCGCCCTAGAGCGGATCGACTTTCCCTCCGTCGAGGCGGTGGCGGTGGTCGCCGACCGGCAGACCGAGGACGGGGAACCGCTCGAATCGGTGCTGATCACCCGGCACCTGCAGTTCTCGCTGCCGTACCGGGCGCTCTTCTCGCACACCCTCCGGCCGGAGACGATGAGCCGGCTGCTGGACGCGCTCGCCGCCCTGATCGTGCGGATGCACCTGACCGGCTTCTTCTGGGGTGACTGCTCGCTGTCGAACACGCTGTTCCGGCGGGACGCGGGCGCCTTCGCCGCCTACCTGGTCGACGCGGAGACGGGCGCCCTGCACAACTCGCTCTCCAACGGTCAGCGTGGCGAGGACCTGGAGATCGCCCGGGTGAACATCTTCGGTGAGGCGTTGGACCTGCAGGCCGCCGGCCTGCTGCACGAGTCCATCGACCCGGAGGTGGTCTGCGAGGAGGTCGTGCAGCGTTACGAGCGGCTCTGGCACGAGATCACCTATGAGCAGGCGATCGAGCGGGAGGCCCGGCACGACATCGAGGGCCGGATCCGCCGCCTCAACGAGTTGGGCTTCGACGTCGCCGAGGTGGCCATGTCCTCCATCGACGGCGGGCGTTTCCTGGTTCGGCCGAAGGTCGTCGACGCCGGCTACCACACCCGGCGGCTGCTGCGGCTGACCGGGCTGGACGCCGAGGAGAACCAGGCCCGCAAGCTGCTCAACGACCTGGACGCCTACCGCGCGGAGAGCGACCTGATCGACGAGCAGCAGGCCGCCCACCGCTGGCTCACCGAGGTCTTCGAGCCGGTGGTCCGGGCCGTGCCCGCGCACCTGCGCCGCAAGCTGGAGCCGCAGGAGCTGTTCGCCCAGATCATCGAGCACAAGTGGTTGCTCTCCGAGCAGGCCGGCCGGGACGTCGGGATGCGCCACGCGGTCCAGTCGTACCTGGCCGACGTGCTGGTGCACCGCCCCGACGAGCAGGCCGTCCTCGGCGTGGAAGTCCCCGCCATCGGCTGAGCTGGGCCTCCGCGCGGCGTTGGACGTCACTCCACCCAGGAGCCTCCGCGCAGCACCCGCACCACGTTGAGGTCGTCGTCGAGCACCACCAGATCGGCGCGGAGACCAACCTGGAGGGAGCCGACCCGGTCGCCCAGACCGATGGCCCGCGCCGGGGTGGTGGCCACCATCCGTGCGGCGTCGGCGATCGGGATTCCGGCGTTCACGGCGTGCCGCAGCGCGGCGTCCATGGTCAGCGTGCTGCCGGCGATCGCGCCGTCGCGGGCGAGTCGGGCCACCCCGTCGGCGACGGTGACGGCCTGGCCGCCCAGCTCGTACTCGCCGTCCGGCATTCCGGCGGCGGCCATCGCGTCGGTGATCAGCGCGGCGCGGTCCGGGCCGGCGGTCGACGTGGCGAAGGTCAGCGTGCCCTCGTGCAGGTGCACCCCGTCGGCGACCAGCTCGCAGATCACGGTGGGCGCGTCGAGCAGAGCCACCACCGGCCCCGGCTCGCGGTGGTGCACCGGCCGCATCCCGTTGAACAGGTGGGTGCCGACACTGGCGCCGGCGGCGACCGCGGCGCGGGTCTGCTCGTACGTGGCGTCGGTGTGGCCCACCGCCGCGACCACTCGCCGCGCGGTGAGCAGCTTGATCGCCTCCAGCGCGCCGTCGCGCTCCGGGGCGAGGGTGACCATCCGGATCGCGCCCCGGCCCAGCTCGATCAGCTCGGTCAGCTCCTCGGTCGACGGGTCGCGCAGGTACTCCGGGTTCTGCGCGCCGCAGCGGGCGGCCGACAGGTACGGCCCCTCGAAGTGGACCCCCGCCAACACGCCCTCGTCGACCAACGGGGCGAACGCCTCGGTGGCCGTACGCATCAACGGAAAGGGCGCGCTGACCAGGCTGGCCAGCAGCGTGGTGGTGCCGTGCGAGAGGTGGAAGTCGGCCGCCTTGCGGGCCTCGTCGGCCTCCCCGGTGGTGAAGGTGTGCCCGCCACCGCCGTGCGTGTGCATGTCGACGAAGCCGGGCAGGATCCAGTGCCCGTCGCGTACCGACGGATACTCGGCCACTGCGGTGATCCGATCCCCGTCCCACTCGACGCAGCCCTGTCGGACGACTCCGGTCGGGGTCACCACTCGGCCGTTCACCCGTACGGTCATCGCTTCTCCTGATGGTCACGGACACCCATGGTGTCCAAGGCGAGCAGGGCGGCACCGAGGCAACCGGCCTCGTCGCCAAGGGCTGCCGCGACCAGCTGCGGCTCCCGGTGGAAGGTCATTCGTTCGTGCAGCGCCGCCCGCAGCGGAGTCAGCAGCCGGTCCCCGGCCTGGGCCAGGCCGCCGCCGAGCACGATCGTCGCCACGTCGAACAACGCCTGCCCGCTGGCGAGGCCGTCGGCGAGCGCCTCGACCGCCTCCTGCCAGACCCGATGGGCGAGCGGTTCGCCGGCCGCGGCCCGTTCGGCCACCTCAGCCGCGGTCACCGGGGTGTCGGCGGTCTCGCCGGCGAGTTCGGCGTAGCGGCGGCCGATCGCGGCGGCCGATGCCACCGCCTCCAGGCAGCCGGGGCGGCCGCAGCCGCAGCGCGGACCGTCGGGCCGGACCAGGATGTGGCCGATCTCCCCGGCGGCGCCGTGGGCGCCCACGGCGGCCGTGCCGTCGACGACGTGCGCGGCGGCGATGCCGGTGCCGATCGCCACGAACAGCACGTGCCCGGCGCCGCGTCCGGCGCCGAGCCGAGCCTCGGCGAGACCACCGACACGCACGTCGTGGCCGAGCGCCGTCGGCAGGCCGAGCCGCTGCACCGTCAGGTCCCGCAGGGGTACGTCCCGAAAGCCCACGTTCGCCGACCAGACCGCGACTCCGCGCGCCTCGTCCACCACCCCGGGCACGGCGATGCCGACCGCGATCGGGGTGAGCCCGTCGGCGCGGGCCTTGTCGGCGAGCCCGCCGGCCACGTCCAGGATGGTGCCGACCACGGCGGCCGGGCCGCGTGCGGCGTCGGTGGGGTGGCGCTCGGTGCGAACCACGACGCCGTCCGGTCGGACCAGGGCGCACTTCATGCCGGTGCCGCCGACGTCCAGCGCAACGACCACGGAGTCCGTGCCCCCACCGTCGCTCACGGTGCCAGCTCGGTTCGCGACTGCGGGGCTCGCAACCCCGGCTCACTCCTCGCGCTCACGGTGCCAGCTCGGTTCGCGACTGCGGGGCTCGCAACCCCGGCTCACTCCTCGCGCTCACGGTGCCAGCTCGGTTCGCGACTGCGGGGCTCGCAACCCCGGCTCACTCCTCGCGCTCACGGTGCCAGCTCGGTTCGCGACTGCGGGGCTCGCAACCCCGGCTCACTCCTCGCGCTCACGCCAACACCACGGACCGGGTCAGGTGGCGGGGCGCGTCCGGGTCGAGGCCCCGGCTGGTCGCCAGCGCGACCGCGAAGCGTTGGGCCAGGATCAGGTCGGCCATCGGGTCGACCGGGGTACGGCCGGCGGACCAGCTGCCCAGCACCGTGCGCCAACCGTGCGTGCGGCTGTGCACGAAGGCCGCGCCGGTGGCGGCCACATCCTCGGGCAGCCCGTCGGGCAGCTCACCGAACGCCCAGACCAGCCGGCCCGGCGCGGCGACCGAGATGGGCCCGTGCCGGTAGTCCATCGCCGGGTACGCCTCGGCCCAGAAGGTGGCCGCCTCGCGGCACTTCAGCGCCGCTTCCTGGGCCAGCCCGATCGTCCATCCCCGACCGAGGAAGGTGACCTGCTCGATGGTGGCCGGGTCGATCGGCAGCGGGGATCGCACCGCCACCTCAGCGTCGGCGGCGAGCGCCGTCACCGGGTCGCCCAGCTGGGCCCGGAGCAGGGCCAACGCGGTGGTCGCGAAGCGGGTCTGCACCACCGACCGTTCGTCGGCGAAGGGCATGGCCACGGTGGCGGTGGCCAGCTCGACCGCCGGGGACGTGGGGTCACCGACGATGACGGTGGTGGGTGTCCGTCCGCGCAGCGCGGCGAGCAGTTCCAGCACCTCCGTGGTGGTGCCGGACCGGGTGATCGCGATCAGCCGGTCGTAGCGGCGGCCGGCGGGGAACTCGGACGCCTGGAACGCGTCCGTCTCACCCTGGCCGGCCTGCTCGCGGCGGGCCGCGTACGCCATCGCCATGAACCACGACGTGCCGCAACCGATGACGGCGACCCGCTCACCGGGGCGCGGCAGGTCACCGCGTACGACCTCGGCCAGCCCGGCCGCCTCCCGCCAGCAGTCGGGTTGGCTCGCGATCTCCGCGTCCACGTACGCCATGGGAAACTCCTCGCAGGGCTGATCGATGCGCAATACGGCTCGTTAGACCCGCATTTCGCGCGTTATTCTGCGCGAACGCGGGTGACCATGGCAACCGACCGGTCGATCGCGCAGGTCAGTCTTTTGCGCAAGCCTAGTTTCGCGCACTAGTGTGCACGCAATCAATCACCGTCCGTGCAGTTGCTGGGAGGGCCCCCGCAGTGGACCGGTACGCCAGATGGAACGCCCTGCTCGAAATGCTGACCGACAACGGCCGGGTCAGCGTCGAGGCGGCAGCCGAGCGGCTGGATGTCTCCCAGGCCACCATCCGGCGTGACTTCGACCAGCTCGCGCAGCAGCAGATGATCACGAGGACCCGGGGCGGCGCGGTCGCCAACGGCGTGTCGTACGACCTGCCACTGCGCTACAAGACGGCCAAGCACTCGGCCGAGAAGCAGCGGATCGGGGCGGCGGCCGCCGCGCTCGTCACGCCGGGCACCGTGGTCGGCCTGAACGGCGGCACCACCAGCACCGAGGTGGCGCGGGCGCTGGCCGTCCGACCGGATCTGAACACCAGCGCCGAGGGTGCCCAGCTCACCGTGGTGACCAACGCGCTGAACATCGCCAACGAGCTGCTGGTCCGATCCCGGATGAAGGTCGTGGTGGCCGGCGGCGTGGTGCGCCCGAAGTCGTTCGAGCTGGTCGGCCCGCTGGGCGGGGCGCTGCTGCGCGAGGTCACCCTGGACGTCGCCCTGCTCGGGGTGGACGCGATCGACCCGCAGCTCGGCGCGGCCGCCCACCACGAGGGGGAGGCGGCGATGAACAACCTGATGGTGGCCCGCGCCAAGCGCGTGGTGATCATCGCGGACTCCTCCAAGTTGGGGGGTCACGCCTTCGCCCGGATCTGCCCGGTGGAGCGGGTGGAGACGCTGGTGACCGACTCCGGCGCCGCGCCGGAGGTGGTGGACGCGTTCCGCGCTGCCGGCGTGCAGGTCATCTGCGCCTGATCGGTCACGCTCCGTCGATGAATTAACCTGATCGGCGCGTCGATGCATACCGGGTATTGCGCGCTTCTGCATACCGCGTATGGTGTCGCCTGTCACGCCCACCCATCGGGGAGGTGCAGCTTGCCAGCTGTCCTGGAGATCGAAGGTCTACGTAAGACGTACAAGAGTCGTCGACGCGGCACCCGCAACGCGCTCGACGGCTTCGACATGCGGGTCGACGCGGGGCAGGTGCACGGCTTCCTGGGTCCCAACGGGTCCGGCAAGACCACCACGCTGCGTACCCTGCTCGGCCTGATCCGGCCCGACGGCGGCCGGATGGCGCTGCTCGGGCACGAGGTCCCCGACGCGCTACCCACGGTCGCCGGCCGCGTCGGCGCGATCGTGGAGAGCCCGCAGTTCTTCCCGCACTTCACGGCCCGGGACACGCTGTCCCTGCTCGCCGGGGCGGGCGAGGTGCCGGCCACCCGGGTCGACGAGGTGTTGGAACTCGTCGGGCTACGCGACCGGTCCGGCGAACGGGTCAAGACGTACTCGTTGGGCATGAAGCAGCGGCTCGCCGTGGCCTCGGCCCTGCTGAAGAACCCGCAGCTGCTCATCCTCGACGAGCCGGCCAACGGCCTCGACCCGGGCGGCATCCGCGAGATGCGCACCCTGATGCGCACCCTCGCCGAGTCCGGGATGACAGTGGTGCTGTCCAGCCACATCCTCGGTGAGATCCAGCTGATCTGCGACTCGGTCACCATCATCTCGCTGGGCCGGCGGGTCGCGTTCGGCCCGGTCGACGAGGTGCTCGCGCAGCACTCGTCCGGTGCGGTCCGGATCCGGCTGGAGGCGGTCAGTGACCTGCCGGTGGCCACCGAGGCGCTCACCGAGGCGGGAATCCGGGTCACCGGTCACCCGGACCACCTGATGCTGGCCGGCGTCGACAAGCCGGCGTCGGTGACCCGGCTGCTCGCCGAGAAGAACCTCTACGTCAGTGAGTTGGCGCCGATCGCCGTCGATCTGGAGAGCGTCTTCCTCGAACTGACCGCCACCGCGCCGGTACCCGGTCAGCACCGGCAGGTCGACGAGTCCATGAAGGTCGGCGGGACGGGTCAGCCCGGTCCCGCCGCAGGAGGGTGGGGCGCGTGAGCCTCTTTCGTACCGAGCTGCGCCGGCTCAGCAAGCGGCGTTTCACCCGCTACATGTCGCTGCTCGGCCTGCTGGTGCTGGCCGCGGTGCTGGTCGGGGTGTTCTTCACCAACCAGAAGATCGACGCCGGCCAGCTCGCCCAGGCCGAGCGTCAGGCCGACCAGCAGTACCAGGAGCAGCTGCGCTGGAGCGAGCAGGAGCGCGCCGCCTGTGAGCAGGCCAAGACGGCCGGCACGGCGACCGACGGCCGCTACCCGGACGACTGCTCGGTGATCACGGCCCCGCCCCGGGAACAGATCGAGGCGAGTTGGTTCCTGCCCTCGACGTTCGACTTCAAGGAAACGTTCGCCGAAACGCTGATCCCGTTCGCGGCGATCCTCGCCCTGGTCGGGTTCGTCATCGGCGCGTCCTTCGTCGGCGCCGAGTGGAGCACCGGCGGCATGATGAACCTGTTGCTCTGGCGGCCGAAACGGCTCACCGTACTGCTCACCAAGCTGGCCGCGCTGCTCACCGGCATCCTGGCGGTGACGCTTCCCGCCGCGGTGCTGTGGTTTGCCGGGTTCTGGGCGGTCGCCACCTTCCGCGGCAGCACCGAGAAAATGACCTCGGGGGTCTGGCAGTCGTTCATCCTGACCGGCGTACGCGGCGTGGTGCTGGTGTTGGTGCTCACCACCATCGGCTTCGCCCTCGCCTCGCTGGGTCGGCACACCGCGATGGCCCTCGGTGGCGTGGTGGCGGTGATGGTGGTCGGCCAGTTCGGCCTGGGCATCCTGCTGTCCATGGCGGGCGTGCGGTTCGCCGAGGCATGGCTGCTGCCCACGTACGCGCTGGCCTGGATGACGAAGACGGTCACCCTGCAGGACTGGAACTCCTGCAACGCGACCTACTACGGGGAGTGCAAGCCGGCCACGATGGACATCACCTGGCAGCAGTCCTCCGTTCTGCTCTCGGTCGGGGTGGTGGTGATCCTCGGGGCGGCGCTCTGGGCGATGCGCCGCCGCGACATCTCCTGACCTGACCGAAGCGACGCGGCGCGGCCGACCCGGCCGTCGGGGTTCCCGGCGGTGCGGACCGGCCGCGCCGCTTGCTGCGTCCCTGGTCGCCGCTGGCTAGGCTGAGCGACATGTCCGCCGACACCACCCCGGCCGCTCCCGAGCCGTCCATCGACGCTCGTCCGGGTGAGGTCGCGGGCGCCGCCGGGCCGACCGTCCCGAATCCTCGACCGGCGCCGCCGATCGAGACCGCCGACGAGTCGGAGTCGCCGGCGGACGAGTCGGCGCAGCCCGCTGATCCCGCGGCGGGGCTGACCGAACGGGAGCGGGCCATCCTCGCCTTCGAGCAGCAGTGGTGGCGGCACGCCGGTGCCAAGGAGCAGGCCGTCCGGGACACCTTCGGGATCTCGTCGACCCGTTACTACCAGCTACTCAACGGTTTGCTGGACAATCCGGCCGCACTCGCCGCCGACCCCGTGCTGATCAGCCGACTCCGCCGTTTGCGCTCGTCCCGCGCCCGCAACCGCCGCCGCTGAGCGCAACACCCCCGCCCCGCGCCCCTAACCACCGCCGCTGAGCGAAACGCCCCGCGATCTTGCACTTCCTGTCGCCGTTCGCGGCTTCTGCACGTCTTTGTCGGAACACGAAGTGCAAGATCGCCGCAGTGGGGCGTCGGGCGCGTCGGGCGTCGCCGCATGGTGGCTGACCAGGCGGGTAGGCGGGGGGCGTTCCGGGGTCGCGTGCGACCTCGGGCTCAGGGAAGGAGCGGGGTATGACGGCAACGAACCAGAGCGGCAAAGGACAGCAGGCCCGACAGGAGGCCTCGCGGGTCGGCCAGCAGGCTGCGCAGGTCGGGGGTCAGGTCGCCCACACCGCCGCTGAGCAGGGCGGTCAGGTGGCCGCAGAGGCGCGGCGACAGGCCCAGCAGTTGACGGGTGAGGCGACTGGGCAGCTTCGGGAGCAGGCGCAGACGCAGCAGCGGCGGGCCGCTTCGGGCCTGCGCGACCTGGGTCAGAACCTCAGTTCGATGGCCGAGCGGGACGGCGATTCCGGGATGGCCGGTCACGTGGTACGCAAGGCGGCCGACGCCGCCCAGCAGGCCGCCGGCTGGCTCGACGAGCGTGAACCGGGCGAGGTGCTCGACGAGGTCCGCACGTACGCGCGGCGCCATCCGGCGACGTTCCTCGCGGGCGCGGCGGTGGCCGGGCTGCTGGTCGGGCGGCTCACCCGTGGCCTGACCTCGCCGGCCTCGGGCAACGGCCAGGGTGGCAACGCCGGTGCTCCGTCACCTGCGCAGGGCGCACCGGCGGACGCCGGTCAGCAGCCGTACGTGGGGACGGCGCGGGCACAGAACCTCGCGCCCGCCGGTGAACCGGCACGTGACCTGCCCGGCGGGGTGGCACCGTGAGCGCCCCGGAGAAGGAACGGACCCAGGCCTCGGTCGGCGAGCTGATCGGCGATGTGACCCGGGACATGTCCACCCTGGTGCGCAAGGAGGTCGAGCTGGCCAAGGCCGAGTTGCGCGAGGAGGTCAGCCAGGCGGGCAAGGCCGGCGGCATGTTCGGCGGTGCCGCGCTGGCCGGGTTCTTGGCGGTGCTCTTCGTGTCGTACGCCCTCTGGTGGGGGCTGTCCAACACGATGGACCAGGGATGGGCGGCGCTGATCGTCGCGGTCCTCTGGGCTGCCGCGGCCGGTGGTCTCTTCATCAACGCCCGGACCCAGCTGAAGCGGGCTCGTGCGGTGCTGCCCCGGACGAAGCAGACTGCCCGGGAGCTGCCGGACGCCCTGCGGGGTCGGTGAACGAGTCGGGAGGGAACAGGTCATGTCCAGTGATCCGGATCAGATCCGGCGGGAGATCGAGACCACCCGCAACGAGTTGAGCAGTGACGTCGACGCGCTGACCGACAAGGTCAACCCGCGTCGGATCGCCGGTGAGCGCGTCGGGCAGGCGCGCGGGGCGTTCACCCGAGCGAAGGAGAAGGTGATGGGCAGCTCGAGTCATATGGGGCAAGAGGCCAGCCAGCGGATGTCGCACATGGCAGGCTCGGTTCGTGACGAGACCCGATCGCTCGGGCACCAGTCTCGGGAAACCATGGGCTCGGTGCGGGACGAGGCGCGCTCACTCGGGCAGCAGACCCGGGAGCAGGCTCAGGGCAACCCGATGGCCGCCGGCCTGGTCGCCTTCGGAGTCGGTCTGCTGGCCGCCTCCCTGATCCCGCCGAGCGGACGTGAGCGGCAACTCGCCGGACGAGCGCGGAGCATGGCGAGTGAGCACTCCGATCAGCTGCGCGAGCAGGCGAGCCAGGTTGGCCACCAGATGCAGGACAACCTGCGGGAGCCTGCGCAGCAGGCGGCGCAGTCGGTCCGGTCCAGCGCCCAGCAGGGCGTGTCCGCGGTACGGGACCAGGGCCGTTCGGCAGCCGGTCAGGTGCAGGGAGAGACGCATGCGGCCGTCGACGACCTTCGACAGCGCTGACCCGATCGGTGTGCCGGGGCCGGCGCCGGTGATGCGGGTAAGCTCCGCGTCCGCGCCGGCCCCGGACCGGCCGGTCAACGAGGACCTGGTCTTCCGGTTCGGCCCGCTGGTCGGTGTCCTGGACGGCGCGACGGTGCCGGACGGCTTCGACACCGGCTGCGTACACGGGCCCGAGTGGTACGTCCGGCACCTGGCGGCCCGGATCGGCGTCGCCGAGGCCGTACGCCCGGCCGCCCGGCTGACCAGCAACCTGGCCGCAGCCATCCTCGCGGTGCGCGCCGACCACGGCGGGCAGTGCGACCTCGACCATCCGGGCACCCCGTCCAGCACGGTCTGCCTCCTGCGGGACTGCGGCGACCAGGTGGACTACCTGGTGCTCTGCGACAGCCCGCTGGTCCTCGACGCCGGCGGGCAGGTCAGCGTGGTCACCGACAACCGGTTGGACGCGGCGATGGCGGAGCTGCGGGAGACCGTTGCCATCGTGCCGGGCGGTTCGGCGGACCCGGTCACCCGGTTCCGGCACGCCGTGAGCGTCCAGCGCGAGCGGATGAACCGCACCCACGGCTACTGGGTGGCGGCTTCCGACCCGGACGCGGCCTTCCACGCCGTGACCGGGACCGCGCCCCGGCACGGTCCTGGGGCGTTACGGCGGGCGGCGCTGCTCAGTGACGGTGCGTCCAGCGCGGTGGAGCAGTTCGCGCTGACCGACTGGTCTGGTCTGCTGGATCTGCTGAGCGCGGACGGTCCCGGCGCGTTGATCGACCGGGTGCGGGACGCCGAGCGCGACCACCCCGATCGACTGCGCCGGCACAAGTCCACCGACGACGCGTCGGTGGTGTTCTGCGAGTTCGGGTCAGCGGTTTGAGCGTTCGACACCCGGTCGGGTGACAACAGAGCGTGATGTGGAACACCCGGGCCGCCCGACCGGCCGGTACCGGTGTCCGGACCGCCAGTGGATGGCCAATGGGGTGGACTTCGGCCGATGAGGGCGGCAGACTGCGGCACGTGGCGGGTGCGGTCCGGCTGGAGCCGGTGGACGAGCGGAACCTGGAGCCGTTGCTCTCCGTAGCGGCTGCGGAGGCGGAACCCGGTGACGTCATGCCCCCGGTCGAGGCGCCCGCCGGCTGGTCGCTCGCCCGCCGTGAGGCGTTCCGCGAATTCCACCGGGCGAGCTTCGGCGGGCTGGACGGCCCGACCCGTTCGCAGATGTACGCCATCATCGTCGGTGGCGAGGTGCTGGGCATGGTGCGGATGACCCGCTGTGACGAGCCGCGCACGGTGGAGGCCGGGATGTGGCTCGGCCGCTCGGCGCGCGGGCAGGGGATCGGCGCGGCCGCCCTGCGCGAGCTGCTGAATGCTGCCGCCGGGGTCGGCATGCGAGCGGTGGTCGCCGAGACGACCCCGGACAACATCGGCGCGATCACCGTACTCGAAAAATGCGGTGCGAAACTGCGCGAGGATGACGGCAAGGTGCATGCCGAAATATGCCTCGATTCGACGCTTCCCGCTCTCTGAGGGCCACTGTAACGTTTCGCCCTGCCCGCATTCTCCCTGCTCATAGCCCTCAAGAAGTCCGATCTGAGTCTTCCTGTGCCGGATTTCCGAATGCCTTTCCCTCGACGTCCATGGAATTTGTCGTAGCGGTTTCGGAGTAATGCTGCCGGGTACTGCCCGCCGGGTCCGCAGATACGGGACGTCTGATCGAGGGCATGGATGGCGCTTTTCCCCGGTAGCCCTTTTCCGGCCCGTACCGGACAGGCGTCCGGACCCACCGGGGAGCGAGGGAGACCTGATGAAGACCGGAACACGAATCGGGCTGGCGGTGGGCTTCGGCTACCTGCTGGGCCGTCGCCGCAAGTTGCGTACGGCGCTGACCCTGGTCGCGGCCGTCGCCGCCGGCCGGGCGAGCCGGGACCCGGGCGGTCTGCTCAAGCGGGGCACCGATGCGTTGCAGTCGTCCCCCCAACTGGGCAACCTGGGTCGACTCGGTGGGCCGTTGGTCCACGCCGGTCGAGCCGCCGCGAACGCCGCTGCCGGCAGCGGCATAGACGCGCTCACCGGGCGGCTGCGCGACTCCGCGGACACCCTGCGCCGCCGCTCGGGCGGTCAGGGCGGTGCGGCCAGCCGGAGCGGCCCCGACGACCACGGTGCTGGCGGGGACGGCGACCGCGGCGCGACCAACGACGACCGCGGCGAGGCTACGGCCGAGCAACGGCGGGGGCGGTGACCATGGCGGCCAACCCGGCAGGACTCGGTGACAAGCTGCGCGGCCAGCTGGCCGACGAGGTCCGCAACCTGGCCGGTGCGATCGGCGATCGTGCGGCGAGCGTGGTGACCGAGCGGATCACCGGTGCGACAGGGCGGCTCAGCGAGTACGCGCGTCAGGGTGGCGGGCCCGGTCTGATCGCCGCCGCCACCGGCGCGCAGAAGCTGGCCGAGGGCGGGTCGCCAATGAAAGCGATGCTGCACGCCGGTGTGGCCGGCGGTAAGGAGAAGGTGATGTCGGCTCTTGGCCGCGCGGGCGGCAAGGGCGGTAAGGGCGGCGGCAAGAAGAAGGTCACCAATATCGTCGAGACGATCGAGGTCGGTGTGCCGGTACGGGCCGCGTACAACCAGTGGACGCAGTTCGGCGATTTTCCTAGCTTCATGAAGAAGGTCGAGCAGGCCGAGAACGACTCGGACGAGAAGATGACCTGGAAGGCTCAGGTCTTCTGGTCGCACCGGACGTGGGAGTCGACCATCGTCCGTCAGGTGCCGGACAAGCTCATCCACTGGCGGTCGAAGGGCGAGAAGGGCTCGGTCGACGGCACCGTCAGCTTCCACGAGGTCACCCCGGACCTGACCCGCATCCTGGTGGTGCTGGAGTACCACCCGCAGGGGCTCTTCGAGCACACCGGCAACCTGTGGCGCGCCCAGGGCCGACGGGTGCGGCTGGAGTTGAAGCACTTCGTCCGGCACGTCATGACCGAGGTGGCGCTCGACCCGGACCAGGTCGAGGGCTGGCGCGGCGAGATCCGTGACTCCCAGGTGGTCAAGGACCACGAGACCGGCCTGCGCGAGGAGCGCGAGCAGCGCGAGCGGGGACAGGAGCAGCGCGGCGGGGCGCCGGCCGGCCCGGAGGACGACGAGTTCGCCGAGGATCAGCCGGCCGAGGAAGAGCCGCGCCGCCGGCCCGGCGGGCGACTGCGCCAGCGTCCGCAACGGCGACCGGTCGAGCCGGAGTACGACGAGGAGTACGAGGCATACGAGGACGGCTACGACGAGGGGTACGCGGACGAACCCGACGAGGAGCCTCCGCCGCCGCCCCGACGTCGTGCGCCGGAGCGGGCCCGCCGGCCCCAGCCCCGCGAGGAGCCGCAGCGACCCCGTCCTCCTGTCCGACGTGGACCCGAGCCGCCGCGCCGGCCCGTGGTGCGCCGCCGCCGCGAGGAGGACGAGTGACGCTGGCCGCCGGCGATGCCGCCGCCGGGGGAGCCCTGGAACGCGTGGGCTCCGCCGGCGGGCTCGCCGACGTGGTGGAGACGGTGCTCGACAAGGGCGTGGTGATCGACGCGCAGGTGACCGTCGGGGTCGTCGGCATCCCCCTGGTGGAGATCAACGCCCGGGTGGTGGTGGCGAGCATCGAGACGTACCTGCGGTTCGCCGAGGCGGTCGACCGGCTCGACCTCGACCCGGGCGAAGGACTGGGCGACGGGCTGGGCGGTCTTGTCGGTGGCGTCACCGGCGCGGTTCGAGACGTGACCGGTTCCGTTCGGGACGTCACCGGCTCGGTCAGGGACGCCACCGGCAGTGTGCGGGACCTCGGGAGGGGCTGACATGGCAGGGGAGACGGGACTCTTCGTCTACGGGCTGGTGCCGGCGGACGTGGAGGCGACGCCCGACGCGGCCGGGGTCGGCGAGCCGCCCGGCGAGGTGACGGTGGTCCGGCACGGCGACCTCGGGGCTCTGGTCAGCGAGGTGCCGTTGGATACGCCGCTGGGGCGGTCAGCCGACCTTCGGGCGTACCAGGAACTGCTCGACGGGACAGCGGTCGTGGCGCCGGTCCTGCCGGTGCGGTTCGGCACCGTGGTCACCGGCCCGGACGCGGTGCTCGACCTGCTGCGGCCGCACCACGACCGGTTCGCCGCCGCGCTGGCCGAGTTCGAGGGCCGGGTGCAGTACGTCGTGCACGGGCGCTTCGAGGAGCGGGCGTTGCTGCGCGGCATCCTCGACGAGAACCCGGCAGCCGCCGGACTCGCCGAGCAGGTGCGTGGTCGGGCCGAGACGGCCACCCGTGAGCCGCGAATCCGGCTCGGGGAGTTGATCAGTCAGGCGGTGGAGCTGCGCCGTGAGGCGGAAAATCGGAGGCTGCTCGACGTATCGGCCGAGTACGTCGTCTCCACGCAACTGCGCCCGCCCAGTCACGAGATGGACGCCGCCCACGCGGCCCTGCTGGTGGACACCGACCGCGAGGCCGCCCTGGTGGACGCGCTGGAGGAGTACGCGCAGGACCGGCGGGGCCTGCTGACGTTGCGGCTGCTCGGGCCGTTCGCCCCGTACGACTTCGTCGCCGCGCACCAGCTGGCGGGGTGACCAGTGGACCTGCTCTGGGCGCTGCTGACCCTGCCGTACGCGCCGGTGCGCGGGCTGACCGCGGTGGTCGGGGTGATCGCCCGGGAAGCCGAGTCGCGGCAGCGGAACCCGGTCAACGTCCGGCGCGAGTTGGAGGAGTTGGACGCTGCCGTGGAGGCCGGCGAACTCGGCGCCGAGGAACGCGACCGGGCGGAGCAGCGGGTGCTGGACCGGCTGACCGGGGGCGCCGACCGGGCCGAGCGAGCACGCCCGCCTCGCCGTGGCCCGGCACGCGAGGGAGGAGTGCGCCATGACCGACGACGCCCGGGCCCGGCGGCGTGACCCGGCCGCTGCGGGATACCCCGACGACGAGTACGTGGAGCCGGTGTCGGCGGCCGAGGCGGCCCGGGCTGGGCTGCGGCAACTGGTCGAGCTGACCGGCCGCGAGTCATCCGTCACCACGTCGTTGGAGGCCACCGAGGACGGCTGGCTGGTCGGGGTGGAGGTCGTGGAGGCGCGCCGGATTCCCAACTCCACCGACCTGCTCGGCCTGTACGAAGTGGAGCTGGACATCGAGGGGAACCTGCTCGGCTATCGACGGGTGCGGCGCTACCAACGTGGGAAGGGCGAGGTGGGCTGAGATGACCGCTGCACAGCCACCGTCGGTGGTGCAGAACTCCGGCCAGGTCCTGCCCGCCGGCCACGAGCCGGCCAACCTGGGCGACATCCTGGAGCGGGTGCTCGACCGGGGCATCGTCATCGCCGGCGACATCCGGGTCAGCCTGCTCGACATCGAGCTGCTGACACTGAAGCTGCGTCTGGTGATCGCGTCGGTCGACACCGCGCGCCAGATCGGAATCGACTGGTGGGAGCACGACCCGTGGCTCAGCTCCCGGGCTCGTCCCCCGGTTGAGCCGGGTCCTCGTGACCCGGAGCAGGTCGAAGCGGAGCGGCGGCCCCGGGTAGCGGCTCGGGCCCGACGCCGTGACGCCGAAGTGGAGGAGTGGAATGAGTTCGACGGCTGAGGTGACCGCCGACCGGCCCGCCCCGGCCGCCGGGGCCTGGCTGCACGGCGTGGTCCGGGACGCCGAGCCGGCGACGCTGGCAGCGATCGGCGGGATGGACGGCGGACCGGTCCGCGCGGTGTCCGCCGCCGGACTCGTCGCCGTGGTCAGCACCGCGCCGCTGGACGAGTACGGCGAGCAGCCACTACGCCGCAACCTGGAGGATCTGGCCTGGCTGGAGCGGACGGCCCGGGCACACCATGCGGTGGTCGAGGCGCTGGCCCGGCGAGGTCCGGTGGTGCCGGCCCGGCTCGCCACCGTGCACACCGACGACGAGCGGGTGGCCGGCTCGCTCATCGACCGTCGCGCCGAGTTGATCGCCGCCCTGGACCGGCTGACCGGTCGTGGCGAGTGGGGCGTCAAGGGCTACCTGGTCGGGGAAGCGGCCACCGTCAGCGCCGAGACGGGCGAGGGCGGCGGAGTGGGGACGGCTTATCTGCGGCGCCGACGTGCCCAGTTGACCGCCCGGCAGGAACGCCAGCAGGCGACGAGCGCGGCTGCGGACGCGGTGCACAGCGCCCTGTGCGAGTTGGCCGTGGCGGGCCGGCGGCACGCGCCGCAGGATCGCCGGCTCTCCGGTGCGTCCACCCCGATGGTGCTCAACGGGGCGTACCTGGTCGACGTCGGGGCGATGTCCCGCTTCACCGAACTGGTCGGCTCGTTGGGCGCTCGGCATCCGGGTCTCCAACTGGAGTTGACCGGCCCGTGGCCGGCGTACTCCTTCGTCGCGGAACGGCCGGAGCCCGCGCTCACCGTACGGGAGTCGGGGTGACCACCTCGCTCGCGCCGAACAGCGCTGACGATCCGCTCGCGTACCGGCCGGTCGCCCTGGTCGACCTGCTTGACCGGGTGCTCGCCACCGGTGTGGTGATCAGCGGTGACATCACGCTGTCCATCGCCGAGGTGGACCTGGTCCGGATCTCGCTGCGCGCGCTGGTCGCCTCGGTCGGCGCGCTGGCCCCGCCGCAGGACGCCGGATGACCGGACGGGACGAGGCGGCGGAGCTGGCCGCGGCGCTGGGCGTGGGGTCGTGGCAGCCGCCCCGGGTCACCCCGCTGGACCGCCGGATCGCCGTGGACCGGGACTCGGTCGAGCGGGGCCTGGCGAGCCTGGTGCTGACCGTCGTCGAACTGCTGCGGCAGCTCATGGAGCGGCAGGCGCTGCGCCGGGTGGATCTCGGTGACCTCACCGAGGAGCAGGTGGAGCGCATCGGGGTGACGCTGATGGCCCTGGAGGAGCAGATGACCGGCCTACGCGAACACTTCGGGCTGGCGCCGGAGGACCTGAACCTGGACCTCGGGCCGCTCGGTCCGCTCCTCCCCACGGACTGACCCGAGTTGACCGGCGGCGACCCGGGGAGGGGGCCGCCGCCGACCGCCCGGGTCAGGCCGGGAGCCGGACGATGTCGTAGTCGGTGCTGGGCGTCGGTTCCACGTCGAACCGGCCGTTCACCACGTACAACGCCGAGCCGAGCAGGTCGCCGGTGGCCGGCGACCGTAGCTGCGGGCCGGTGATCTCCCGCTGCACCACGCCGGCGGTGAAGCCGGCGTTCATCCGGACCACCGCGACGACGTTGGTCAGGTTGCGGATCACGTGCAGGGTGCGCCCGCGCAGCACCAGCCCGTCGGCCCGGTCCACGGAGTAGCCGCCCAGGTCGAAGAGGCTGCTGGCGCCGGTATGCGGGTCGACGCGTACGAGTCGACCGGTCAGCATCTGCGCGACCAGCAGCTCACCGTCCGGCAACGCCACGATCCCGTTGTTGAACGCGTCCGGCGTCGCGCCCGGGCCGGCCAGTGGCAGCACCCGGAAGGCGTCGGGTGCCGGCAGTCGACCAGCCGGGCCCAACGGCACCACGTACAGCACCGGCCGGGTGGAGTCGGTGAAGTAGATCGCCCGCTTGGTGATCACCAGGTCGTTGACCAGGCTGTTGGGGTCGGTGGTGAACTGGTAGTGGGCCAGCCGGGCGCCGGTGCCCGGGTCATACACGCTGGCCCCGCCGCCGGAGAAGTCGGCGGTCCAGAGCCGGCCCTGCGGGTCGAGTTCGATGCCCGCCTTGGCGGTGCCCGGTGTGCCGGGGATCAGCACCGAGCCGCGTCCGGTGCGTAAGTCACCCCGCCACACCGCACCATCCAGGACGGAGCCCACGTAGACGGTGGTGCCCCGACCGATCGTCAACCCTTCCGGGGTGAACCCGTTCGGCAGCGCGATCCGGGCCGGGAACGGCTTCGCCGGATGAGCCGCTGCCGGTGCGCCGACCGAGACCAGGGTCGCCGCCGCCACGAGAGGGACGAGGAGGAGAGAGAGCCGCTTGCGCAAGGAACACCACCTGACGTCGCAGTGGATGACTCCACTGAGGAATGTGACGTACTAGGAACGTCCCGGGCGCGACGAAAGGTTGTGCTGGTCTGATCACCCGCGGTTGGCGGCGTACGCGGCCAGGGCGGCGACCTGGGCCGGATCCAGCGACGGGCGTACCCGGGCCCGTGCCGTCGACACGTGCTCGGCGGTGACCGTGGCGGCGGCGAGCGACTCCCGCATCGCGGCCAGTGCCGCCTCGCGGACCAGCGCCGCGCAGTCCGCGGCGGAGAAGCCGGTCAGCTCGTCGCCGAGCGCGGACAGGTCGACGTCCGGCGCCAACGGCACCGGCCGGGACGCGGCCCGCAGGATCTCCGCGCGGGCCGGCCCGTCCGGCGGTGGCACGTACACCAGCCGCTCCAACCGGCCCGGCCGCAGCAGCGCCGGGTCAACCAGGTCCGGGCGGTTCGTCGCGCCGACCACCACCACGTTGCGCAGCGTCTCCACCCCGTCCAACTCGGTGAGCAGGGCGGCGACCACCCGGTCCGTGGTGCCGCCGTCGGTGGCCTGCCCGCGTACCGGCGCCAACGCGTCCACCTCGTCCAGGAAGATCAGGCTGGGGGCCGCCTCCCGGGCCCGACGGAACAGTTCGCGGACCGCGCGTTCACTCTCACCGACCCACTTGGAGAGCAGTTCGGCGCCCTTGACCGACAGCACGTTGGCCCGCCCCGACCCGGCCAGCGCGGTGACCAGGTAGGTCTTGCCGCAGCCCGGCGGCCCGTAGAGCAGCACGCCGCGCGGTGGCTGCACGCCGAGCCGGGCGAAGGTGTCCGGGTAGGTCAGCGGCCACAGCACCGACTCGGTCAGCGTCTGCTTGACCTCGTCCAGCCCACCCACGTCGTCCAGGGTCACCGAGGCCAACTCCAGGGTGGATGCCGCCATCGTGGTGGGCCGGACCACCTCCCGGGCGGCGGTGAAGTCGGCCATCGACACCGTCGGCGTCTCGGCGGACTTCTGTCGCAGCGCGGCGCGTACCCCGGCCTCCCGGACCAGTGCGGCCAGGTCCGCCGCGACGAACCCGGGGGTACGCGCGGCCACCTCGTCCAACCGGACGTCGTCGGCCAGCGGCACCTGCCGGGTCAGCACAGTGAGCTGCTCGCGGCGCAACGCCTGATCCGGGAGCGGGACGCTGATCCGCAGCGACAGCAGGTCGGGCGCGCGCAGCGCGGAATCGACCGCCTCCGGCCGGCCGGTGGTGCAGACCACGGCGACGCCGGCGCGGACGCTCTCCGCGAGCACCTGACGGAACACCGTCGCCACCGGGCCAGGATCGTCCGCGGGTGCGAGCGCCTCGACGTCGGTGACCAGCAGTACCGCCGGGCCGCCGGCTCGGGCCGCTGTCGCCGCCGCACGCAACCGCTCGGCCGCGGCCTGACTGGCCAGCGCCGCCACCTCCGGTGCCCAGAGCGGGTGCACGCGGGCACCCACCCGGGCGGCCACAGCCCGCACCAGCGCCGACTTCCCGGAGCCCGCCGGGCCGACGAGCAACACCCCCAACGAGATGGTGGTGCCGAGCCGGCCCAACACCTCCCGGTGGTGGAAGCCGAGGTCCAGCAGCTCGGTCAGCTCCTCCGCCTGGGCCCGCAGCCCGGGCAGCTCGTCCACGTCGGGCGCGTCCTCGTCCGGAAGCGCGTCGGCGCCCGCACCCGGCCGGGTCGGCGGGGTGCCGGCCGGGGCGGGCCCGCCGTGGGTCGTCGCACCGTGCTCCCAGGCGACCGATGTGCCCATGGTGACCAGCGCGCCGGCCGTCGGCTCCACCGTGACCACGGTGAGCAGGGTGCTGGTCCAGGCGAAACCGACCGTGTTGGCGAGGCTGCGTCGGGCCGCCTCGACCAGGCTGCGGGCCGAGGCGTCCGGCAGCACGTCCTGCGGCAGCAGCGACACGTCATCCCCGGCGGTGAGCACCTTGCCCAGCAGGGCGAGCCGGAGCATCTCCGGGCTGACCGCCGCCACGACCCCCACCGGCCCGGCCAGGACGATTCGGCTCGCCGGAACCAACGGCACCGGGCTCACCCGCACCTGACCGCCGTCGCGCAGACCCAGGTTGCCCAACGTCAGGTCGTCGGCGTACAGCAGGGCGCTACTCGCGCCCGGCCCGGCCGCCGCCGCGATCCCGGCCGTCTCCCGGCGGCCGACAAGGCGGACCGGGTCGCCGGGGCGTAGTCCCAAGGCGGTCAGCGCCTCCGGGTGCAGGCGCACGATGCCCCGTCGGGCGTCCAGCGCCGCGGGCCGCAGGCTCGCCGTCAGGGTCAGGTCGGGTTGCGCCACTGCCCGACCGTAGCCGTCAGCGGCCAGCCCTGTCGGTCAGCGCCGCGGATCCAGTTCGTCCAACAGCGTCGGGTCGCGGCGGATCAGCTCGGCCAACCGGGCCGCCGGGTCCGGGGTGAACCCGTCCGGGCCGGGCGCCCAGGCGGGCACCGTCCGGCCGGAGAGCGGCCAGGCGGGCGGGGGTTCCACCGGGGTCGGCGGGGGCACCGGGCCGACCGCGACGGTCGGACCGTCCCAGCAGACCCGCATCGGGTACGTCCGTCCGGCGTGCTCCACGTGCACGGTCACCGCCAGTCCGGGGTACGCCCCGACGACCTGGCGGACCACCTCGGCCACCTCCTCGACCGGCCCCCATCCGGCCACGTCGCTCGGGGCCTCCGCCCCCGCGTGCCGCGGGTCGTGCCGGCCCGACCGGGCATTGCAGGTGTCGCTGCCGTGGCCGGGCGGGCTCGACGGCGCGGTGGTGTCGTCACGGTCGGTGGCCCGACGCCGCGACGCCTCCTCACGTCGGGCCAGCCGGGCCAGCGTCTCGTCCAGGTCGCCCCTCACCTGATCACCTCTTCCCGCCACGGCCGGAGCTGGTCGGCTCAGGCCTTTCTGTCCCGGGTAGCGCGGTCCAGCGCGCGGTCCAGGACGACCAGTAGGGCGTCCCGCACCGAGAGCCGGTCGCGGGCATCGAACTGCACCAGGGGTACATGATCGCCGATGGCCAGCGCCCAGCGGATCTCGCCGAGCTCCAGGGCCAGCCGCCCGTCGAAGGCGTTGACCCCGACGACGAACGGCAACCCGGCCCGCTCGAAGAAGTCGACGGCCGGGAAACAGTCGTCCAACCGGGCGCTGTCCACCACCACCAGCGCGCCGAGCGCGCCCCGGGCCAGGTCGTCCCACATGAAGCCGAACCGGGTCTGCCCCGGCGTGCCGAACAGGTAGAGCTTCAGACTGCGGTCGATCGTCACGCAGCCGAAATCCATCGCCACCGTGGTGGTGGTCTTGGTGGACCGGGCACCCGGGTCGTCCACGCCGATCCCGGCGGTGGTCATCTCGGCCTCGGTGGTCAGCGGCGCGATCTCGGAGATCGCACCCACGGTGGTGGTCTTGCCCACCCCGAACCCACCAGCCACCAGGATCTTGACCGGGATCGGTGGTGCGGCCGGCTTACCGGCCGGCGGCGACGCCGACCCCGTGCCGGACGGGGGCCGGTACGGCGGCGGCGCGGTCGGCGGTGGGCCGGCCCGCCCGACTATCGGCCCGGTCCCCGAGGACATGCCGTAACGGGCGGCGGCGCTGTTCGCGGCGACCCCGCCGAGCGGGGCGACCGGCCATTCAGGAGATCGCACGGAGTCCATCAATCACTCGCAGGATGAGATCGGGGTCGACAGCGTCGTCGGTGTCGGTGACGTGCACGTCCAGGTGCCCGGCGGCGCGCAGGTCGCCGACCAGGACCCGCGTCACGCCGAAGTGCAGCCGGGCGCGGGCCGAGATCTCGGCCACCGAGATCGGCTCGGCGCAGAGCGCGATGATCGTCTGAAGTTCCGGTGCCAGCAGGGCACCGGGTGAGCCGGCCCACCAGCCGCTGTCCATCCGGGCGGTCACCTGGGTCTCCAGCCCGATCGCCGGGTCGGCGCCCGCCACCCGCCCGGAGGTGAGCACGAACGGACGGGGACCAGCCGGCTGGCCCCCGTCCGGCTCCGGCTCGGAGAGCGCCGGTGTCGCCGCCGCGCCGTCCCCTGTCGCGGGTGGCGTGCGCAGGTACGGGCGGATCCGAACCTTGGGTTCCGGATCCGGATCCTCGCCGGCGACGTCGGGGGTCACTGCTGAACGGCGTTCTTCAACTCGACGATCAGCCGCGGGGTCAGGGCGCCACCGGCCCGCCCGGCGAAGAGCGTCATCTCGTACGCGACCGTGCCCAGGTTCGCCGAACGGTCGGCGACCACCCCGAGCACGGAACCACTGCTGATCGCGCTGATCAGCAGGTAGCCGTCGGCCATGTCGACGATCACCCGGTTCAGGCCGCCGAGCGCGTACCAACTGGCGGCCCCACCGGCGAGGCTGGTCATCCCGGACACGACGGCGGCCAACCGTTCCGCGTTGGACCGGTCCTTGATCGCCGACATGGCCATCAGCAGACCGTCCGAGGAGACCGCGATCGCCTCCAGGACCCCGGCCGTGCTGGAGGTGAAGGAGTCCAGCAGCCAGTTGAACGTACGGGCCTCCGGGCTGAGGTCCCCAGTGGCGCTGGGCTGACTCTGGTCGACGTTTTCGTGCAGGAAGGGGCTGGTCACCGTGATGATCCTTCTTCGTTCCGGTGGTCGGGGCTGACTTCGCGGAGAGCGCGGGCGACGCCCGCCTCGAACTCGTTGATGAGATCGCGGACCTCGGCCGGGTCGCCGAGATGGATGCTCAGCGGTTGGCAGGCCGGGATGGCGGTGAGGTTCGCCCCCGGTACCCGTCGGCTCAACCGGGGCCGCTCCGGTGCGGCATCGGCCGAGCCGCCACCACGCGGCACCGTGGGGCCGGCGCCTCCCGGCGTGCTGGGCAGGTCGACGGTCGTGCCCGGGTCGACCACTCCCGCGCCGGCGCTGGCCGTTCGCGCCGAGGCCCCGTCGAGGCTCGGCGCCACGTGCAGCTCGGCGCGGCGTACCCCGGCCTGGAAAGCCTCGACCAGCGCGCGGGCGGCGGCGGGGTCCGCGCCGGTGGCGTCCACCGGCCGGGTCGTGGCGGCGGTGGCGTGCAGCGTGGCCCCGGGCACCCGTTGCCGCACCCGTGGCCCGGCCGGCTTGCCCGCCGGTTCCGGGCTCGGCGGTTCGGGAGCGGCCTGCTCCGGCTGGCCCTGACCGAACGCGTTCCAGGACGGGCCGGCGTCCAGGCTGCGGGTGGCCCGGCTGAGCAGGTCCGAGTCGAAGCGGGCCGGCACGGCGACGGCCACCGCACGGGACTGCGCGTCCTGCTCGGGGTCGAACGTCGGCGTCGTACGCCGATCCCGGGCCGGCACCGCGGCGCGGGCCACGGCGGCCCCGGCGCGGTCGGCGCGGCGCAGCACCAGCGACGCCGACGGGATCTCCAGCTGTGCGGTCACCCCACCGCCGCCGGTGGCGGCCAGGGCAACCTGCCAGCCGTGCCGACGGGCCAACCGGCCCACCACGAAGAGACCGAGCACCTCGGTCGGGGCCAGGTCGAGCCGTTCCCGGCGGGTGAACCGGGCGTTCTCCTCAGCCAGCCGTTGCTCACTCATGCCGATGCCGTGGTCCACCACGGTGATCCGCGCGCCGAGGCCGGACGTCTCGGCGGCCACCAGCACCCGGGTGTGCGGCGGGGAGAAGACGGTGGCGTTCTCCATCAGCTCGGCCAGCGCCAGGACGAGGTCACCGACGACGGCCGGCGCGGCGGAGATGCCCGCCGGCACCTGCACCTCCACCCGGGTGTAGTCCTCGATCTCACCGAGCGCCAACCGGACCACGTCGGCCAGCGGCACCGGCGCGGTGTGCGCGTCGGCTCCGGCCGAGCCGGAGAGCACCACCAGGCTGCCGGCGTTGCGCCGCAACCGGCTGGAGATGTGGTCGAGCCGGTACAGGTGTTCCAGGCGGCCGGGGTCGGCCTCCTGCTGCTCCAGCCGGTCGATCAGCGCGATCTGCCGACCCACCAGGTTCTGCGTACGCCGCCCGACGTGGCCGAACATCTGCGCCACGTTGCGCCGGCCGGCGACCTGCCGCTCGACCAGCTGAGCCGCCGTGTTCTGCACCCGGTCGAAGGCCCGCGCCAGGTCGCCGATCTCGTCGTTGGCGCGGATGTCCACCGGCTCCAGCCGGACCGCTTGGGGTCTCTCGGTCTCGTCGTCGGTGACCCGGACCAGCTCCGCCTCGGCGACCCGGGCGACCCGGTCGGCCGAGCGGGTGAGTCGGGTCAGCGGTCGGGCCACCGTCCGCGCCACCGCCACGCTGAGCAGCACCACCAGCGTCAGGATCAACGCCGTCGCGGCACCGACCAGGTACGCGGCGGTCAGTGCGCGCCTCTGCTCGGCCGTCACCTCGGCGAGCACGTCGGCGATCAGCTTCTTCTCGACGAACTGACCGAGCCGGATCATCGTGCGGACGGCCGGGAAGAGCGCCTCCATCGGCACGTCGCGGACCGCGGCGGCCGGATCCCCGGCGCTTCTGACCAGGAAGTCGGGGCTGGTACGCGCGGCCACGGCGGCATCGTTGAGCTGGGCCACCGTGAGCTGCTCGGGTGTGATCAGGCTGCGGAAGCGGGAGTTGTCGACCATGAGCGCGGCGATGCACGCCACGTACCCGGCGGTGGTGTCCGGGGTGCCGATCGCCTTGACCAGCAGGCTCAGGGTGGCGCAGGTGCCCAGGCCCTCGTCGGCGCGGAGCAGCCCGTCGAGGGCGAGCACCTGACGGCCCGGCAACGTGTCGGTGTCCACCCCGACCACCAGCCGCAGTGACTCGATGATTCCCTTGTTGACCGGACCGAACGCGTCCATCACCTGACCCGGGTTGGCGACCCGGGCCAGGACGGCGGTCCGCAGGTCGATGAGGCTGGACACCCCGTCGAGGGCGCTGTCGATCTGGTCGGTCAGCGCGTCGCTCCGCGCCGCCCGGAGGTCGGCCACCCGGTCGTCCACGTCGGCGGACTTGCGGACCAGTTCACTTCGCTCGATGCGGCCGAGCAGGAAGCCGACGGAGAGGATGCGCTCCTGCTGGAGGTCCTGGACCAGGCTGCCGACCCGGCTGGCGAGCCGTACCCGTTCGGCGGTGTCGCCGGCCCGCTGCGCCGCGGCGACCCGGTCGAGCATCACCGGCACGGCCAGGCCGACCATGCTGAGCAGCGGAATCACCACGAGCAGTGCGAGCTTGCCGCGGATCCGGAGCCTACCGAGCAGCATCGAATGCTCCCCACTGTGTGGTCTCCGGGTCACGGGTCGCACCGATCGGTTGCAGCGCACGCGGCTCGTCGGCCGGCGGTTGCCAGGGGTCGCGGTGCGGTGAGGCGTCCGGGCCCTCCGCGTGGGTCGCGGCCAGGGCGGCCCGACGCTGTGCCCGGCGACCGGCGGCGATCAGCAACGCGGCGAGCCAGCTCAGCAACAGGGCAGCGACGCCCCCCGCCCCCGCGGTGAGCCAGCGGTCCCGGTCGAGCCGGTCGATGCGCTCGCCCAGCAGATCGTCCAACTCGGTGAGAATGACCGGCTGAAGTTGGCGGGCCGAGCGGTGCGAGTTGAGCGCGGCGGCGTTCAGTTGGCCCGGGTTGACCACGCCGGTGTCCTTGCCCGGCACGGAGTACGCGGCGAGCGCCTCCACCGAACGCTGGTAGGTGTCCAGGGGGGTCAGCACGCTGGCACCGAGGTCGGTGCTCTCCGAACCGTCCACGGCCGAGCGCAGGTTGTCGACGAGGTCGGCGGCGGGTGTCAGGGCGGACACCCGCAGGCCGGTCAGTTCCATCAGGCCGCGCGGTTGCTCGGCGGCCGGCCGGCGGGAGACCAGCGTGCCCAGGTCGGCGAGCCGGCCGGCGCCGACCACCGCCTCGGGCAGTTCCTGGCCGGCGCTGTCCTGGAGGAAAAACGAGTCCGCCTCCGGGTCGCGGACCAGCCCGGAGCTCTCCCGGACCTTCCGGTGCAGGGCCAGCAGCAGATCGGCGACCTCGCTGTACGCGGTGTAGGCGGCCTCGGGGTCGGCGGCGCCCCGGCCACGCAGCGCCTCCAGCTTGGCCCGTACGCCGGCCCAGCGTTCCTGGCTGAGCAGTTCCGCGCCGATGCGGGCGTCCACCGCGGCGGCCTCCTCGACCGCTCCGTTCAACGCCTCCCGGGCGACGGGGCGGCCGTTGACGGCGTTGGACTGAGCCTCCACGAGGGCGTCGGTGACCGCCGCCAGAGCGGTGAGGTACTGCACGCCGAGCCGTTCCCGGACGGCAAGTTCCCGGTCGTCGGTGGTCTGCCGCCAGTTCGACGTGACGAGCAGGCCCAACGGCGCCAACAGCGCTCCGATGAGCAGCAGGGGCAGCAGCCGGCCCAGCGTGGACGGCCGTCGACGGGCCCGCGGCGCGGGGACTGTCATGTGTGTCTCCTCGGCGTGGGGCGCGGATCGGCGCGGCGTCGGGCTGGCCGACAAGTCCCGTGCACCGGACCGGAAAACTAATCGAACCCTCGCCTGGTCAGACCTCACTCGGCGAGTCAGGTTCGCGTCAGTTCGAGCCATGTCACCATTTGTCCGCGTTACCGCCACGCTCTGTGTCATCTGTGGGTGTGACATGGAGGGATCGAGGTGGATATCTGCGGAAGATCGGAATTCACAGAATCCGAACTCAACTCGCTGTGCCGCGTCGGACGTTGCGCGCTCGCACCCCGCTCCGCACCGATCGGGGCAACCGGACGAACGTACGGCGGATCTCAGCCAACGCTCAGGCTGCGGGCCGTACCGTGTGCCGCATGACATCGCCGTCGCCGGCCACGTGGTTCCGGCGTGCCCTGCCCACCCGCCGCCGGGCGACCGCCGCCGCGGTGGTCGTCGTGCTGTTAGCCGCCGCCGTGACCTGGGCGGTGTGGCCACAGGGACCGGGCGTACGCACCGAGAGCGCGATGCTCACCGTCCGTTCCGGACCATCCGGCGACCAGCCGGTGAACCTGGACACCACCCTCTACCTGCCGGACGACGCCTCGTCCGGTCGGAAGGTGCCGGCGGTGCTGCTGGCGCACGGGTTCGGCGGCACGAAGGAGTCGGTGCGCTCCGACGCGGAGGAGTTCGCCGGGCGCGGCTACGCGGTGCTCACCTGGACCGCGCGGGGTTTCGGCCGCAGCGGCGGCGAGATCCACCTGGACAACCCGGACTACGAGGTACGCGACGCTGAGCGTCTGCTGGACTGGCTGGCCGCTCGGCCGGAGGTGCGCACCGACGCTGCCGGCGACCCGAAGGTCGGTGTGGTCGGCGGCTCGTACGGCGGTGGGCTGGCGTTGCTGCTGGCCGCCCAGGACCGTCGGGTCGACGCGATCGTGCCCATGATCACGTGGAACGACCTGTCCCGCGCGTTCCTGCCGGAGAGCACCGGCGCAGCGCCGACCGAGGGCGTGTTCAAGAAGGGCTGGGCCGGCCTTTTCTTCGGTGGCGGCGGCAACGTGGGCTCCGGCCCGGCCGGGCTCTCCGGCGGGACCGCCGCCCAGCCGCAGGGCGCACCGGCGTCGGCCGGCCCGCCCAGCCCCGGACCGGGCGCCGGCCCGGGCACCGGCCCCGGTGGTGCCCCGACCGGTGCCGCCGATCCGTCCTGCGGTCGGTTCGCCGCCGACGTGTGCGCCGCCTATCTGCGGATCGCCACCAGTGGCCGCGCCGACCAGGCCGCCGTGGACCTGCTGCGCCGCTCCAGCCCGGCCGGCGTGTTGGACCGGATCAAGGCACCCACCCTGCTGGTGCAGGGCGAGGCGGACACCCTCTTTCCGCTCGGTGAGGCGGACGCGAACGCGCGCGGCATCGCCGCCACCGGCACCCCGGTCCGGGTCGCCTGGTTCACCGGCGGGCATGACGGTGGCAGCGGACCCCGTTCGGACGAAGACCGGGTGAAGTTCCTGACCGTCCAGTGGCTCGACCACTACGTCAAGGGCGAGGGCGACGCGCCCGGCGACGACTTCACCTGGTCGCGGATCGCCGGCTTCGACGCGCTCGACCGGGGTCTCGTCGCCACCGGTTTCCGCCGCGCCGACTACCCGGGCCTGGCCGGCAACGCCCGCCGGGAGGTGACGGTCGCCGGTCCGGCGCAGCCGATCGCGAACCCGCCGAACGGCAATCCAGCCGCCATCTCCTCCATCCCGTTCGCGGGCGGGCTCGCCTCGCTGCTGGACGGGGTGGCCGGCGACGTACCCGGTCAGCACGCCCGGTTCGAGTCGGCCCCGCTGACCGAGGCGGTGGACGTGGCCGGTGCGCCCACCGTCACCGTGCGAGCCGCGTCGCCGACCGGCGAGGCGGTGCTCTTCGTCAAGCTCTACGACGTCGACCCGGACGGCGCGGCCACCCTGCCGAACGGCCTGGTCGCCCCGATCCGGCTCACCGGCCTGCCGCGGCAGGTGCAGGACGCCCGCCCGGTCACCGTGACGTTGCCGGGGATCGTCCGCCGGGTGGAGGCCGGGCATCGGCTGCGGCTGGTGGTGGCCACCTCCGACCAGGCGTACACCACGCCCGCCGAGCCGACCGTCTACACGGTGGCCGCGGACGGCGCGGTCAGCCTGCCCACGGTCAGCGGCGAGCCGATCCCCACCGCGGCGACGATCTGGCGCTGGGTGCTCGCCGGCCTGCTCGCCGCCATCGTGCTCGGGCTCGTCGTGGTCGTCGCGCTGGTCCGCCGCCGGCACCGCCGCCAGGACCGGTCGGTGCATCCGGAGTACGCGGACACCCCGCTGGCCGTGCGCTCACTGCGCAAGGAGTACGCGGACGGCTTCGTCGCGGTGTCGAACGTGGACTTCGAGGTGCACCCTGGTCAGGTCGTGGGTCTGCTCGGGCCGAACGGTGCCGGTAAGACCACCACCCTGCGGGTGCTGATGGGGCTGACCCAGCCGACCGCCGGGGAGATCTACGTCTTCGGTCGTCGGCTGGTGCCCGGCTCGCCGGTGCTGTCCCGGATCGGGGCGCTGGTGGAGGGGCCGGGTTTCCTGCCGCACCTGTCGGGTCTGGACAATCTCAAGGCGTACTGGCGGGCCACCGGGCGGCCGTGGGAGGACGCGCAGTTCGACGCGGCGCTGGAGATCGCCGGGCTGGGTGACTCCGTGCACCGGAGGATCAAGAACTACAGCCACGGGATGCGGCAGCGCCTCGCCATCGCCCAGGCCATGCTCGGCCTCCCCGAACTGCTGGTGTTGGACGAGCCGACCGACGGGCTCGACCCGCCGCAGATCGCCGAGATGCGCCGGGTGCTCCAGCGGTACGCCACGGACGGCCGAGCGGTGCTGGTCTCCAGCCACCTGCTGGCCGAGGTGGAGCAGACGTGCACGCACGCGGTGGTGGTGAACAAGGGCCGGATCGTGGCGTCCGGGCCGGTGGAGGAGATCGTGGGCGAGTCGCCGAGCGTGCTCTTCGACGTCACCGACCCGGTGGCGGCGCGGGCGGTGCTGGACCGGCTGCACGGGGTTCGGGTGTTGCCGGAGAGCGACGGCCAACTGGTGGTCGACACCAACGGCACGGCCCGCAGCGAGGTGGTGGCGGAGCTGGTGCGCGCCGGCATCGGGGTGGACCGGGTGGTGCCTCGGCGGCGCCTGGAGGACGCGTTCCTCGCCCTGGTGGGCGAGAACTCTCGGGGAAGCGGTGACCGGTGATGGTTGTTACTGACGCGGGTGAGGCCCGTGGCTACCGGCCGTCGGCCACCATGCCGTTCGTGGCGGAGTTTCGTCGGCAGGCGTCCCGGCGGCGGACCCAGTTGGCGCTCGGATTCATGGTGTTGCTGCCGCTGATCATCCTGATCGCGTTCCAGTTCGATTCCGGCGGTGACGACGACAACGGTCGTAACGAGTTCGCCAGCCTGGTCGAGCTGGCCACCTCCGGCGGGCTCAACTTCACCCTTTTCTCGATCTTCGTGTCGGCGTCGTTCCTGCTGGTGGTGGTCGTCGCGCTGTTCTGCGGCGACACGGTGGCCAGCGAGGCGAGCTGGGGCAGCCTGCGGTATCTGCTGGCGGTCCCGGTGCCCCGGGCGCGGTTGCTGACGGTGAAGCTGATGGTCGCGCTCGCGTACTCGGGGCTGGCCCTGCTGCTGTTGGCCGGCACCGCGTTGCTGGCCGGAACCCTGCGCTACGGCTGGTCACCGCTGCGCAGCACGGTCGCCGCCGAGCTGGAACCCACCGAGGGGCTGCTCCGGTTGCTGGCCGTGCTGGGCTACCTGGCGGTCGTACTGCTGGTGGTGGCCGGTCTGGCGTTCCTGCTGTCGGTGACCACGGACGCCGCGCTGGGCGCGGTGGGTGGTGCCGTGCTGCTCTGGATCCTGTCCAGCATCCTGGACCAGATCACCGCCCTGGGCGCGCTGCGCGACTTCCTGCCCACCCACTTCAGCACCGCCTGGCTGGGTCTGCTCTCGACTCCGGTGCAGACCGACGATGTGGTGCGCGGCTGCATCTCGGCGATCAGCTACGCGACGCTGTTCTGGGGGTTGGCGTTCTGGCGCTTCACCCGCAAGGACATCACGTCGTAGCGGGCTGGCTCACAGCCGGCTGTCGGGTGGGCTCACCGACGACGGCACCGCGCTCGGTGCCGGCGGCGGGGCCGGCCGGGTCGGCACCGGTGTGGACGGATCGGCTTTCTTCCAGGCGCTGACGCCGATCCGGCCGGTGTTGCCGAGGTCGATCGGCCCGTCCGGGTCCACCTCTTCGGCCGGCTGCCCGGCGGCGGGCGCCGCCGTCAGGAACTCGCCGTTGGTGGCCACCACGGTCGAGTCGGTGACCAGGTTGCGCCAGAGCACCACGGCGGTGGCCCGCTCCCCGGCGGCGAGGATGACCTTCCGGGGTGGTTGGTCGAAGCCCAAGGTGATCTCTTTGGCGCCGTTGACCACCCGCAACATGATCGGCTCGCGCGCTTCGTCGAACACGTGCAACACCGGGTAGCCGTTGAGCTGGTAGGGCTGGTCGCCGCAGTTGACCAACTCCAGGCCGAGGGCGCGCAGACCCATCGCGGCGTCCCCGCCGGTCGACCGGATCCGAACGCCGGTCGCCGGGCACTCGACCGGCGGCTCGGTGCTCGCGGTCGGGCCTATTCCCAGCCCCGACGCGGTGGGCGGTCGGCTGGGGTCGCCGGACGGGCCGCGATGGTCGCCAGGAGTGCAGGCGCCAAGCACGAGGGCCGCCGTCACCGCCGTGAACGCCTTGAGCGCGGTGAACGCCTTGATTGTCGCGGACGCCGTGCTGGCCGGCCGCCGTGTTGACGTCTCGCGAGAGATCATCCGCCGATCCTCGCGCACGTGGGCGTTCCACCGCTGACCGCCCCGGGACCTCGGCGTCCTCGTTCACACCGCTTTCACGAGGGATTATCCCACCAGCAAAGAACTTATGTTTTTCGATGCCTTGATGCCCCACGATTGGCGAGACTCATTCATTAGCTTCGATGGAGGTGCCATGAACGTCTCTCGGCTCGGCGGGCCGATCCTGTCCCTGTTCCGCATCGTGATCGGCCTGCTGTTCACGTTGCACGGCCTGTCCTCGGTATTCGGGTTGTTCGGCGGCAACCCGATGACTGGTAAGGCGGTACCGCCCGGCGCCTGGCCGGGCTGGTGGGCCGCCCTGATTCAGTTGGTCTGCGGCGTGCTGGTGCTGGTCGGGCTCTTCGCCCGACCCGCCGCGCTCCTCGCCTCCGGCTCGATGGCGTACGCCTACTTCGTGGTGCACCAGCCGGACGGTCTGCTGCCGCTGCACAACGGAGGCGAGCGGGCGGCACTCTTCTGCTGGTCGTTCCTGCTGGTCGCGGCGCTCGGCCCGGGTTCCTGGGCCCTCGACACGCTGCTCGCCCGGCGTCGCGCCGACGCCCCCTCGGCATCGGCATCGGGACCGGCTTCGGCGGCCGAGCCCGACGCGGTGTCCGTCTGACCACAGCCGGCCGTCCAGCGAAGGGCCGGTGAGCGCCTCCACCACGCGTCGCCGGAGCCGCAACGAGGCGGCTTCGGCGACGCGCCGGTCGAGGGCGAGCCGATGTGCCCGGTTGATGTGCCCGGTTGATGTGCCCGGTCAGGGCTGGCGGTGCGCCCGGTCGGGCCGCACCTCTTCGCTGATGTCGTAGACGATTCAGCTCCAAAGCGGGCGACTGGAGCATCTCCCGCCCGCCGCCGGGTGGGTCGTGGCCGGACGGGCGTGGGTGGGGCGGCGTCAGGCAGGCGGGCGCTGAGTCAGGACCGCGTCCAGTAGGCCCGGGTAGAGCTTGTCCAACTCGTCCCGGCGGAGCCGGACCAGTCGGCTGGTGCCGACGGCCCGGGTCCGGGTCAGGCCCGCCTCGCGCAGCACCTTGAGGTGGTGGCTACGGGTCGCCTTGGAGACGCCGAAGTCGAAGGTGCCGCAGGCGGACTCGCCGCCCTCGGCGAGCGCCCGAACGATCTGTAGCCGCACGTCGTCGGCGAGTGCGGCCAGCACGCTGGTGACCGGTACGGCGGTCAGGTCGGGCTCGTGCGGCTCCATGTGACCAGTGTAACCCTTGTTCGACAACGATCGAACAACACCCTAGTGTCGGTGTCGTTGGTTCGACGATACTCGAACATTGGAGTTGCTGATGCGATCCCGCGCCACCGCGTACCCACTGGTCGCCGTGCTCGGCTGGGGCGTGATGTTCCCGATCCTTGCCAGCGCGCTCAATCGGGTCGACCCGCTCAACCTGACCACCGCGCGCTACCTGCTGGCCGCCGTCGTCCTGGTCGCCATCCTGCTGCTCCGCGAGGGTGCCGGCGCGCTGCGGCACGGTGGCCGGACGCTGGAGGTGGTGGTGCTCGGAGTGGTCGGCTTCGCGGGCTTCAACCTGCTCACCAACCTGGCGCTCGAACACGCCGCCCCGCAGCAGATCTCCCTCTTCGTGGCCACCACACCGGTGATCACCCAGCTCGTTCGGTGGGCTCGCGACGGCGTACGCCCGAAGCCGCTCCTGCTGGCCCTCTCCCTGGTGGCGCTCCTCGGAGTCGGCCTGGTGATCACGCGCGGGAGCTTGGCCGGGCTCGGCCAGTTCGGCCTCGGCGGGCTGATGATGATCGGCGCGGTGCTGGGCTGGGGCATCTACACCCACGGTGCCAGCCGGTTCGGCGAGTGGTCGCCGCTGCGCTTCACCACCCTGACCGCGCTCTCCGGCACGGCCGCCATGCTCGTCCTGAGCATCGCCGCCGACGCCGTCGGCTGGCAGCACGCGCCGGCCGCCGCCGACCTGGTGGCGGTTGCCCCGCAGTTGGCGTACGCCGTGCTGGTGGGCGCCGTGATCGCGGTCCTGGCCTGGAACACCGGCGTGCAGCGACTCGGTGCCGCCAACGCCGCGCTGTTCATGAACCTGGTCCCGGTGACCACCTTCGCGGTGCAGATCGCCCGCGGCTACCGCCCGGAGGCCGTCGAACTGGTCGGGGCCGCCATCACGATCGCCGCCCTGATCGCCGCGAACCTCGCCGCTCGGCCCCGGGCCACGTCGCTGCCCCAAGCGAGCGCGGTGACGGACCCGATCGCGGTGACCGACCCCGTGGCCGTGAGCGCCCGCTGACCCACTCCCTGGGATCCGCCCTGGAGGCCACGCCCGGCTTTGCCTAGACTCGACGGCACAACTGAATACCTCATCCAGAGGGGCTGAGGGATACGGCCCGACGACGCCCCGGCAACCACCCCGCGCGCTCACCGCTGAGCGACCCGCGGGGCAGGTGCCAATTCCGTCCCCGCCGCACCGTGCGATGCGGGGAAAGATGAGAGGACTCTCGACATGACGTCGACGCTCGTCACCTCCGGCATCGACACCTCTGCCAGCCCGGCCCGCGCCCTGGTCTGTCGCGCCTGCTCGGCGCGTTACCCGCTCGCCGCCCAGCACGCCTGTTACGAGTGTTTCGGCCCGCTGGAAGTCGACTACGACACCGCCGCGCTGGCCACCGTCACCCGCGAGCAGATCGAGGCCGGCCCGAACAACATCTGGCGGTACGCCGCCCTGCTCCCCGCCGGTCAGGACCCGGTCAGCCGGGTCACCCTCGACCCGGGGCTGACCCCACTGGTGGCCGCCCCGCACCTCGCCGTCGAGCTGGGCATCACCGCGCCGCTCTGGGTCAAGGACGACAGCGCCAACCCCACCCACTCGTTCAAGGACCGGGTCGTCTCGGTGGCGCTCACCGCCGCCAAGGCGCTCGGCTTCACCCGGTTCGCCTGCGCGTCGACCGGCAACCTGGCCAACTCGGTGGCCGCCCACGCCGCCCGCGCCGGGGTGCCCTCGGTGGTCTTCATCCCCAGCGACCTGGAGCAGGGCAAGGTCATCACCACCGCCGTCTACGGCGGCGAACTGGTCGCCATCGACGGCTCGTACGACGATGTCAACCGGCTCTGCGGCGAGCTGGTGGAGACCGACGAATTCGAGGACACCGCGTTCGTCAACGTGAACGTCCGGCCCTACTACGCGGAGGGCTCCAAGACCCTCGGCTACGAGGTGGCCGAGCAGCTCGGCTGGCGGATCCCGGCGCAGGTGGTCATTCCGATGGCCAGCGGCGAGCTGCTCACCAAGATTGACAAGGCGTTCTCCGAGCTGGTGGAGATTGGCCTGGTCGAGGCGCCGGCCGGCGGCTGGAAGGTCTTCGGCGCGCAGTCCGCCGGCTGCAACCCGATCGCCACCGCCCTGCACGCCGAGACCGACACGATCATCCCGGTCAAGCCGACCGGCATCGCCAAGTCGCTCAACATCGGCGACCCGGCGGCCGGCCTCTACGCCCTGGAGGCGGTGCGCCGCACCGGCGGTTGGATGGAGTACGCCGACGACGACGAGATCCGTGCGGGCATCCGCGACCTGGCCCGTACCACCGGGGTCTTCGCCGAAACCGCGGGTGGGGTGACCGTGGCCGTGCTGCGCAAGCTGGTCGAGTCCGGTCGGCTCGACCCGACGGCCGAGACCGTCGTGTTCAACACCGGCGAGGGTCTGAAGACCATCGACGCGGTGGCCGGCCAGGTCGGGCCGACCCACCACATCAAGCCCTCGCTGCGGGCCGCCCGCGACGCCGGTCTCCTCGGCTGATCCGGCCCGGCGCTTCGTTGGCCGCCCTCCGGGTGGGGGACGGGCGGCCACCCGGTTGGGGGACCAGCCGGATCCACCGGGTAACTGGATTTTCGCTGTGAGTGTGGAAAACCCGCCGCTACGGACTTGACGGCAGGAACCGGACGGCGCAAGATGCTCCGTGCGGGAGGGCATTTCGCCGAAGACTTTTGAAGTTCTTGCGACCCAACGCCGGAGGCGTTGTGCGAGTGTCCCTCCCGACCACGTTCGATCGGGCCAGCGATTAATTCGCTGGCCCGATCGCTTTTCCCGGGTGCACCCTCAGCGGCATGAGCATCACTATCGCGTCCTTCGACGGCGCCGACCGGACGTCGGTCGACGAGGCGTACCGGATCGGGTCGGCGGCCAACGACGCCGACGTGCCGGACTTTCCTCCCTTCTGCCGGCGCCGCTTCGACGCGCTGTTCCACACGCCGATGCCCGGCACCCAGTCGCTCTGGGCATTGGCCCGACTGGACGGTGTGCCGGCCGGCTACCTCCAACTGGACCTGCCGCAGCTCGACAACACCGACAACGCCACCGCCGAACTGACGGTGCATCCCGAGCTGCGGCGCCGGGGCGTCGGTCGGGCCCTGCACGAGTACGGCGTACGCCTGCTCCGCGAGCACGGCCGCAAGCGGGTCGTCGCGATGACCGTCTCCGCGCTGCCCGACGGGCCGGCCCGAAGCGTGGCCGGCGACGCGTTCGCCGCCGCCGCCGGAGCCCAGCCCGCCCTCACCGACGTGCGTCGCCGGCTCGACGTCAGCAAGATCGATCGGGTGGCGCTGCGGGCGGCGCTCACCGAGGCCCGCCCGCGAGCCGAGGGCTATCACTCGGTCTGCTGGCAGGGGACCACCCCGCAGGAGTACGTCGCTGACATCGCCTATCTCGACGGCCGGCTGCTGATGGACGCGCCCTTGGGCGACGTGCAGTGGGAGCCGGAGCAGGTGGACGCCGAGCGCATCCGTGGCAACGAACGGGCACTGGACGCCCGGGGCCGGCGGCGCTACCACCTCGGGATGCGCCATCAGGCGTCCGGGCGGCTGGTGGCCTGGACGCTGCTGGACGTGGGCGCCTCCACCGACTGGCACGCCTTCCAGCAGATCACCATCGTCGACCCGGCCCACCGTGGGCACCGACTCGGTCTCATCGCCAAGGCGGAGAACCTGCACCACCTGCTCACCCACGAGCCGGCGGTACGCGTCATCGACACCTTCAACGCCGCCAGCAACAGCTACATGGTGGCGATCAACGAGCAGCTTGGCTTTCGCCCGGTGGACACCTGGACCAACTGGCAGCTCACCCTCTGACCCGGCTGATCACCCGTCCGTCCGTTCCAAGCGCTCGACCAGCTCGCGGATCGCGGCGTGAACAGAGCGCAGGCGGCGCAGCGGCTTGCGGGTGTCCCAGAAGGCGGGCGCGTCGAGCCGGTCCGCACCCACCCCGGGCGCCTGGTCGCTGTCCTCGGGGAGCTGCCAGGTCCGGGCACCGAGCCGCCAGATCAGGACGATCGCGATGATCGGCGGTACGGCCAGCAGCGCGAGCCGCTGCCCTGGCGGCACGCCGCCCAGCCAGGAGATCTCCCGCCGCCCTCCAGACACCTCGGGTAGGCCGCGCACTGCCAGGCGATCAGGTCGAGGGACACCCCGACGGTGGACAGCACGTACATCGCGGTCATCGTCGCGGCCAGCAGCCGGCACAGCGCCCGCGCGGCTTGGCCGCCGCGACCGGTGACCGGCAGCATCCAGACCGCGATGTTGCTGAGCATGAACGGCAGGAGCAGGACTATGTCGGCGACCCCGTGCACCCGGATCTCGGTGATCCTCACCCGCCGTCCTCACCCTGGCCGAAGGCCCGCGGTTACCCGCTGCCGCCGCGAGCAACCCCGTGCCGTCGGCCATTGGCGCTTCTGCTCGGGAACTCGACTGCGGCATGAGCCGCTGTCGGGCATTCGCGCTACTGCTCGCGGACCGGACTCAGGCATGATGGCGGGCATGACGGAGACCCCGCATCCCCTGTACGACAGGCACGCCGACACCCTCAACCGTGCGCTGACCGCGATCACGGAGCGGGGCTACTGGTCCGCCTACCCCGAATCCCCCAGCCCCCGGGTGTACGGCGAGACCGCCGCCGCCGACGGTAAGGCCGCCTTCGAGGCGTACCTCGGTGGTGACTTTCCGCTCGACCAGCCCGGCAGCGGCGACCGGGTGGCCACCGAGACGAGCCCGTTCGGGGTGGAGTTGGCGGTGCGGTACCCGCACGCCGGCACCGGCGAGCTGATCAACGCCGCCTCCGCCGCGCTGCCGGCGTGGCGCGACGCCGGCCCGCAGGCCCGGGTTGGCGTCTGCCTGGAGATCCTCGACCGGCTGCACAAGCACATCTTCGAGCTGGCCAACGCGGTGCAGTTCACCAGCGGGCAGGCGTTCGTGATGGCCTTCCAGGCCGGTGGCGCGCACGCGTTGGACCGGGCGCTGGAAGCGCTGGCGTACGCGTACGCCGAGATGACCCGGCACCCGGGCACGGCGGGCTGGGAGAAGGCCGCCGGCAAGGGTGACCCGCTGCGGTTGACCAAGACGTTCCACGTGGTGCCGCGTGGGGTGGCGCTGGTGATCGGCTGCAACACCTTCCCGACCTGGAACTCGTACCCGGGGCTGTTCGCCTCGCTGGTCACCGGCAACCCGGTGATCGTCAAGCCGCACCCGCGCGCGGTGCTGCCGCTGGCCATCACCGTGAAGTACGCCCGGGAGGTGCTCGCCGAGGCCGGGTTCGACCCGAACCTGATCATGCTGGCGGCCGAGGCGCCCGGTGAGAAGCTCGCCAGCGACCTGGCCCTGCACCGCTCCATCCGGATCGTCGACTTCACCGGTTCCACCGAGTACGGCGACTGGCTGGAGACGCACGCCCGGCAGGCGTCGGTCTACACCGAGAAGGCCGGCCTCAACACCGTCGTCATCGACTCCACCGACGACTTCGCCGGCATGTGCCGCAACCTCGGTTTCACGCTGACCCTCTACAGCGGGCAGATGTGCACCACCTCGCAGAACATCCTCATCCCGGCCGGGGGCATCGAGACCGACCAGGGGCACAAGAGCTTCGACGAGGTGGCCGGCGGTATCGCCGCCGCGGTCGGCAAGCTGACCGCCGACCCGGCCCGAGGCGTGGAGCTGACCGGCGCCATCGTCAACGACGGGGTGCTGGAGCGGCTGGCCGAGGTGACCAAGGTCGGCGAGCCGGTGCTGGAGTCGCGGACCGTCGCCCACCCGTCGTACGCCGACGCGGTGGTGCGTACCCCGACGATCGTGAAGCTGACCGCGGACGACGCGGAGACGTACGGCCGGGAGTGGTTCGGGCCGATCTCGTTCGCCATCGCGACCGACTCCACCGTGCACAGCCTAGAGTTGCTGCGCCGCACGGTCGGCGAGAAGGGCGCGCTCACCGCCGGGGTCTACTCGACCGACGAGGCGGTGCTGGACGCGACCGAGGCGGTGGCGGTCGAGGTCGGGGTGCACCTGTCCTGCAACCTCACCGGCGGTGTCTTCGTCAACCAGTCGGCGGCGTTCTCCGACTTCCACGGCAGTGGGGCCAACGCGGCGGCCAACTCGGCGCTGACGGACGGGGCGTACGTGGCCAACCGGTTCCGGATCGTGCAGTCTCGGCGGCACGTCTGAGTTTCGGTAGCGGTTGGGGTTTCCGGGGCAGCCCGACCCGCTCCGGGCGGTCAGGCTTGATCCCTGCGCGGGTCGGGCTGCCCCGGAAACCCCTCCTCGGGCGCGGTGGCGCGGACGCTTCCGGTTGGGGGCATCAGAGTGGTTCTGCCTCGGGTCAGGCTGTTCTGCGCATCTGTAGTTCGGTGAGGGCTGGGATGGTGGGGTGGGGGACCCGTACGCCGGTGTCCTTGAAGCCCAGGCGCTGGTAGGCGCGGTAGGCGCGGTCGTTGCCGACCACCACCTCCAGCAGCAGCTCCGGTCGGCCACAGGCTCGCGACCAGGCGGCCACCCCGTCGATCAGCTCGCCGAGCAGGCCACGGCCGCGCCAGGTCGGCGTGACGTACACGGCGTAGATCACGGTCAGGCCGGGTTCGTTCGGGGCGGTGGTGCCACCGGCGTGGCCGACCAGCCGGCCGCCCGGGTCGGCGATGAACTGCGCGTTGCTGGTACCGGCCGAGGTGTACGCGACCCGGGCCGCGTACTCGTTGTGCGGTCGGGCCGCCGCGTCCGCCAAGGTCTCCAGGAAGGCCAACGGAGCGTCGGCCAGCATCTCCAGGCGCAGCGCCCGCATCCGGGCGGCGTCCTCCGGTCGGACCCGGCGGATCTCCGCGAGCCGCACGGCCGATGAGCCCATGTCCGTGGTCATGCCCGCATGCCTACCACAGGGGATGGACGCGTCGTTTCGTGAGCTGTGCCCTCCTGCCGTCACCGTGCGCGCGCCGTGCGGTCCGGCCTCCATTTGCAATGACGGCGGCGAATCCGGTGAATCGGGAAACCGGCCAATCAGGGTGGTTGGGACACCCCCGGAGTGTGTCCGATTTCTGGCCGTGCGCGGCCGTGACTGCTCGTGTAACGTGCGATTTCGGTCACCTGGTTCAATGGCGATCATCGATCGCTGAGTCGGTGGTCGGGGCGCCCGGCCGCGCCGTGCGCCGGGTCAGGCAAGACCGCGCAGAGTGAGGGAAGTGCACCGTGGCACAGGGCACCGTGAAGTGGTTCAACGCCGAGAAGGGCTACGGCTTCATCGCCGTCGACGGCGGTCAGGACGTGTTCGTCCACTTTTCCGCCATCGAGATGGACGGTTACAAGGCGCTGGACGACGGTCAGCGGGTCGAGTTCGAGGTTGCCCAGGGCCAGAAGGGCCCGCAGGCAGAGCACGTACGCGTCATCGGCTGAGCTTCCTGGCCGATCGGCCCCTGAGTCGGGGCTGCGGCAGCGGCGCGCAGCCGGGAAGATCGTGAACCGTTCCAGCCGATGCTGAGGAGCGTTCATGACCGACCAGCCGCCCCCGCCCACTCCGTCCCCCGGGTCGGGGGAGCCGGACCCGTCCGATCCGTCCTCGCCCGCTGGCGGCCCCGGCCAGTCCGGTCCACCGCCCGGCTGGGGGCCGGGTGCGCCGCCCCCGGCTGGCCCGCCCTCTGGCGACGTCGGGCCGCCCGGCTGGCAGTCGGGTATGCCCCCGGCTGGCCAGGCTGCCCCACCGCCCGGCTGGGATCCCGCGCAGGGTGCCTGGGGTGCGGCTCCGCCGCCGCAGGGCTGGGCGTTCCCACCCACCGGGGGTTACCCGGTCGGGTCGGGTCCCTACGGCGGGCAGCCGTGGTATCCGGGGCCGCCGGTCGGCTGGTACCCGCCTGGTTACGGGTTCGACCCGAACGATGCCCTGGTCACGCCGCCCGGTGCCGGCATCGGCGGATGGTTCAACCGGTGCGGGGGAGCGCTGCGTCGGGGCTGGCGGCAGTTGGTGCCGATCATGCTGCTCACCCAGGTGCTGCCGGCGGCGGTGCTCTCGGTGATCGCCCTCGGGGTGGACCCGTCGGCGAAGTGGGCCGCCCAGACCGAGAGTGCTCCTGGCGCCGCGCTGCCGGACAATTTCGCCGCCGAGTTGGGGAGCCTCCTTCTCGTGCTGGTCGGCGGCAGTCTGTTGGTGGGCGTGGTGCAGGCCGTCGGGTGGGCCGCGGGCAGCTGGGTGATCACCCGGCAGGCCGCTGGCCAGCCAGCCAGTCTGGAGTCGGCGTTGCGCTACGGCCTTCGTCGGGCGCTCGGGCTGTGGGGCTGGACCCTGTTGATCAGCCTGCTCATCGGCGTCGGTGTCTGTTTCTGCGTGCTGCCGGGCATCTACCTGGCGTTCGCGCTGAGCATGGCCGGCCCGGCCTATCTCTTCGAACGCCGCAACCCGATCGGCCGCTCGTTCCGGATGTTCCACGACCGGCTCGGCCTGCTGCTCGGTCGGGTGGCCCTGGTGGCCCTGGCGGTGATCGTCGTCAGTCTGGTCTCCAGTTCCCTGGAGGGGGTGGGCACCTCCGCGTTCGGTGCGGATCCGTTCGCGTCGCCGGGCACCGCGGCCGGAGCGGTGGTGGTGATCGGGGTCACCGCGGTGCTGGCCCTGCCGGCCCACCTCGCCCAGATGGTCGGTCTGCTGGTGACGTACGCCGAGCAGCGCGCCCATGAGGCGCCGGTGAACACCGCTGGACTGGCTGCGGAACTCGGCTGAGCGGCGGCATCGTGCTTGCACTCGGCAGGGGAGAGTGCTAAACAAGTCATTGGCACTCGCATACCGTGAGTGCCAATGGTCGGGACGGTGGGGCCAGGTTGCGCCGGCGTGGAGACGCCGGGGCGGCACATGGCCGGTCGTCGCGGGCTATCCGGCCCGGCCGAAGGACGTCGTCGTCGCCAGGTGGCGACGTCCCAAGGTGCGTACACCAGGCGGCCCATCCGGGGCACACATCTCGGGTGGCCCGTGAGTGTCCAGGAGGACAACGCCGTATGGCCAAGATGATCGCGTTCGACGAAGAGGCGCGCCGCGGCCTCGAGCGGGGCATGAACCAGCTCGCCGACGCCGTAAAGGTGACCCTCGGCCCCAAGGGCCGCAACGTCGTGCTCGAGAAGAAGTGGGGTGCCCCCACCATCACCAACGATGGTGTGAGCATCGCCAAGGAAATCGAGCTCGAGGACCCGTACGAGAAGATCGGCGCTGAGCTGGTCAAGGAGGTCGCCAAGAAGACCGACGACGTTGCCGGTGACGGCACGACGACGGCGACCGTCCTGGCCCAGGCCCTGGTTCGCGAGGGCCTGCGCAACGTGGCCGCTGGCGCCAACCCGATGGCCCTGAAGCGGGGCATCGAGGCTGCGGTCGCGAGCGTCTCGGAGGAGCTGTCCAAGCTCGCCAAGGACGTCGAGACCAAGGAGCAGATCGCCTCCACCGCCTCCATCTCCGCTGGCGACAGCACCGTCGGCGAGATCATCGCCGAGGCGATGGACAAGGTCGGCAAGGAAGGCGTCATCACCGTCGAGGAGAGCAACACCTTCGGGCTGGAGCTGGAGCTCACCGAGGGTATGCGCTTCGACAAGGGCTACATCTCGGCCTACTTCATGACCGACCCGGAGCGTATGGAGGCCGTCTTCGACGACCCGTACATCCTGATCGCCAACAGCAAGATCTCGTCGGTGAAGGACCTGCTCCCGATCCTGGAGAAGGTCATGCAGTCGGGCAAGCCGCTGCTGATCATCGCCGAGGACCTGGAGGGCGAGGCCCTCGCCACCCTGGTGGTCAACAAGGTCCGTGGCACCTTCAAGTCGGTCGCCGTCAAGGCGCCGGGCTTCGGTGACCGCCGCAAGGCCATGCTGACCGACATCGCCATCCTCGCCGGTGGCCAGGTCATCAGCGAGGAGGTCGGCCTCAAGCTCGACGCCGCCAGCCTCGACATGCTGGGCCGCGCCCGCAAGGTCGTGGTGACCAAGGACGAGACCACCATCGTCGACGGTGCCGGTGACGCCGAGCAGATCCAGGGCCGGGTCAACCAGATCCGGGCCGAGATCGACAAGAGCGACTCCGACTACGACCGGGAGAAGCTGCAGGAGCGGCTGGCCAAGCTGGCCGGCGGCGTTGCGGTGATCAAGGTCGGCGCGGCCACCGAGGTCGAGCTCAAGGAGCGCAAGCACCGCATCGAGGACGCCGTTCGCAACGCGAAGGCCGCCGTCGAGGAGGGCATCGTCCCGGGTGGTGGCGTCGCGCTGGTGCAGGCCGGCAAGACCGCCTTCGACAAGCTCGACCTGGTCGGCGACGAGGCGACCGGTGCGAACATCGTCAAGGTCGCGCTGGACGCCCCGCTGCGGCAGATCGCCGTCAACGCCGGCCTTGAGGGCGGCGTCGTGGTGGAGAAGGTCCGTAACCTCGAAGCGGGTCACGGTCTCAACGCCGCCAATGGCGAGTACGTCGACCTGCTGGCCGCGGGCATCATCGACCCGGCCAAGGTGACGCGCTCGGCGCTGCAGAACGCCGCCTCCATCGCGGCGCTCTTCCTCACCACCGAGGCCGTTGTCGCGGACAAGCCGGAGAAGACCCCGGCTGCCCCGGCTGGCCCGGGTGGCGGGGACATGGACTTCTGAGTCCAGTTCCGACACCGAACGGGGCGGGCCGCTGACGCGGTCCGCCCCGTTCGTCGTCAGGTCGGCAGTGGGCGCTGGTTGCGCCGTTTCTGTGCCCGGTTGTACGGCGGAGGCAGCTGGATCGGCGCGTCCACCATCTCCTGCGGCTCCTCGACCACCGACGACTCACCGTCGGTGGTCATCTCGGCCAGTTGCTCGGCGTCGCCGTAGTCGAGCCGGTCGAACGGCAGTTGGCCGGGGAGTTCATCCACCGGTTTCCAGGTGATCGGCGGGCCGTCCTCGGTCTGGTTGTCATCCGTGGTCATGGCTGCCTCCTCTACCGAAACGGTAGGGGGCGTCGATGGCCGATGCGGGCGAATGGATCTATGTCCCGTTTGCCCGGTTATGCCGTCGGTAGGGTTCGCCGGTACAGGAAGAAGACCCGCTCGATCCGCGCGCCCGCGCTGCCCGAATAGAACGGCACCGGCCCTACCCAGCCAATCTGCGCCCGGTCCAGCCCCGCCGCCCGTTGGTCGCGCAGGCAGCGCCGCAACAGCACCCCACCGATGCCCGACCCCTCTGCGGCCGGGGCGGTGCCCATCGGCCCGAACCAGCTCGGCCGAGACGACCCGTACGCGGCGAAGCCGAGCACCTCGCCGTCCCGCTCCGCCAGGTGACAACCGGCGCCGGCGCGCCCCACCGACCCGGCCAACTCGCCATCCCACGTGCCGCCGAAGGTGGACCGGGCGAACGCCGTCAACGCCGGCAGGTCTGCTGGCTCCGCCCGGCGTACGGTGACGCCCTGCTCGGCCAGCCGCCGCTGGGCCGCCTCCGTGGACCGCAGCGCCGGCGACCCGTCGTACGACAGGTCCGCGGTCATGTTCCAGGCGGTCCGGTCCTGCTGGTAGCCGAGTGCGAGGGCGGCGCAGACCGCCGGCGTGTAGCGGACGTCGATGCCCGGCCACGCGTAGTACGGCGGGTTTCCGGCCAGCAGCACCTCGGTCGCCCCGCGCTCGGCGAGCACCCGCTCGGCCCGCTGGAGCAGCGCCCGGCCGACGCCCCGACGCCGCTGGTCCGGGAGGACCGCGACCAGGTCCACGTGCCCGATCCCCGGCTCGGCCGATGCCACCGAGCAGATCAGCACCCCGACCAGCTCCGCGCCCCGGTACGCGCCCAGCCCGACCACCGGCCGGTCGGCGGCGGCCCGGGGCCAGAGCACGTCCACGATCGAAGCCGCCTCGGCGGCGTCCTCGGGCAGGTCGAGGGCCTGCTGGCAGAGCTGTACGGCGCTGGGGACCAGGTCGGCGGTCAGCTCGGTGACGGTGATCTCGGCGTCCATGGTCGCCGACCCTAGATCACCGGATGGAGAGCCGCACCCCCGGCTCAGCGCCTCAGGAAGGAAACCTTCCTACTGCTGGGCGGCGCGAACGGCGGCGTAGGCGTCGACCTGGCCGGCACCGGTGACGTTCGAGGGAGCACCGCAGGCGTCGGAGGGGCTGTCGGAGCGATAGGTGGGCGTCGCCGCCGTGGCGGTGTCCCGGAGAATCTGCCGGGTCCGGCTCACGTCGCCGACCAGCGCCGGGTTCGCCGACCACATCAGCGCGACCACCCCGGCCACCTGCGGGGTCGCCATCGACGTGCCGTCCAGCGCGGCGTACGTGCCGCCCGGCATGGCCGACACCACGCCCACCCCCGGTGCCAGCACGTCCGGCTTACCCGGGCCGCCCGGCACCGGCCCACGCGAGGAGAACTCGGCGACCCGCCGCTGGGCGTCCACCGCGCCCACGGTCAGCACGTCCGCGTACGGGGCCGGCGGGTCGTCGATCGACGCGCACCACGGGCCGGTGTTGCCGGCCGCGGCGACCACGAAGATCCCGGCGGCGTCCAGGGCGGCGGTGGCCGGCCGCAGTACCCGCTGGTCGCAACCCTCGATCGACGGGCAGCCCCACGAGTTGGTCAACACCTGCGGGGCGCGCTCCGGCCGGCCATCGGTGAACGGGTCGCCGCCGGCCGGAAAGGGCGCCAGCATGAACTGGAGACAGTCCAGGTAGTGCCCGGGGCTGCCGAGGTTGCGGTCCAGGTTGACGCAGCCCACCCACTGCGCGTCCGGCGCCACCCCGATGCCGTCGCGCCCGACCGCGCTGCCCACCGTGTGGGTGCCGTGCCCGCCCTGGTCGGTGGGGTTCCGGGTGTCGTCCCACGGGTCGTACCAGGAGTCGTCGCCGCCCCGGAACCCGGCTCGTAGCGCCGGATGGGTGCCGTCCACCCCCGAGTCGGAGCTGCCGACCACGATGCCCGTGCCGGTGACCCGGAGTTGGGACCACACCCGGTCGGCGCCGATCTGGCGGATGTTCCACTCCGGGCCGGTGGGCTTGGGCGCGCTGCCCCGGTTCTGCCCGGCCGGAGCCGGCAGCGGGCGCAGGCGCTGGCTGACCAGCACGCGGGCCACCTCCGGTCGGCGGGCGAGCCAGGCCCGCACCGCCGGGCCGCCGTCCACCTCGACCGCGTTGACCAGGTAGTACGACACCGGGTCGAGTCCCAGCCGGTTCACCCCCCGGAGCAGGTCGCGCTGGCTCTGCTCGGCGGTCGTCACCAGCCGCCGGTAGACCTCCGCCGCGCGGGCGTCCCGGCCGGCCCGACCCGGCGCGCCGGCCGGAAGATTGCGCAGGTCGGCCTGGGCGCGCAGCACCACGAACAGCCGCTCGCCGTACAGCCCCGGCTGGCCGGGGCCGAGGTCGACCACGCCGAACGCCACCAGCAGCACCACGGCCGCCACCGCGGCGACCCGCCTGCTCGGGGTGCGTGCCGTCGGCCGGGCGAGCAGCACCGCGTACCCGATGGCCACCAGGACCGCGACGGCGAGGCCGACGCCGGCGGCGGCCGCCACCCAGAACGGGACGTCCCGGGTGCCGACCAGCAGCAGGGTGATCTCCTCCGGGTCGGTGAAGGCCAGTGGGCCGAGCGCGGCCAGGCCCACGAGCCAGCCGGTCGCGGTCCGGCCGGCACGGGTGGCCTCGGCCGGGTCGGCGCTGGCCCGCCAGGTCGCGGCCCAGAGCGCGGCCAGCCCGAAACCCACCGGTGGCAGGGTCAGCAGCGCGGGCAACTGGGCGCCGGACTGGCCGGCCCCGGCCGCGAGCAGCAGCAGCGCCACCCCGGCGACCAGGCCGCCGAGCAGCACCAGCCGAGCTGGCCGGGGCGGTCGCCCCACCGCGAACGGGGACCAGAAGGGGACGTCCAGCAGAGTCGCGGCCAGCACCCCGAGCGCGGCGGCCGCCAGCAGCGCGAGTGCGGTCTCCAGGAGGCCGCCGAGCGCGCCCAACCAGGCCCACGGCAGCAACAGCGCCAACCCGGCGGCGACCGCGAGCAGCGGCACCGGGCCCGGCCGGTGCGGGCGTCGCTGGGGTTCGACAGCCTTCGGGCTCCCGGTGGCCTCGGGCCGTGTGGCGTCGCCGTCGGCGGTGGCCTCGGGCCGTGTGGCGTCGCCGTCTCTGGCGGGTGCCGGGCCGCCGACCGAGCCAACCAGCCCGGGGTACGCCCACCGGCGCGCCGACCAGCGCACGGCGAGTGCGCTGAGCAACGCGGCACCGGTCAGCGCGGCGAGGTACGCCTCATGGTGCACCGGCGGCACGACCCGCAGCAGTGTGAGCACGCCGAGAGCGAGTGCCCCGATCAGCCAGGCCCGCCCGGTGACCCGGACCGCGGCCGACCGGGGCAGCACGGCCAGCAGCAGGGCGGGCGTGCCGAGCACCACGACGGTCGCCAGGCCGAGCACCGGCCAGAGCCAGCCGATCCGGTCCCGCCCGAAGCCCAACAGCACCTGATCGGTGAGCCAACCACCGGTCTGGGTGCCCACGGTGACCGCAACCGTCCAGCAGCCGACCAGCACGGCCGCGACCACCGGCCACGGGGAGTTGCGGTCGCCGGGTCCGGGTTGCGCGGGTTGACCTTGCATCCGAGAACCTTACGACTACGACGAAGGGTTTCGACCCGACCGTCGCGTCCCGGGGTTTCGACGAACCGTGCAGATCTTGGACAGTTTCCGTCAGCGGCTAACGGAAACTGTCCAAGATCTCTGATTGTCGGTCCGAAGCGGGTGGCGAGACGTGTCGTGAGCGCTCCCGTAGCAGGTAGGTGCAGTACGGGGCAGGCGGCGAATGTCGACACGGTGGCACGGCGGTTACGGTGGACGGGTGCGCGACCCCAATATCTCCCGATCCGTCGCCGGTCAGCTCTCACCGGTCCGCCGTGCGTCCGACCTGCGTCGACTGCGTGCCGAGCGCTTCGACGTGCTGGTCATCGGTGGTGGGGTGACCGGAGCCGGTGCCGCCCTGGACGCTGCTTCCCGGGGCCTGAAGGTGGCGCTGGTCGAGGCGCGTGACCTCGCGGCCGGCACCTCCAGCCGGTCCAGCAAACTCATCCACGGCGGCCTGCGCTACCTGGAGCAGTTGGAGTTCCACCTGGTCCACGAGGCGCTCACCGAGCGCGGCCTGCTGGCCACCCGGCTCGCGCCGCACCTGGTACGCCCGGTGCCGATCATGGTGCCGCTGCCGGCTGGCCGGGGTCTGCGGGACCTGCCGGCCCGGATCTTCCGCCGCTCGTACTACGGCGCCGGGGTGGCCGCGTACGACGCCTTCGCCGGGGTCTTCGGCGGTGGCCGGGGTATGCCCCTACACCGTCATCTGACCCGGGAGGGTGCCCGGCGGATCTTCCCGAGTTTGCGGGCCGACGCGCTGGCCGGGGCGATCCGCTACTACGACGGGCAGGTCGACGACGCCCGGCTGGTGGTCACCCTGGCCCGCACCGCGGCCAGCCTCGGCGCCACGGTGGTGAGCAGTGCCCGCGCCGTCGGGTTGATCCGGCAGGCGCGCGAGGTGACCGGCGTCCGGGTCCGGGACCTGGAGGCGGCGCCGGGCTCGCCGGACGCGGAGTTCGAGGTGCACGCCCGCACCGTCATCGCCGCCACCGGCGTGTGGAGCGACGACATGTCCCGGATGCTCAACGACGTGGGGCTGCGGCCCGGCGTCCGGGTGCGCGCCTCCAAGGGGGTGCACCTGGTGGTGCCTCGCTCGGCGATCACCGGCGAGACGGGGCTCATCCTGCGTACGGCGAGTTCGGTGCTCTTCGTCATCCCGTGGGGCGGGCACTGGATCATCGGCACCACGGACACCGACTGGCGGCTGGACCGCTCCCACCCGGCCGCCTCGGCCCGCGACATCGACTACCTCCTCCAGCAGGTCAACACCGTGCTGGACCGGCCGCTGACCACCGCCGACATCGAGGGGGTGTACGCCGGGTTGCGGCCGCTGCTGGCCGGCGAGGCGGACTCGACCTCGAAGCTCTCCCGTGAACACGCGGTCTTCGAGCCGATGCTCGGGCTGCTGCTGGTCGCCGGCGGCAAGTACACGACGTACCGGGTGATGGCGTCCGACGTGGTCGACCGGGCCGCTCGCCGGCTCGGTGGCGCCCGCTCGTCGCGCACCGCCGATCTGCCGCTGCTCGGCGCGGACGGGTACCCGGCGATGTGGCGGGACCGGGCCGACCTGGCTCGCCGGCACGGTGTGCCGGTGGGCGTGGTGGAGCACCTGCTGGAGCGGTACGGCACGCTCACCCTGGACCTGCTGGCGCTGGTCGACGCCGATCCACTGCTGGCGTCCCCGCTGGCCGGTGCTCCGGAGTATCTGGCGGCGGAGGTCGCCTACGCGGCGCGGGCCGAGGGCGCGCTGCACCTGGAGGACGTGCTGACCCGGCGGACCCGGATCTCGTTCGAGACCAGCCACCGCGGGCTGGAGTCAGCGGAGCACACCGCCGAGCTGATGGGCGCGGTGCTCGGTTGGGACGCGGCCACCCGGGCTCGCGAGGTCGAGCACTACCGCGCCCGGGTGGAGGCGGAGCGGCAGTCCCAGTTGATGCCGGACGACGCGGCGGCGGACGCGGCCCGGCTCGGCGCTCCGGACGTGCGGGGTTACGCGGCCGACCGGGGCGGCGACGACGATCAGGCGGAGCTGCGCCCGTCCGCTCGATGACGAATTGCGACGTTACCGATGGGTAACCATCGATACCGGCCCGGATGGTGGTTTCGGACGCTACCTACGGTGGGGTAGGTTTCCGCGCGTGCTACCCCGCGCGCGCCCTCGTCTGCTCGTACCCCTGCTCGCCGTCGCGCTCGTCGGCGCCCTGACCGGGTGCTCCCTCTTCGACGGAGACAAGCCGAGCACCCCGGTGGCGCAACCGACCGCCGGCACGGCGGGTGGCGGATCGCAGCTGGAAATCCCCACCACGGTCGCCGCCGGTCAGGTCAGCCTGCTCCAGCGGCTCGGCGAAGACGGGCCGATGCGCACCCTGAGCGTCGAGCGGAACGGCGCGTGGCAGTGCATCGACTGCGCCGGCGACGGCGTGACCTCCCGGGGCACCCTCGCACCGGAGCTGACCGATCGGCTTCAGGTGCTGCTCGCCAACCCGGCGCTGGCCGACGAGACCGATCAGGCCCGGCGGTACCGGACCACCTGCATCGACGCCTTGACGTCCAGCCTCATCACCTCGGCCGGGCTGATCACCTCACAGGACTGCCCGGGCGAGGAGCTCACCCCGGTCGCCGGGGAGATCCTGCTGCTGCTCACCCAGGCGACCCCGGCCGAGGTCAAGGGCTGACCACAGCCGGTCAGAGCACCTTGCCCGGGTTGAGCAGGCCGGCCGGGTCGAGCGCCGACTTGATCGCCTGATGGACCCGGACGCCGACCGGCCCGATCTCCCGGGCCAGCCAGTCCCGCTTGAGCAGCCCCACCCCGTGCTCGCCGGTGCACGTGCCGCCCAGGCCCAGGCCGAGCCGCATGATTTCGTCGAACGCCCGCCGGCCCCGCTCCACGCTCGCCGGGTCGGCCCGGTCGACCACGATGTTCGGGTGCATGTTGCCGTCCCCGGCGTGCCCCACCACGCCGATCGGCACCTCGCACTCGGCGGCGATCCGGGCGACCCCGTCCAGGAGCGCGGCGAGAGCGCCGCGTGGCACCGCCACATCGTCGATCACCAGACCGCCGTTGCCGCCCGGGTAGGCGTCCGCCGCGAACTTCTCCATGGCCGGGTGGGCCAGCCGGCGGGCCTGGAGCAGCGCCGCCGCCTCCACCGCGTCGGTGGCCGCGTAGACCTCGTCGGCGCCGACGGCCTCGCACACCTCGGCCAGCACGGCCAGGTCGTCCGCCGCCCGGGAGCCGGTGTCGGCGGCGGCCAGCAACAGGGCCTGCGCGTCGGTCCGCAACCCCATCGGCTGGTACGCCTCGATCGCCCGCAGGTGGGTCTGGTCCAGCAACTCCAGCAGGCTGGGAGTGAGCCCGCGAGCCGCGATCTCGGCCACCGCCGCGCCGGCCGTGGCGGTGGATCCAAAGACCGCCACCAGGGTCAGCGAGTCGGCCGGGGCGGGCCGCAACGCCACGGTCACCTCGGTGATCACGCCGAGGGTGCCCTCCGAACCGACGAACAGCCGGGTCAGGTCGTAGCCGGCCACCCCCTTGGCCGTACGCCGGCCGGTGCGCAGCACCTCGCCGGAGGCGAGCACCACCTCCAGGCCGAGCACGTACTCGGTGGTCACGCCGTACTTCACGCAGCACATGCCGCCGGCGTTGGTGGCCACGTTGCCGCCGATCGTGGACGACTCCCAGGAGCCGGGGTCCGGCGGGTACCAGAGGCCCTGCTTGGCCACCGCCCCGGCCAGCGCCGCGTTGACCACCCCCGGTTGGACCACCGCGATCCGGCTCACCGGGTCGATCTCCCGGATCTCGTTCATCGCGACGGTGCTGAGCACCACGGCACCGTCCACCGCGTTCGCCGCGCCGGCCAACCCGGTCCGCGCGCCCTGCGGCACCACCGGTACGCCGTGCCGCGCCGCGGCCTGGACCACGGCGACCACCTGCTCGGTGTTGCGCGGGCGGGTCACCACCAGCGGGATGCCGGCGGCGCACAGGTCGGCCTCGTCCCGCTGGTGGATGCGCAGCAGGTCCGGGTCGGTGAGCACGGCGTCGTCACCGAGCGCGGCGCGCAGGTCGTCGAGGAGCGCGGTGGGGGCCATGCAGCCGAGGCTAGGTCGCCGACCGGCGATCATCAACATGATCGACTGGGCGGGATAACTTGGGCACCATGCTCTACCTGGACCGGCCGGCCTGGCCGTGGCGCGGTCGGCTCTGGTCGCACCTGATCAGTGACGTCTCGTACGCCGAGCTGCACGCCTTCGCCGAGGCGCTCGGCGCGCCCCGGCGCGGCTTCGACCGGGACCACTACGACATTCCGGCCGACCGGTTCGCGGCGGCGGTGTGGCTCGGCGCCCAGGTGGTGCCGAGCCGGGAGCTGGTCCGGTTGCTCCGCGCCGCCGGCCTGCGGCGCCCGAAGCACCTGGTCAGCCCGCGTTCTCCGGCTCCCCGGTGAGCGCGGCCAGCTCGCGGCGCACATTGTCCCGGGCGGGCTCTTCCCACCGGCTCGCCAGCGGTGGCAGCCGGAACAGCGCGGGCAGCGCCAGCAGGCCGGTCAGCACGGCGGCCCGCCCAGCCCGGAAGGCCGGCTCCGGCACGTGGGCGTACTCCCGACGGATCGCCGCCGCGTAACGCTCGTAGCGGGCCGGCGGCGCGGCCAGCACGGACAGGTCCGCGTCGCAGAGCAGCGCGCCGTCCCGGTCGTCGGACGCAACCGTGTGCCCGGCGGTGAGCAGCACCAGCCGGCGCACCTCGGCCACCGCGGGCGCCGGCACCCCGAGCCCGGCGAGCACCCTCTCGGCCAGCGCGGCGCTGTCCCGTTCGTTGGCGTCGCCAGCGGCCCGGGGGTCGTAGACCGCGTCGTGGAACCAGGCCGCCAACCGGACCAGGTCGGCCCGACCGGCCAGGTCGGCGTGCTGGTCCACCACATCGAGCACCGCCGTCAGATGGGCCAGCGTGTGATAGTGCCGGTGCGGTTCTCGCCACCGGTCGATCACCTTCTCCCCGGCCCGGGTCGTATTCGGATCGGACCTCGCGCCGGCATCCCGGGCCGCCGCCCGCCACCGGTCCAGCAGATCAACCACCGCCCGAGTCTGCCGCATCCGCCCGCGACGCGCGGAACGGGAGGATTCAGCGAGCCCACCACGGGTAGTCGCGCCCATGGCCGTGGCCCGGGACAAACGACCTCGAGTGGTGCGACGTACCGCGCTGCGCGAGGGATTGGTGGACATCGACGGCGCGCGGATCGCCGAAGCCACCGAACAGCTGCGCCACCGCGGTCGAGCCACCCTGCACGACCGGCTGCACCGGGTACGGATGGCCGGCGGACTCGCCGTGCAGGCCGGGCTGGCTGCCGGGCTCGCGTACCTGATCTCGCACACGGTGCTCGGCAACCCACAACCGGTCTTCGCGCCGATCTCCGCGGTCGGCACCCTGGCCGCGTCGGTCGGCCAGCGGTTCCGTCGGACCGTGGAGTTGATCGTCGGGGTGGGCATCGGGGTGGCGATCGGCGACCTCCTGATCTACCTGCTCGGCACCGGGGCGTGGCAGCTCGGCCTGGTGGTCACGGTGGCGATCCTGCTCACCATCTTCGCCGGGGCGAGCGTGGCGATCGTCATCCAGGCGGCGGCCACGGCGGTCCTGATCGTGACGCTGAGCCCGTCGACCCAGAACCTGGAGATCCCCCGCTTCGTCGACGCGTTCCTCGGCGGTGGGATCGCGCTGCTGGTCACGGCGGTGTTGCTGCCACTGAACCCACTCCGAGTGATCAACCGTGCCGCCCGACCCGCGCTGGACCTGCTCGCCGCCCAGCTCGACGCCACCGCCGACGGGCTGCGCGACCGGGACCGCGCCACCATCCAGAGCGCACTGGAGAGGCTGCGCAACAACAAGGAGGAACTGGCCACGTTGGGCGAGGCGATCGAGGGGGCGAAGGAGACCGCCACCCTCTCCCCGGCCCGCTGGCACCGCCGCGACGAGCTGACCCACTACGCGGAGGCGGCCGACCCGATCGACCGGGCGATGCGCAACAGCGGCACGCTGATCCGCCGGTCCGTCACGCTGGTCGAGGACGAGGAACCGGTGCCCGATCCGATGCCGGACGCGATCGGCCACCTCGCCGAGTCGGTCCGGCTGCTCAAGCACGAGTTCGCCGCCGGCGAGGAGCCGGAGAAGGCCCGGGAACGGTCGCTGCGGGCGGTCAGCGAGGCCGGCCGGGCATACGGCGCCGGGGTCGGCTTCTCCGGCAGCGTGGTGATCGCCCAGATCCGCACCACCGCGAGCGACCTGCTGGTCGCCTCCGGGATCGAGCAGGAGGAGGCGAACCGGTGGATCCGCACCGCCTTCGGGGAGCAGGAGCGCCCGGTCGGTGAGCCCGCCGAGCCCGGCGAGACCCCGAAGCCACCTACCGCCCCGCCGGTCGGCTGAGCGCGGGTCACCGCCGGGCGGGCCTCAGCCCAGCTCGGCCAGCGCCGCGAGCAGCCGGTCCACCTGGGCGGCGGTGCTGCCCAGCCCGATGCTGGCGCGGAGCGCGGTGGGCGGCAGGTCCCGCCGGCCGGTACGCCCGGCCGCCTCGGTGAGCAGGCGCCGGGCCAGCGGGTGGGCACAGAACAACCCATCCCGTACGCCGATGTGGTGCTCGCCGGCCAGCCGCGCGGCCACCTCGGCGGAGTCCCGTCCGGCGACCACGAACGAGACGATGCCGACCCGGGGCGCGTCCGGGCCGAAGGTGCGCAGCTCGACGACGTGCGGCAGGGCGGCGAGGCCGGTCCGCAACCGGGCCAGCAGGTCCTGCTCGTGGGCAGCCACGGCAGTTTGGTCCGCCTCGTCGAGCGCCGCGCACACCGCCGCCAGCGCGACCGCGCCGAGCAGGTTCGGGGTGCCACCCTCGTGTCGGGCCGGGCCGGTCGCCCAGGTCACGTCGTGGGTGGCCGGCCCGACGTGGCTGGTGGCCCCACCACCGGCCAGGTACGGCGGGGCGGTGTCCAGCCAGTCCGCCCGGCCGATCAGCACGCCCGCGCCGAACGGCGCGTACAGCTTGTGGCCGGACACGGCCAGGTAGTCGACGTCGAGCGTGGGCAGGTCGACCGGGGCGTGCGGGGCCAGTTGCGCGGCGTCGAGCACGATCCGGGCACCGTGCCGGTGGGCCACCCGCGCCAGTTCGGCGACCGGCCACCGCTCGCCGGTCACATTGCTCGCACCGGTGACCGCGACCAGCACCGGCAGCGCCGGACTGCTGCCCCGGCGCAGCTCGGTGAGGGCGGCGGCGAGGTCGCGTACCGCCCCGTCGGGGTCGGTGGGCACCGGCAGCCGCACCGACCCGCGCGGCCAGGGCAGCAGGTTGGCATGGTGCTCGCCGGCGAACGTGACCACCGTGGTCCCGGCCGGCACGGCCCGCGCCAACAGGTTGAGCGCGTCCGTCGTGTTACGGGTGAAGATCACGTGATCGTCGGCGCGAGCGCCGAAGAAGTCGCCGATCGTCTGCCGGGCCTGCTCGTACGCCAGGGTGCAGCGTCGCGACAGCGCCCCCGCTCCGCGATGCACGCTGGCGTACCAGGGCAGCAGCTCAGCCACGGCGTCGGCGGCGGCCCGCGCGCACGGCGCAGTGGCCGCGTAGTCCAGGTTGATCTCGCCGGGCACGCCGAGGACGTCGAGCGGCGCGGACGGCGCCGACGGCACGGTGGGCAGGCTGGGCAGCGAGGGGACGAGAGTGACGGACACGCCGGAACCTCCCGGGTCAGGGACCCCGGGTGCGACATCGGGACGGGGTCCGCGCTTGCCCAGCACACCGATCGGGCTGGGCCCGGTCATCACCCGGGGCACCCCACCGCGAACTCGACGAGGGTTGCCGGCCAGCAAGCCGGGGCTTGACGCTGGCGCTCGTGACCTGCCGGCAGCATAGCGGCTACCGATGCGACCGAACCAGCCGGCGGCGGATGGCTACGCTGACCGCATGGCCGACACCCCGCCCGGTTCACCGCTGCCGTCGTCGCCCGCCGCCCCGCCTGTGCCCGCCGCCCCGCCCGTGGCCGAGACGCCCCGGATGCCGCTGCGGCGACTGGGCTGGCGGCGGTTCCTGGTACTGGCCGGGGTGGTGCTGTTCATCGCGGCGTGCGCGGTGTTCATGGTCTTCACGCTCGGCCAGTCGCTCGGTGTGCAGGCCCTGCTGATCGGGGTGGTCGCCGCCATCCTGCCGGTGCCGGTGCTGGTCGCCTGCTTCCTCTGGTTGGACCGGTACGAACCCGAGCCGCTGAAGTATCTGATCTTCTGCTTCGCCTGGGGGGCGTTCGTCTCCACCGCCGCCTCGCTCACGGTGAACGACTTCGCGGCCAACCGTTTCGCCGACTGGGGCCTGCCGTCGGCGCTCACCGGGGTGCTGGTGGCGCCGTTCATCGAAGAACTGACCAAGGCGCTGGGCCCGATCCTGCTGCTGGTGTTCCGCCGCCGCGAGTGGTCGGGGATCACCGACGGCCTGGTCTACTGCGGGCTCGCCGCGGTCGGCTTCGCGATGGTGGAGAACATCCTCTACCTGGGCGGGTTGGGGTACGCGTCCGGTGCCGACCGCTACGGCCCGGCGACCGGCATCCAGCAGGTCATCGCGATCTTCATCCTGCGGATCCTGCTGTTCGGGTTCGCCCATCCCCTTTTCACCGCGATGACCGGTGTGGGGCTGGGTATCGCCTCCCGGACGGCCGACCGGCGCATCCGGGTGCTCGCCCCGATCGCCGGCCTGCTGCTGGCGATGATGCTGCACGGCACGTGGAACCTGCTGCCCACGCTGACCCAGGCCACCGGCGAAGCCATGATCATGTTGTACGGCTTCCTGGGCCTCATGGTGCCGGTCTTCTTCGGCACGGTGGGGCTGGCGCTGTGGCTGCGTGCCTGGGAGGGCCGGCTCACCGAGCGGGCCCTGCCCGACTACGTACGCGCCGGCTGGCTCAGCCCGCCCGAGGTGGCCGCCCTGAGCAGTCTCGGCAGGCGGCACGCCGCCCGCAGTTGGGCGCGGCGAGTGGCTGGCGACGCCGGGGTGCGGGCGATGCGGGGATACCAGTCAGCCGCCACCCGGCTGGCCCTGCTGCGCGACGGGACGCTGCGCGGCCTGGACCGCAAGCCCGCCGACCAGGAGCGGACCGCCCGTGAGGAGCGGGAGTTGCTGGACGCGATCAGCTCGTACCGGTCGTTCTTCGTCGGTCGGGACCCGCAGGCCCCGGCGGGGGTCTGGGACGGCAGCCGCTACCACCTGCGCTTCCCGGACGGCACGGAGCGCCCGGTGGACGCGCCGGACGAGCCGGTGGTGCCGATCCCGGTGGTGCTGGCCCCCGCCCCGGCGGCGGTGGGGTACCCCCCACCCGGCTGGCCCGGCCCGCGACCGGCGCCGCCCTGGCCGCCGACCCACCCCTGACGGCTGGCGGTCGCCGCCTGGCGGTTCAGGTCATCAGCGAGGTGAGAAAGTCACCGAGGCCCTGGAACATCGCGACCAGCGCGGCCCCGATCGCCCGGAACATCTGCGCGGCGCCGTCCGGCCGAAAGGCCATGAAGTAGATCAGGAACGCGACACTGCCCCAGGTCAACAGCTTCTTCACGAATACCGGCATCGTCCCTCCCCAGGGCCACGGTCGCCGGATGGCTTCCCGTCGTGCGGCCGGGCAAACGGTGCGCGACGGGGCCTGGTGGCCGGGGGAGGTGCGTCAGAGGTAGAGGCCGGTCGAGTCGTTCTCGATCCGCTCGGCGGCCACGGCGTGCACGTCCCGCTCCCGCAGCAGCACGTAACCGCGGCCGTGCAGCTCGACCTCGGAGCGGTCGTCCGGGTCGAAGAGCACCCGGTCGCCGGAGACGATGGCGCGGACGTTCGGCCCCACCCCGACCGCGGTGGCCCAGGCGAGGCGCTTGCCGACCGCGGCGGTCGCCGGAATGACGATGCCAGCGGTGGAGCGGCGTTCGCCTTCGCTGCCCTCCATCCGCACCAGCACACGGTCGTGCAGCAGGCGGATCGGCAGGCCGGCGTCGAGATCGTTGTCGGCGGTCACGCCGCAGACGCTACCGTGTGGCCGACCGCGGCCGGCCGGTGGTTACGCCGGAGACGGTCGGGGCATTGTGTGGCGGAACTGCCCTACGGTGTCGAGAACGGACGTATGCTGTCCGACCTGTCGCCGTGGGCGGGCCGGGTTCTTCTGCCAGGAGGTGCGCTTGAGCCGCTTCGAGCGGGTACGCGGGCGGCTTCGCCGCGCCTACCAGTCACGACAGGAGTCGGCGCGTGCCGACGAGGGCACGTCGGGTGAGGCGCTGAACGACGCGTCGGAGGCGGCCCGGGTGGCGTCGCCGGCCGTACCGGGGCCGACCGCGCCGCCGAGCGCCACGGTCTACGGCGCGGAACCTCCGGTGGACCTGCACAGCTCCACCGCCAGTCGGGACGACGCCGACGTTCCGCACGGCCTGCGGATCGCCGCCGCGTGGTGCTGGCGACTGATCGTGATCGGCGTGGTGGCCTGGGCCCTGCTAATGATCGTCAGCAGGATCAAGATCGTGATCATTCCGCTGGCCATCGCGCTGCTGCTCTCCGCGCTGCTCGCCCCGGCGGTGGGCTGGCTGCTGCGGGCCCGGTTCCCCCGGTCGTTGGCGACGGCGGTGGTGTTGGTCGGCGGCCTGGCCGCGGTGATCGGCACGCTGACGCTGGTGGTCAACGAGTTCATTCGCGGCGTACCGGAGCTGAGCGAGAAGTCGTCGGAAGGTGTCCGGCAGATCCAGAACTGGCTGAAGACCGGCCCACTGCACCTCTCCGACACCCAGCTCGACCGCTACATCGACGAGGCGCAGGCCTGGATCAACTCGAACACCTCCAATCTCACCAGTGGCGCACTGAGCACCGCCGCGACGCTGGCCGAGGTGCTGACCGGCACGCTGCTGGTGCTCTTCGCGACGTTCTTCTTCCTGCGCGACGGCAATCGGATCTGGCGCTTCCTGGTCCGGCTGCTGCCGGTGGCCGCCCGGTGGAAGGTCGACGACGCCGGCCGTGCCTCCTGGCACACGCTCGGCGCCTACGTCCGGGCGACCGTGCTGGTCGCCTTCATCGACGCGGTCGGCATCGGCATCTTCCTGGTCATCTTCGACATCCCGTTCGCCTTCCCGCTGGCCGCGCTGGTCTTCCTCGGCGCGTTCATCCCGATCGTCGGTGCGGCGCTCTCCGGCGGCGTGGCGGTGCTGGTGGCCCTCGTCGACAGCGGCCCGGTGACCGCGTTGATCATCCTTGGTGCGGTGATCGGCGTACAGCAGATCGAGGGGCACGTGCTGCAACCGCTGATCATGGGACGGGCGGTCGCTCTGCACCCGCTCGCGGTGATCATCGGCATCGCCGCCGGTGTGGTACTCGCCGGCATCACCGGCGCGCTGGTCTCCGTGCCGCTCATCGCGGTGCTGAACACCGCGGTCCGCCGGCTTGCCGCCCGAAGGGTCCCGGACACCCCGCCCGACGCCGTGGTCGTCGCCTCCCAGGCCCCCTAGACCCGCGCGTCCGGGGCGCCTGGGCCGAAGGTCAGGACTTGGCCAGGCGTTCCAGGGCGCCCCGGGCCACCTCGGGACGAGTCGTGTACCAGAACGGGGGCAGCGAGCGGCGCAGGAACGGCCCGTAGCCTCGGGCCGTCTCCAGCCGCGAGTCGAGCACCGCGACCACGCCCCGGTCGCCGGTCGCCCGGATCAGCCGGCCCACCCCCTGAGCCAGCCGGACCGCCGCGATCGGCACGCTGACCGCCGCGAAACCGGAGCCGCCACCCGCGTCCACGGCCGCCGCGCGGGCAGCCGCCAGCGGTTCGTCCGGGCGGGGGAAGGGCAGCCGGTCGATGACGACGAGCTGACAGGCGTCACCCGGCACATCCACCCCCTGCCAGAGCGACATCACCCCGAACAGGCAGCTGGCGCGCTCCTCGCGGAAGCGACGCACCAGCAGCGGCAGCGCCTCCTCACCCTGGAGCAACACCGGCAGGTCGGTCCGCGCGCGCAACAGCTCCGCCGCCTGCTGCGCGGCCCGCCGGGAGGAGAAGAGCCCGAGAGTACGACCACCGAGCGCCTCGACCAGCCCGAGCAGCTCCTCTCCGGCCGCCTCGGGCAGCCCGGAGACGCTGGGGCGGGGGAGGTGCGCGGCGACGTACAGGATGCCCTGCCGGGCATAGTCGAACGGCGAACCGACGTCGAGTGACCGCCATCCGGGGCCCTCGGTGGCCGGTACGACGGCGTTCGGGGTGACATCGCCGGCGAGGCGACGGCCCGGCGTCTCGGCGGCCGGGCGGCCCGGCCCGGTGCGGGCGGCCAGCGCGGCCGCGGCGGGGGTCGGCGGGGCGGGCGGTGGAGCGTCCAGCCCGAGGGCGCGGGCGACCGTGTCGAACCGGCCGCCCAACGCCAGGGTCGCCGAGGTGGCCACGACGGTGCGCTCGTCGTACAGATGGGTGGCGAGGGTGCCGGCCACCGACAGCGGCGCGACCACCAGCGCCCGGCGGCTGCCGCTGTCGTTCTTCTCCACCCAGGCCACGTCGTGGTCGCCCTCCTCCAGCAGCCGCTGCGCGGTGGTGGAGAGCTCGTCCAGGGCGGCCTTGGCCTGCTGCTTGCGGACCGGGTCGGGGTCGTCGGACTTGACGTCGCCGATCGCGTCCAGGGCGGCGCGGGTCGCCGCGTCGAGCAGCGTGCACGCCTCCCGCAGTGGCGTCGGCAACCCCGCGGTTATCCGCCCGGCGGGCGCCTCGGCCAGCCCGACCGCGAGGGCGTCACCGGCGGCGGTGAGCGCCTCGGCGGTCTCCGGGCGCAGCAGCGTACGCGCCCGCCGGGTGGTCCGGTCGATCAGCTCCGGCACCAACTCCGCCTGGGCCGCGGAGGAGACCCGGTCGGCCAGCTCGTGCGCCTCGTCGACGATGAGCAGCTTGTGCGGCGGCACGATGTGCCGGTCGGCCAGCATGTCGACCGCGAGCAGGCTGTGGTTGGTCACCACGATGTCGGCCTCGCGGGCGCGGGCCCGGGACGCCTCGGCGAAGCACTCCTGCCCGAACGGGCAACGGGTCGCGCCGACGCACTCGCGGGCCGGCATCGACACCAGCCGCCAGGCCTGGTCATCGACGCCTGGGTCCAACTCGTCCCGGTCGCCGGTGGCGGTCTTCTCGGCCCAGTCCCGCAGCCGCTCGACCTGCTTGCCCAACCGGCCCGCCTCACCGAGCCACTTCGTCCCGCCGCCGGGCCGCGCCGCGGGGGCGTCGAAGAGGGTGTCCTCCGGCTCCTCCTCGGTGGAGTTGTCCAGTCGGGCCAGGCAGAGGTAGTGGTGGCGGCCCTTGAGCACGGCGAAGGTGGGCCGCCGGCCGAGCACCGGCTCGACCGCGTCGGCGAGCCGGGGCAGGTCGTGGTCGACCAGCTGGGACTGCAACGCCAGGGTGGCGGTGGAGACCACCACCGGGCCGTCCACAGTGAGCGCCGGCGCGAGGTATGCCAGCGACTTGCCGGTGCCGGTGCCCGCCTGCACGAGCAGATGCTCGCCGCCGGCCACGCACTCCTCGATCGCCGTGGTCATCTGCAACTGGCCGGGGCGTTCCGCGCCGCCGGGCACCGCGCCGACCGCCGCCGCCAACAGCTCCGTGCCACTGGGCCGGGCACCCCGCCGCCGGCCCTTGGCACGGGCCGACGGGGTGGTGGAACCGGTGGCGGTGCGGGGCGGAGTCACCGTGCGACGGTACCCGGCGCCGCCGACACCGGCCGCGCCCATCCGCCGCGTGGCGCGCTGCCGACCCGGCCGGGCGTTGCGGGCGATGCCGTCCGGTTACGGCCGCGCTACGAGGCGTGGGCAGTATCGGTTAGGGTGCGAATCATGCCGAGCGACATGGTCCGCGTGATCTACCGCAAGTACGACGGCAGCGCCCACCGCGACTACCCGGCCCGCCGGCTCACCGAGGACGATCTCGGCATCTGGCTCGGCGTGCCCGAGGGCACCGAGTCCGTCTACCACGGCCGGCCCTCGGTGGAGAAGATCCCGTTCGTGCTGCTGGTGCCACATCGCGCCTGGTGGACGGCCATGTTCAACCCCCCGCCCCGCACCAGCGAGGTCTACTGCGACATCACGACCCCGGCCCGTTGGGAGTCCGACGACCTCGTCCACCTGATCGACCTAGATCTGGACGTCGTCCGGCGTCGGGCCACCGGCCTGGTGGAGCTGCTCGACGAGGACGAGTTCGCCGAGCACCGCGCCCGGTTCGGCTACCCGGACGACGTGGTGGCCGAGGCCGAGGCCGCGGCCCAACGGCTGTTCGGGGCCCTGGGCGACGGCACCGAGCCGTTCGCCACCGCGTACCGCAAGTGGTTGGCCCTGGTGGTCTGACGCCGCGCGCCCGGTCGGGGGCTCACCAGCGTGGTGGCCAGCCGTCGTCGGCGTCCAGGGGCGGCAGGTCGGTCAACTTCTCCGGGTTGAGCTGGTTGTAGATGGCGGTGATCCGGCCCTGGTCCACTGCGAACGCGGTGACCAGGCGGATCGTTCGCCCGTCGCTGTGCGTCGTCTCCAGTTGTAGACCGAGGGCGCCGTCGACGAGCACGGGCCGAGCCAGCACCCGGTCGGCGTACCGGCCGGTCCGGCCGAACAGGCCGAGCGTGAGGCGACCCACGGCCTCCGCGCCGAGCACCGGGCGACGGGCTGCGGGGAAGTGCCCACCCGAGTCGCCGACGAAGACCACGTCCGGCGCGAGCACCTGGAGGAGTTGGTCCAGCTCGCCGGACTCGGTGGCGGCGACGAACGCCTTGAGCACCCGGCGTTGCTCGGCCGGGTCGGCGGTGTGCCGGGGTACGTCCGGCGCGGTGACCGCCCGACGGGCCCGGGAGGCGAGCTGCCGGGCGGCCACCTCGGTGGTGCCGAGCACCCGCGCGACCCGGGCGAACGGCAGCGCGAACACGTCGTGCAGCACGAGGGCGACCCGTTGCTCCGGCGCGAGCCGCTCCAGCACCACCAGCAGCGCCGTGCCGACCTGGTCGGTGCGGACCGCCCGCTCCGCCGGGTCGGGCGCGTAGCCGTCGGCCGGCGGCCGGCCGTCCAACGGGCTCACCACCGGCTCCGGCAGCCACTGCCCGGGGTACGCCTCCCGGCGGACCCGGGCCGAGCGGAGCACGTCCAGGCAGATCCGGGCGCAGGTCGTGGTCAGCCACGCGGACAGGTCCCGGATCTCGGCGCGGACCGCCGGGTCGGCCAGCGCCCCGGCGTAGCGCAGCCAGGTCTCCTGCACCGCGTCCTCGGCCTCACTGCGGCTGCCCAGCATCCGGTGGGCCACCGCGAGCAGCCGGCTCCGTTCGGCCTCGAACTCCGTCGCCAGCTCCCGCACGACAGACCACCCCTTCCGGTCGGCGTCCCGCCCTACATCCTCCCGCCGAGCGGGCGCGCCGGCAGCCCCGGAACGGCCTGGCGATGCTGTCGGCGGGCGGGGCGCCGGTCAGCGGGCCGAGGTCCGGAGGCGGAGGTCCGGAGGCGGCGCTCGGCGGGCGGAAAGCCGGTGGGTGGGTGATGATCCGTGCATGAGCGCACCCCAGCAAGGGCAGATAGTGGCACCGGACGGCGGCTCCGTGCGGGAGCTGCTCCGGGTCACCGCGCCGGTGGATCTCAGCGCGATCGACCCGCGATCCATGCCCGGCCTGCCAGAGCCGGCGGGCCGCGGCGAGCACCGCAAGACCTGGGCGCGGGAACAGGTCGAGTTGGTCGGCGAGGAGCTGGGCAGGCAGCAGGAAATGCTCTTCGCGATGGCCAAGACCGGGTCGGAGCGGCCGGCGCACCGGGTGCTGCTGGTGCTCCAGGCCATGGACTGCGGCGGCAAGGACGGCACGATCAAGCGGGTGGCCGGCGCGATGAACCCGCTGGGCCTGCACATCCGCTCGTTCGGGCCGCCGACCCGCCAGGAGCTGCGGCACGACTTCCTCTGGCGGATTCGCCGGGAGCTGCCACCGCCGGGGTACGTGGGGATGTTCAACCGTTCGCACTACGAGGACGTGTTGATCGCCCGGGTCGGCTCGCTGGTGCCGGAGACGACCTGGCGAGCCCGCTATGACGAGATCAACTCGTTCGAGCGGGAGTTGACCGAGGGCGGCATCACCCTGATCAAGGTGATGCTGCACATCTCGTACGCCGAGCAGGGCGAGCGCCTGCTGGATCGGCTCACCGACCCGCGCAAGCACTGGAAGTACAACCCCTCCGACATCGACTCGCGGGGGCACTGGGACGACTACCAGGCCGCCTACGCCGAGGCCCTGAGCCGGTGTGGCACGGACGCCGCGCCCTGGTTCGTGGTGCCGGCGGACCGCAAGTGGTACCGCGACTGGGCGGTTGCCCACCTGCTGCGTGAGACGTTCGACACGCTCGAACTGGGGTATCCGGCTGCCGATTTCGACGTGGCGCGGGAGCGAAAGCGCCTGTTGGCTGGGGGAGCGGGTGCGGGTGGGGCGGCCGAGATGAACGGCAGGTGAACGAGCGGTGAATGGTGCCTGGCCAGGGGTGGGCCGGCGAATTCCCGGTTCTGCCGTTTCCTAGCATTCACCGAGCGGGCGCTCTCGGGCGCCGCCACCCTTCCACCGACGCGACGAGGTCTGTGCTGTGAAGTTTTCCTTCCGCCCCACCGAGGGCGCCTTCTACGAGCTCTTCACCAGGGCCGCGCAGAACCTGGTCCGGGGCACCGCGCTGCTCAACGAGCTGGCCCTGCCCGGCGTGGATGTGCAGTCCGTCAGCGAGCGGCTGACCGAGGTCGAGCACGACAGCGACCAGATCACCCACGAGCTGTACAAGAAGATCAACTCGACCTTCATCACCCCGTTCGACCGGGAGGACATCTACCGGCTCGGCTCTCTGCTGGACGACGTGATGGACCACCTGGAAGCGGTCGGCGACCTGCTCTACCTCTACGGGCTGACCGAGCTTCCGGCGCTGCCCCGCGAGCTGCACGAGATGGTCAACGTGCTCGACCAGCAGGCCAAGCTGACCGCCGACGCGATGCCCCGGCTGAAGTCGATGAAGGATCTCGAGGACTACTGGATCGAGTGCAACCGGCTGGAGAACGAGGGCGACCGGATCAACCGGCAGCTGCTCGTCCGGCTCTTCTCCGGTGAGTACGACGCGTTGACGGTGCTGAAGATGAAGGAGGTCGCCGACGAGCTGGAGGCTGCCTGCGACGCCTTCGAGCACGTGGCCAACACCGTCGAGACCATCGCGGTCAAGGAGTCCTGATCCTGTGACCGTGACACCCGAACTCATCGCCGTGCTGGCGGTGATCGGGGTAGCCCTGGCGTTCGACTACACCAACGGCTTCCACGACGCCGCCAACGCGATCGCGACAAGCGTCTCCACCCGGGCGCTGACCCCCCGGATCGCCCTCGGCCTCGCCGCGGTCGGCAACTTCATCGGCGCCCACTTCGGCGCCGGGGTGGCCAAGACCGTCGGCGACGGCCTGGTCACGCTCCCCACCGGGGTGAGCAGCCTCGGGGTGGTCTTCGCCGGTGTGCTCGGCGCGATCGCCTGGAACCTCATCACCTGGTACTTCGGGCTGCCCTCGTCGTCCTCGCACGCGCTCTTCGGTGGCCTGGTCGGCGCGACCCTGCTCTCCACCGGCGGCATCGTGCAGTGGGTCAACATCGGCGAGAAGGTGCTGCTGCCGATGGTGCTGTCGCCGATCGTCGGCCTCACCCTCGGTTACCTGCTGATGCTGGCGATCCTCTGGCTGTTCCGGAAGGGACAGCCGGGCAAGCTCAACCGGGGCTTCCGCTGGGCACAGACCGCCTCGGCCGCCGCCATGTCGGTCGGCCACGGCATGCAGGACGCCGCCAAGACCATGGGCATCGTGGTGCTGGCGCTCTACACCGGTGGTTTCCAGGAGAGCAAGACGCACATCCCGGGGTGGGTGTTCTGGACCTCGGCGACGATGCTGGCCCTCGGCACGTACGCCGGCGGGTGGCGGATCATCCGTACCCTCGGTCGCAAGATCATCGACCTGGGGCCGCCGGAGGGCTTCGCCGCAGAGACCGTCGCCAGCGCGGTGCTCTACTTCAACGCCCTGGTGCTGAAGGCGCCGATCTCCACCACCCACACGATCACCTCGGCGATCATGGGTGTGGGCGCGACCAAGCGACTCTCCGCGGTTCGCTGGAACGTGGCCGGCAACATCGTGCTCGCCTGGATCATCACGTTCCCGGCCGCCGCGCTGATCGCGTGCGTCACGTACCTGCTGGTCCGGCCGCTCTTCGGCTGAGTTTCCGAAAGGGCCCCCGGTCACGGTCTCGCCGCGACCGGGGGCCCTTTGTCTGTTCAGACGTAGCGCACGCCGATCTGCTCGCGGACCGTGTCCAGCAGGGCCATCACCTCAAGGGTCGTGGCATGCGGCACCACCGGGCTCTCGGTCAGGCCGGCGGCCAGGCAGCGCTGCACCTCGATCGCCTCGTACTGGTAGCCGTTGCCGGCCCCGTCGGCGACGATCGTCTCCGGCTCCGCGCCGGCCCGGTGCAGAGTCACCGAACCCGGCCGGAAGAACGGCTCCGGCAGGTCGATCCGCCCGGTGGTGCCGGTGACCGAGGCGGTCTGCCCGCTCAACCCGACCATGCCGCAGCTCAGGGTTGCCAGCGCTCCGGTGTCGTAACCGAACAGCATGCCGGTGTTCTCGTCCGTACCCTCCGGGCCGAGCTGCGCCCAGGACCGGACGTGCTGCGGCACACCCAGCAGCAGGTGGGCCAGGCTGATCGGGTAGATCCCCAGGTCGAGCAGGGCGCCCCCGCCCAGCGCCGCGTTGCGCATCCGATGCTCCGGGCCGAACGGCCCGGCCACCCCGAAGTCGGCCCGGACGCCGGTCACCGTGCCGATCGCCCCCTCCGAGATCAGCTCGACCACCCGCAGGATCATCGGATTCAGCCGCATCCACATGGCTTCCATCAGGAAGACCCCGGCGGCGCGGGCGGTCTCCACCAACTCGGTGCTGGTGGCCAGGTCGAGGGTGAACGGCTTCTCCAACAGCACCGCCCGCCCGGCGGTGAGGCAGGTCATCGCCGCCTCGTAGTGCGCGGAATGCGGGGTCGCCACGTAGATCGCGTCCACCTCCGGGTCGGCGGCCAACTCCACCCAGGAGCCGTAGGCGCGCTTCGCGCCGTACGTGTCGGCGAAGCGCCGCGCGCTCTCCGCGGCGCGGGAACCGACCGCGACCAACTCGGCGTCCGGCACCAACCGGAGGTCTTCGGCGAAACGGCTGGCGATGTGGCCGGTGGCCAGGATGCCCCAACGAGTCATGCCGGAACGCTAGCCGAGCCAGGTGAACCGCCCGCCGCCCGGCCTGCTGCTACCCGGCCCGTTGTCTGTTGCGCGGCTCGCGTTGCGCGGCTCGCGTTGCGCGGCTCGCGTTGCGCGGCTCGCGTTGCGCGGCTCGCGTTGCGCGGCTCGCGTTGCGCGGCTCGCGTTGCGCGGCTCGCGTTGCGCGGCTCGCGTTGCGCGGCCGTGTGCCCTGCCCCGCGTCCGCCGCGATCGGCGGCGACCGCGACCCCGCGTGGCCGGGAACTAGGCTCGCGGCATGACGACCGACAGTGACGGCTTCGCCGCCCCGGCCGCCCTGGTCGAGCACGCCCGCCGGTTCCAGGCCGAGGGTGGCACCCCGACAACGCCGCGGGTCGCGTCCACCGTGTTGCTGCTGCGTCCGACCGGCACCGACTTCGAGGTGTACCTCATCCGCCGGGTCGCCGCGATGACCTTCGGCGGGATGTACGCCTTCCCCGGGGGCGGGGTGGACCGCTCCGACTCGGAGGCGCACCTGGGCTGGGCCGGCCCGACACCCGGCGAGTGGGCGGACCGGCTCGGTGTGGCCCCGCAGGCCGCGCAAGCGGTGGTCTGCGCCGCCGCGCGGGAGGTCTTCGAGGAGGCCGGCGTACTGCTCGCCGGCCCGAACCGGAAGACCGTGGTGGGCGACGTCAGTGGCGACGACTGGGAGGCCGCCCGGCAGGACCTGGAGGGGCGCCGGCTGGGCTTCGCGGCGCTGCTCGCCGACCGGCAGCTCACCCTTCGGTCGGACCTGCTGCTGCCCTGGAGCCGGTGGATCACTCCCGAGTTCGAGCCGCGCCGCTTCGACACGTACTTCTTCATCGCTCTGTTGCCGGCGGGGCAGCGGACCCGCGACGTCTCCGGCGAGGCCGACCACACGCTGTGGATCCGGCCGGCGGACGCGCTGGCCCGCGCGCAGGCCGGCGAGCTGACCATGTTGCCACCGACCCTGGTCACGCTGGCCCAGGTGGCGGCGGCCGGCGACCTGGCCGGGGTGGCGCGGGCCGCGGCCGACCGGGACGCCGCCACTCCGGTCACCCCGCGCCTGGACCTTCCCCCGAACGGCGAACCCCGTTTCGTCCTGGGCTGACCGCTGCCCCCGCGCCGCCCCGCGCTGGGCCGGGTCGCCGCCGCGCCGCGCCGGACACCGGGCCGGGGTACGCAAGAGGGGCGCCGGTCAGGTTGACCGACGCCCCTCGCGGACCGGGAGCCAGCGGCTCAGCCGAAGCGGCCGGTGATGTAGTCCTCGGTCTTCTTCACGCTGGGGTTGCTGAAGATCTTCTGGGTGTTGTCGTACTCGATCAGCCGGCCGGGGTCGCCGGTCTTCTCGATCGAGAAGAAGGCGGTGCGGTCCGACACCCGCGCGGCCTGCTGCATGTTGTGCGTCACGATGATGATCGTGAACTTGTCCTTGAGCTGGAACATCAGGTCCTCGATCGCCAGAGTGGAGATCGGGTCCAGGGCGGAGCACGGCTCGTCCATCAGGACGACCTGCGGCTCGACCGCGATGGTCCGGGCGATGCAGAGCCGCTGCTGCTGACCACCGGAGAGGCCCGCGCCGGGCTTGGCCAGCCGGTCCTTGACCTCGCCCCACAGGTTCGCGGCGCGCAGGGCCTTCTCGGCCGCGTCCTCCAGGATCGACTTCTTGCGGACCCCGTTGAGCTTCAGCCCGGCCACCACGTTCTCGAAGATGCTCATGGTGGGGAACGGGTTCGGCCGCTGGAAGACCATGCCGATCGTGCGCCGGACCGCGGTGACGTCCACGTCCCGGTCGTAGATGTCCTGGTCGTCGATGGTCAGGCTGCCCTCGACCCGGGCCCCCGGCAGCACCTCGTGCATCCGGTTGATCGACCGCAGGAACGTCGACTTGCCGCAACCGGACGGCCCGATGAGGGCGGTGACCGTCTTCGGCTCGACAGTCAGGTTGATGTTCTCGATCGCCTTGAAGCCGCCGTAGTACGCGGTGACGTTCGAGGCGGAGACGCGCTTGGCCATGGTGGTACCTCCGGGGTTCATCGGCTGAGCCTGTTGCGACGGGCCAGCAGCTTCGCCGCGATCGTCAGGATGAGCACGAGGGCGACCAGGGTGAGTGCCGCGGTCCACGCCCGTGCCGGTGCGTACTTCGACGCGTCACCGGCCTGCTGGTAGACGAAGAGGGACAGCGACGACTGGTTGTTCTCGAAGGGGTTGGTGTTGATCGCGGCGCCACCGCCGGCGACCAGCAGCACCGGCGCGGTCTCGCCGGCCGCGCGGGCGATGGCGAGCATGACGCCGGTGACGATGCCGGGCAGCGCCGTCGGCAGCACCACCCGCAGGATCGTCTTCCACTTGGGTACGCCGAGCGCGTACGCGCCCTCGCGCAGTGGCGCCGGTACGAGGCGGAGCATCTCCTCGGTGGACCGGACGATGGTGGGCAGCATGAGCACGCTCAGCGCGAGCGCGGCGGCGAAGCCGGAGAAGCTGGGCCGACCGTCGTTGAACCACGGCGACACGATCAGCACCCAGAACGCCAGCACGAAGAGGCCGGAGACGATCGACGGAATGCCGGTCATCACGTCCACGAAGAACCGGATCGCGAAGGCGAACTTGCCCCGCCCGTACTCGACGATGTAGATCGCGCAGAGGACGCCGAGCGGGACGGTGATCAGGGTGGCGATGCCGACCTGCTCCAGCGTGCCGACGATCGCGTGGTACGCGCCGCCGTTGGCGTCCCGAGCCCCGATGTTGTTCATCGAGGTCTGGAAGAAGTTGACGTCCAGCCGGTCGGCACCCTTGCTGACCAGCGTCCAGACCACCGACACGAGCGGCAGCACCGCCAGTACGAAGGCGGAGTGGATCAGTGCGCTCCAGGTGCGGTTGCGGGCCGACCGGCGCCCCTCGACCGCGTTGGCGGCGGCGAAGAGCCCGACCAGGTAGAGGATCGCGCCGAGGACGACCACGAGGACGGGGCCGCCGATGCCGGTGCCGTAGACGATCACGGCGGAGAGCGCCAGGGCTGCCACGGCGATGGCCGGGGCGGCGTACCAGGGCAGCCGCTTGGCCCGCAGCGAGTCGGGCTGGGCCGGCGGTCGGGTGCGATGGGAGGTGGCGGTAGTGGTCATGCGGCCGACTCCGTGAACTCCCGGCGGCGGTAGATGATCGCCCGCGCCGTGATGTTGACGATCAGCGTGATGGTGAACAGCACCAGACCGGAGGCGATGAGCGCGCCCCGGCCGGTCTCGTTCGCCTCGCCGAACGCGTTGGCGATGTTGGCGGCGATGGTGTTGCCGCCGTTCTGGATCAGGTTGAACGAGATGCCGAAGGTGATGCCAAGGGTCAGCGCCAGGGCGATGGTCTCGCCGAGCGCCCGGCCGAGGCCGAGCATCATCGCGGCGATGATGCCGGGACGGCCGTAGGGGAGCACCGCGGTGCGGAGCATCTCCCAGCGGGTGGCGCCCAGGGCGAGGGCGGCCTCCTCGTTCGCCGTCGGCGTCTGGAGGAACACCTCGCGGGAGAGCGAGGTGATGATCGGCAGCACCATGATCGCGAGCACCAGGGCACCCAGCATGACGGACGCCCCGAAGGGGCCGTCACCGCCGAAGAGCGGGATCCAGCCGAAGTGCTGGTTCAGCCAGACCGAGAAGTCCCGGACGGGGCTGCTGAAGACGTCCCGTCCCCAGAGGCCGAAGACCACGCTCGGCACGGCGGCCAGCAGATCGACCAGGAAGCCGAGCGCGGTGCCCAGCCGGCGCGGCGCGTAGTGCGACAGGTAGAGCGCGATGCCGAGCGCCACCGGCACCGCGATGAGCAGTGCGAGCGCCGAGCTGAGCACGGTGCCGAAGGCGAGCGCACCGATGCCGAACTTCGGCTCGGTGTCGTTGGGGGACCAGCCCTCGTAGGACCAGAAGTTCTCGGTGTTGGCGCGTAGGGCCGGCACCGCCTTGGCGACCAGGAAGATCGCGATGGCGGCGATGATGACCAGAACGGCGGTGCCGGCGGCCAGGGTGAGACCGCGGAAGGCCCGCTCGGCGCCGAACTTGCGGCTGCGCGGCAGCGCGCCGCCGCCGCCCAGCCCGGTGCCGCCCGGGGAACGGGTGCTGACTGGTGCCTCGGCCACACGCGCCGAGGCACCGGCGGGCCACTCGTGACTCTGGGTCACGCGCGTCCCGCCGGTGCCGGCGTCGGCCGAGCGGTGAGGGGTTTCACCCATCTGCTCGCTCGATTCGGTTGCGGAGGTGTGGAATCGGGTCAGGAGAGGTTCTTGACCGCGGTCTCGACCTTGGTCCGGACCGTCTCCGGCAGCGGGGCGTAGCCCAGCTCGGTGAGAGATGCCTGGCCCTCGGCGCTGGCGGCGTGGCCCAGCAGGCCCTTGACCAGCTTCAGCTTGTCGGCCGCGAGGCCCTTGCTGCAGACGATCTCGTACGTCGCCAGGACGATCGGGTAGGCCCCGGCCTCCTTGGTGTTGTAGTCGATCTTCAGCTTGAGGTCGTCGCCCTGACCCTCGACGGCAGCGCCGGCGATGGTCTTGCCAGCCGCCTCGGCGGTCAGCGGGGCGAACTCGCCGTTGCCGTTGCCGATCTTCGACATCTTCAGACCGGCGTTCTCGGCGAACGACCACTCCATGTAGCCGATGGAGCCGTCCGCGCCCTTGACCCGGCTGGCCACGCCGTCCGAGCCCTTGGCGCCGGTGCCGCCCGGGGCCTTCCACGCCTTGGCGTTGCCCAGGGTCCAGTCGCTCTCAGCGGTCTTCGAGAGGTACTTGGTGAAGTTGTCGGTGGTGCCCGACTCGTCCGAACGGTGGACGGTCTGGATCGTGGTCGCCGGGAGGGTGGCGCCCGGGTTGTCGGCCTTGATCGTGGCGTCGTCCCACTTGGTGACCTTGCCGGCGAAGATCTTCGCCAGGGTGGCCGGCTTGAGCTGGAGGTTGTCCACGCCGCTGACGTTGTAGGCGACGGCCACCGGGCCGATCACCATCGGCAGGTGGATGGCCTTGCCACCGACGCACTTGGCGTCCGCCTGCGGCTGCTCCTCCGGCTTGAGCGCGGAGTCGGAACCGGCGAAGTCGGCGGTCCCGGCGATGAACGCCTGGATGCCGGCGCCCGAGCCGGAAGCCTCGTAGTTGATCGTGGTGCCCTGGCACTTCTGCTGGTAGGCCTTGATCCATTCGGCCATGGCGTTCTTCTGGGCCGACGAGCCCTGGGCGTTCACCGTGCCGGTGGCGCAGTCGACCGCGGCGGCCGAGCCCGAAGCACTGGTGCTGGGCTCGTTGTTGTCCGAGCCGCATGCACTGAGACCGAGCGTCGCAGCAAGAGCGAGGCAGGCAATAGTGCCGTACCGCTGGAGCTTCACCTGAGGGGTTTCCCTTCGCGTCTGACTTGGCACCCCGATCCCGGGGCCCGAGGACCGGCACTGACCGGCTGACACGAAAGTTAGAAGTGCCAGGTAGCCGGTTCGCCGGTCGCAAGTGAACGCAAGGTGAACACGTACGGCCCCCGAGGTGACCGCTTGCTGAGGGTGAGTTGTCCGTTAAGTGAACCGGGGTACACCTGTCGGAATTATGGGTACATTTCCGGTTCGCCGTTATGTCGCCGACGCCCGGCCGTTACCTACCGGTGACCGGGTCACGGCGATGGCCGACGGTCAGCCCAGGTGGTAGTTGATGTGCGCGGACCAGCGGGCGAAGCCCAGCCGCTCGTAGAGCGCGACGGCCCCGGTGTTCGAGTCGTCCACGTAGAGCATCACCCGGTCCAGGCCGCGCTTGTCCCGCAGATGTGCCAGCCCGGCGGTGGTCAGGGCCCGGCCCAGCCCGCCGCCGTGCGCGGTCGGCTCCACCCCCAGGACGTACACCTCGCCGATCCGGGCCGACCCCGGCCGCTCGTGCACCTTGGTCCAGTGAAAACCGAGCAGCCGGCCGGTCGCGGTCTCCTCGGCGAGCAGGAAGCCAGCCGGGTCGAACCACGGCTCGGCGAGGCGGACCCGCAGGTCGTCCGACGTCCACCGGCCCTGCTCGGGGTGCTCGGCGAAGGCCCGCGCGTTGAGGGCCAGCCAGGCCACGTCGTCCGCCCCGGGGTGGAACGCGCGTAGCGCCACCCCGTCGGGCAGGCGCGGCTCACCCAACGGGGCGGCCAACGGCCGACGCAGTTGCCAGAGCACCCGGGCGCGGGTGAAGCCGAGGTCGACGGCGAGCGCGGCGGCCGAGGGGTGGTCGCCGTGCGCCCACGCCCGCAGCGGCCCGGTGGCCGAGGCGAGTACGCCCCGGGCGAGCGCCCGCCCGGTGCCCCGTCGCCGGTACGCGGGGTGCACCACCAGCTCGACCCCGATCCCGCCGACCGGGTCCGTGGTGTCCAGGTGCGCGTACCCGGTGAGGGTGCCGTCGTCGGCGCGGGCGATCAGATGCACGGCGGGGGCCTCGGGGTCGCGCAGCCGGAGCAGGACGTGCTCGTCGAGCGGGTCCGCTCCGTCCGTGTCACCCGCGGCGCTGGCGAGGGCCAGTACGTCGGCGATCTCCGTCGACGCCAGTCGGTCGCTCCGGGTCACCTGGTCGCTGGTCGGCTCCGCGCTGCTCATTCCGCCACCGTATCCGTTACGTGTCGTGGCGCCCGGACCGTCGCCGTAAAGCCGCGGCTCACGTCGGGTCGGTGGGGAGTGCCTCCAGCTCGAACCGGGCGGTCAGGTCGGGCAGGATCCGGCGCAGCGCCTCCACCGTGCCCTCTCGGTCTCCACCGGCGTCGTGCAGCAGCACCACCGAGCCTGGTTCGGCCTGGCTCAGCACGGTCGCGGTGATCTTGCTGGCGCCGGGAAGCTCCCAGTCCGACGGGTCCACCGACCAGTGCAGCGGGGTCATGCCGAGCTGCTGTGCCACCGACACCACCGGGTACGTCCAGGCTCCGCCCGGCTGGCGGTACCAGACGATCGGAGCGTCCGGCACCGCCGCCCGGATCGCCGCGTTGGTGCGCAGGAGGTCGGAGCGGATCGCGTCGGCCGATCGGGCGCCCAGGCCGATGTCGTGGTGCCAGGAGTGGTTGCACAGGGTGTGCCCGGCGGTCACGATCGACTGGACGAGGTCGGGGTGGTTCTGCGCGTTCTCGCCGACCACGCAGAACGTGGCACGCACGTCGTATTCGGCCAGGAGGGCGAGGACCTGCGGGGTGTAGCGCGGGTCCGGCCCGTCGTCGAAGGTCAGCGCGAGCCGCGGGGTGCCGGTGGTGGCGTACGCGCCGAACAGGTTGTCGCCTCCGGCGTCTCGTCCGGACCCGTCCTGGCCGGTCTCGGCCGGGCCGGCGCTGTCGCTCGGGGCTCCGCCCGGCTCACCAACGCCGGGTTGGTCGGCGTAGTGCGGCCCGTCGGCGCTCGTGGTGACGCCGGTGGACTGCCGGGGCGTCTGGTCGGGGAGGAGGCTGCGGCCCAGCGCGTACGCGGAGCCGAGCAGCCCCGCCACCACCAGCGTCACGACCCCCGCGGCCCGCGCGGTGGAACTGCCCCGCGTCACGACTTCCGCCCAGCTCGCCGGTCACGCCGGCCCGTCGCCCCCGTGTTCAGTGCGCGCACCGTCGCCCCTTTCTCCGACAAACCCGGCAGTCAGAATAGAGCTGCCAAGCTGCGCAAAAAGGGGCATATGGGGAAATCTCCCCGGAGTGATCCGTAGATCAGACCGGCAGGGGCGCGTGCTCCGGCTCGGGGAGTGACCGCGACGGCGGAACGACGAACTTGTAGCCGACCTGGCGGACGGTGCCGATCATCGACTCGTACTCCGAGCCGAGCTTGGCGCGCAGTCGCCGGACGTGCACGTCCACCGTGCGGGTGCCGCCGAAGTAGTCGTAGCCCCAGACCTCGCGCAGGAGCTGATCCCGGGTGAACACCCGGCCCGGGTGCTGGGCCAGGAACTTCAGCAGCTCGAACTCCTTGTAGGTGAGGTCGAGCGGGCGGCCCTTGAGCTTGGCCGCGTAGGTGTCCGGGTCGATGGTCAGCTCGCCGGCCCGGATCGAGCCACCCGCTCCGGCGGTCGCGTTGCTGAGCCGGCCCACCGCCAGCCGTAGCCGTGCCTCGACCTCGGCGGGACCGGCCGAGGCGAGGATGACGTCGTCGACGCCCCAGTCGGCGTTGAGTGCGATCAGGCCGGCCTCGGTCACCACCGCGACCAGCGGCACGCCGAGCCCGGTGGCGTGCAACATCCGGCAGGTCGCCCGGGCCTCGCTCAGCTCCGAACGGGCGTCCACCATCACCGCGTCCGGGCTGGGGCCCGCGACCAGGGTGCGGACGTCGCGCGGCGCAGTGCGGACCGAGTGCGGCAGCAGGTCGAGTGCCGGCAGCACAGCCGACGGTTCCCCTGCGCGTGCGGTCACCAGCAGCAGGATCTCCACGATCACCTCCGTCCCGGCGGCGCGAGGCCGCACGCGACCAGTCGCACTCATCAAGGAGTGCGCTGAGAAATTGCGTGGTCCCGGCGTCGCTGACGGGCGGGTAACGCGTTGAGCGTAACCGATCGCCTCGGCCGCGCCGTCAGGCAATTTCCCGTTTGTCTATCTTGCCCCTGATCGTGGCGCGGATTTTAACGTCGCTGAAACCCGTGACCACCGCGTCGGGCGGTCGGTCTGGCACGATCGGGTCGTGTTTCCCTCCACCTCGCCCGAGGCCGGCCGCGAATCGTGGCCCGCTGGGCCCCAACCGGGCCCGGCCGCCGCACCGACGCGCGGCCAGCCGCCCGCGCCGCGTACCGGTCCGGCCACCACCGATGGCGATCGCCGCGAACGGGGTGGGCCGCGCCGTGCCCGTCGCGCCGGCGAGCCGGCCCGCCGATCCGAAGACGAGATCGACGAGCCGGAAGAGGAGGTCATACCCCCGGTCGAGGTGCACCGGCAGCTGGCGCTGACCATCGCCGGCTTCGCCGCGCTGCTCGGTGTCGGCCTGGTGCTCGGCGCGCAGACGTCGGGCCCCGGTCACCGGCTGCCGTTCGCCTTCATCATCTTCGGCGTCCAACTGCTGTTCGTGCTCGCCTGGACGATGGCCATGCGTCCGCCCGCGTTGCTGGTGGTAGCCGGCATCAGCGCCGCTGTCGCGGCGCTCGCCGACATCGCCGCGGTGCAGACCGACGTCGCCGGTCTGGCGCCGCTGGGCTACCTGGCCGCTGGCGGGTTCCTCGCCGCGGTGCTCGGCCAGCTGGTTCGTCGGGTCGACCGGGTTCGGGTCACCGACTCCCTCGGCGCCACGCTGCTCATCGTGGTCGGGGTGGTGGCCTTCGGCACCCTGATCGTGCTCAGCCGGATCCCGGCCGGCACCCAGGCGATCACCGTCTGCCTGACTGCGAGCGGTGTCGCGCTCACCGTCGCCCGGCTCACCGACGCCGTACTGCCCTGGCCCCGGCTGGCCCCGCAGGTGCCCCGGGGCGCCGCCGGCGTGGTGGCCGGCGCGATGGTCGGCACGCTGACCAGCGCCCTCCTCGGCAGCTACCTGGTGGCTCCCTTCACGCCGACCCGGGCCGCCGTGATCGGCCTGGTCGCGGCGGTCACCGCCGTCCTCTCCGACCTCGCCGTGGGGTACGCGGAGGCGGGCCGGTTGATGGCCGGGGAACCGCCCACGATGTGGGTGGCCCGGCACATGCAGGGCCCGCTCGGCGGCTTCGCCCTGGCGGCGCCCGCCGCGTACGCCATGTGCATGCTCTTCCTCTGAGTCACGGTTGAGCGCGGAGGCGGTCGGGTACCTACGGGTGCGCCGCCCTGCGGTGTCGGTGCGAACGACCCGTCGCGGCGCGACGGGCGGAGACAGGAGGCGGCGTGGCACAGGACTATCCGGTGACCGAGGCGCGACCCCGACGGCGTGGCCGCAAGCTGCTCATCGGGCTGTTCGTGCTGCTTCTTCTGCTGGCGGGGTTGCTGGTGGTCGCCGACCGGGTGGCGGTCGGGGTCGCCGAGCGGATGATTGCCGACCGGGTCCGCCAGGAGATCACCAAGCAGGGCGCCCAATCCGCCGAGCCTGAGGTGGAGGTGGGCGGAACCCCGTTCCTCACCCAGGTGCTTGATGGCCGTTACCAGCGGATCACCATCAACCTGCGGGACGTGCAGGCCCCGGTCCAGGGCGACGCCGTCCGACTGCCGGTGCTCGATGTGACGGCCCGCAATGTTCGGGCCTCGCTGGACACCCTGCGCTCCGGCCAGGGTGACGTCGTGGCGGACACCGTCAACGGCGCCGGCACGATCAGCTACGAGAGTCTGGCCGCGCTGCTGAACCGCCCGGGTCTCACCCTCGGCGAGCAGAACGGCAAGCTCACCGTCACGGCCCCGGCCGACATCCTCGGTCAGAAGCTCACCATCAGCGGCACCGCCGACGTCACCGTCGCCGACAACGGCGCCGTCGCCCTGCGTTTCAACGACCTGGACGCCGCGGGTCTGCCGAACCTGCCGCTGGCCCGGGCCTTCCTCAGCAACTACGCCAAGAGCATCTCCATCGACGTGCCCCTCCCGGACCTGCCGTTCCAGCTCGCTGTCCGGGAGGTCCGTCCACTGCCGGAAGGGCTGGCGGTCACCGCCGACGCCAAGAACGTGCCGATCAACTCCGTCAACTGACGCCGGAAGCGTGGTGGGACGCCGAAATCCTCGGCGTCCCCGGGGATTCCCGGATGGTGGTCGGCTGAGTGGCAGCACGGTCACTGGCTGGTAGGCTCCCTGGCCATGGGGACCCACCTCACCAAACGGCGCGCGGTCGACCTGTGCCGCGTGGCCACCTGCCTGTGTCGCCCCGTCATCTGACGGCGGGGCTGTCTCCGGCCGCCTGACGGCGGCCACCGGCACAGGGTTCTCGCACCCTCCGGTTATCCCACCGAACGCCCGGCAGCGGCGCCGTCGCACGAACCCGTGATCCCGTCCTTCCGCTGGGTCCCGCGCGTGGTGCGACAGATACATCCATCGATTCGCGCGCGTTGGCTCACCATCCATCCTCACCAGGGAGTGATTCGATGAGTCGCGACACCGCACTCGTTTCGGCCGAGTGGGCCGAGAAGAACCTCGACGCCCCGGGCGTCGTCTTCGTCGAGGTCGACGAGGACACCTCGGCCTACGACACCGGCCACATCGCCGGCGCCATCAAGATTGACTGGAAGACCGACCTTCAGGACCAGGTCCGCCGGGACTTCGTCAACAAGACGCAGTTCGAGGCGCTGCTCTCCGAGCGGGGCATCAGCAACGACGACACCGTCATCCTGTACGGCGGCAACAACAACTGGTTCGCCGCGTACGCCTACTGGTACTTCAAGCTCTACGGCCACCGCGACGTGAAGCTGCTCGACGGCGGCCGCAAGAAGTGGGAGCTGGACGCCCGCCCGCTCGTCACCGACCAGGTGTCCCGCCCGGCGACGCAGTACGTCGCGCAGGAGCCGGACACCTCCATCCGGGCCTTCCGCGACGAGGTCGTCGCCGCGATCGGCACCAAGAACCTGGTCGACGTGCGCAGCCCCGACGAGTTCGCCGGTCGCCTGCTCGCCCCCGCCCACCTGCCGCAGGAGCAGGCGCAGCGGGCCGGCCACATCCCCACCGCGATCAGCGTGCCGTGGTCCAAGGCGGCCAACGAGGACGGCACCTTCCGGTCCGACGACGACCTGCGCAAGATCTACGGCGACGCGGGGCTCGACGACGGCAAGGAGACCATCGCGTACTGCCGGATCGGTGAGCGCTCGTCGCACACCTGGTTCGTGCTCCAGGAGCTGCTGGGTCACCGCAACGTCAAGAACTACGACGGCTCCTGGACCGAGTACGGCTCGCTGGTCGGTGTGCCGGTCGCGCTCGGCGACGAACCCGGGGAGGCCTGATCATGACTCTTCCCACCGCCGCGGGTTGCGCCGCACCGGACCAGGCCGCGCCGCTGCCGGCCAGCCTGGACCTGGAGAAGGAAACCGTCATCACCGGCATCGTCCGCTCCGCCGAGGCCGAGCCGGTGCCGGGCGCGTACGTCCGGCTGCTCGACTCGACCGGTGAGTTCACCGCCGAGGTGGTCACCTCGGCCGCCGGGCAGTTCCGGTTCTTCGCCGCGCCGGGTTCCTGGACGCTGCGGGCGTTGTCCCGGCACGGCAACGGTGACACCGCGGTCACTGCCGGCCGGGGCGTCAACGAGGTTGCCGTCACCGTCGCCTGACCCACTGCTCTGATCGACCGGGGCCGGTCGCCCTTCCGGGGGTGGCCGGCCCCGGTCGTTTCTTCGCAGCGCGCCGGCACGCCGGGGCGGGTGCCGAAATTCATTGGCATGCGTCACTATCTACGGGTGGAATTCAGGGATGAAAGCGGCGGGTCCGACGAAGCGGTCCCCATCGTCCTCTGCGTGGGCACGGACATCTCGATGCGGGAGCGGGTGCTGAGCCAACTCGACGGGCTCGCCCCGGTGCTCAGCTGCGCCGACCTGACCGAGCTGCGTGAGCTGCTGTCGTCACCGGCGGGTCCGACGCCGGTCAACCCCACCGTCCTTCCGCTCGCCGAGGCGCAGGGCCCGGTCGAGTGGGGTGACCTGGTGGTCGACCGGGCCGGCCACCAGGTGACCTGGCGCGGCGAGCCGCTCCCGCTGACTCCCACCGAACGGGAGCTGCTCGCCCTGCTCATCGGCCCGCCGCTGGTGGTGTGGAGCTACGAACAGCTCTGCGCCTCCGCGCTGGGTGGCGCGGACACCACGGCGCTGCAGGCCACGGTCAAACGGCTTCGCCGCAGGTTGCGGGGCCTGCCGGGCGGACCGCAGGTGCACACCGTGCGAGGGGTCGGCTATCGACTCGACCCGCCGTCGCGGCTGAGCGGCCACTGACCCAGCCTGCCGACCGCCTCCGCCGCCGGCCCGGCGGCGGGCGCGTGACACCATGGCCGGGTGAGCGGTGCTGTCCAGACGGGTTGGGCCTCCTCGGCCGACCCTGCCGCGCCGACACCGACCCGGTCTCGGCGGCGATGGTTGCTGGCTGCGACCGTGGCCTGGGCCGTCCTGCTGGCCGGGCTCACCTGGTTGTCGGTGCGGGACGACCCGCCGACCGTGCGCGAACAGCGTTCCCTCGATCAGGCCGGCCCGGTGCTCGACCGGGCGGTCGGCGAGCTGGCCCACGCGGCCGGTGCGGCCGGTCTGCTGGAGCTGGGCCCGGCGCGGATCGCGTCCGGCTGCCGGGTCACCCCGTTCGCCGACGGGGCGAGGCTGCGGCGCGAGGTCGGGGTGCTCGCGGCCCCCGGTGACGGGCAGGCCGTGCTGGCCGGCATCGCCGATCGGCTGCCGGCCAGCTGGCGGGCCGGGGTCGGGCCCGGGGTGGACGGCCCCGAGCTGCGCGCCGACGCCGGAGAATTCGTGGCCGTCGAGGGACGGCCGACCGTTGACGGCCGGGTGCGCCTGGTCGTCGACACCGGCTGCCGGCCGGTCGGCGCCGGCTACCCGCCGGCCCCGACCACCGAAGCCGGCCCGGAGACCGCCGCGCTGACCGCGGCGTTGCGGGCACTCGACCGGCCGGGTGACGCCGCGCCGGAGCTGGTCACCGCGCCCTGCCCGGGCGGTGGGATCGCCCGCACCGCGCGGTCCGCGAACGGCCCCGGCCCGGCGGCCTCGACCGCCGCTCTCGCCCTGCTGGCCGGCAACGCCCCACTGCTGGACCAACCCCCGGTGTACGCGTACCGCACCGGTGCCGTCACGGTGCTGGCCGAGATCAGCCCGGACGCCACCCGGGTGGCCGCCACCGTCGGCTGCCCGGGCTGAGCCGGGCAGCCCGCTCAGCTCAGCTGCGGTCCGGCTGGTCTTCCGGATCACGGCTGCGGCCCAACGCGTCGACCATGCCCCACCGGCCGGGGATGTCCAGCAGCTCGACCCGGCCCATCCCCGGTGGCACGGCCGGGTCGATGATCAGGTGCTCGCCGTGCGGCTCCAATCCCAGCATCACCCGGAGCAGCAGCAGCGGGGTGCCGGTCGACCAGGCTTGCGGGCTGCACGCGGTCGGGTACTCCACCGGGTAGTCGGTGAGGTCCCGGGCGTAGCCGGCGAACGCCTCCGGCAGCCGCCCCTCGAAGTACCGGGACGCCGCCAGCATCGTGTCGCAGAGCAATCCGGCCTCCTCCCGGAAGCCGTACCGCCACAACCCCCAGGCGATGATCGAGTTGTCGAACGGCCAGACCGTGCCCACGTGGTAGCCGATCGGGTTGTAGCGTCCCTCGTCCGCGGCGAGCGTCCGCACCCCCCAACCGGAGAACAGTCGTGGCCCGAGCAGGTGCTCGACCACCTTGCCGGCGCGCGACTCGTCCACGATGCCGCTCCACAGCAGGTGCCCGATGTTCGAGGTCAGCGCGTCCACCTGCCGGCCGTCGGCGTCCAGTGCGAGCGCGTAGTACTCCCGGTCGGGGATCCAGAAGTCGCGGTCGAACCGCCGTTTGAGGTCGGCGGCATCCCGCTCCAGCTTGTCGGCGAGCTCCGGGTCGTTCCAGAAATTGCGGGCCAGCCGGGCGGCCCGGACCTTCGCGTCGTACGCGTAGCCCTGCAACTCGCAGGTGGCCCGGGGGAAGCCGGGCAGCTGGCCGTCGGCGTACGAGATGGCGTCCCAGGAGTCCTTCCAACACTGGTTCTGCAGGCCGGTCTCCGGGTTGCGGGTCTGGTACCAGAGGTAGCCGGTGCCGAGCAGGTCACCGTAGGTGTCGATCCACTCCAACGCCGCGCGGACCTGCGATTCCAGCTTGCGGACGAGGGTGGCGTCGCCGGTCCACCGCTCGTACTCGTCGATCAGGATGATGAACAGGGGCGTCGCGTCGGCCGACCCGTAGTACGGCGAGTGTGGCTGCTCCTCGAAGCCGGCGGTTTCCCCGTACCGCAGCTCGTGCAGGATCTTGCCGGGTTCCTCGTCCCGAAAGTCGTCCACCCGCTGACCCTGTAGTCCGGCCAGCATCAGGATGGTGGGTGGGACCAGCTCTGGCAGGAACGGCAGCACCTGCAACGAGGTGATGATGCTGTCCCGGCCGAACAGGGTCATGAACCAGGGCAGCCCCGCGGCGATCAGCCGCACGCCCAGGGCGATCGACTCGTAGCGCAGCGCGGCCAGGTCGTTGAGGCTGCGCCGGTACGCCCCGGCCAACGGCTCGCAGTCGCAGCCGAGCTTCGGCGCCCGGTCGATCAGCTCCTGCTGCTCGGCCCGGATGGCGTCCGCGCTGCGGCTGCCGCCGTACGGGAGGGTGGCCCGGATGTCCTCGCCGCGGGCCCCGAAGACGACGCTGGAAACGTGCAGCCGGGTCGTCCACCTGTCGTTGCGGGCTATCCGGATTCGGAAGGTCATCCCGGTGTCGTCGACCTGTGCCGGCGCGGTGGTGCGGACCTGCATTTCCCGGTGGAACGCCTCCCGCCGGTAGGTCAGCCGCAGCTCCTTCTCGGCGACCGTGACGGTGGTCCGGCCCCGCTTCTGCCGAGAATTCTTGATCTCGAACAGGTCGGCGAAGTCCGCCCCGATCTCGATCCGGAGGGTGCACTCGACCTCCGCGCCGAGGTGGTTCAGCACGGTCAGCTCCTCCTCGAAGCTACCCACGATCGCCCGGCTGCGGATCACCGACGCCTTGGCGTCCAGATAGTGCGTGGGTTCGCCGGGGGCGAGGAAGAACTTGGTGCGGTACGACTCGGCATCGTCGACGGAGAGGGCGTGCAGCCGTTCGCCGTCCAGGGTGAGCACCCACTTGGACAGGAAGCGGGTGTCGAAGGAGAACAGCCCGGTGGGGAAGTCGTAGGACGGCTCGATGTCCCCACGCCGGTCGCTGACCAGGAAGGTGTTGCCGTCCAGAATGCTGACGAGGTCCTTCACCTGTGGCGCCCGGCTGCTCGACGGGCCGTTTCGCGGGGGTCGCGGGTGCCGGGCGGGTTCGGAAAGAACCGGCGGAAGGCGAGGAAGAGCACCACGTTCCCGCTGAACGTGCTCTCGTTGCGCAGCACCGCCGCGACCCCCTGGGCCTCGCCGGTGATCAGTCGGTCGAAGAGGGCGGCGCTGCTGTACCAGATGGCGTCGGCCGGGCCACGCCCCCGGCTGACCTGGACGAATCCGGGCCGCATCCGGACCAGCCAGTGTTCGGTGCGGTGGTCCTCGCCGAGGTCGATCTGGAGGGTGCCGTCGGCCAGGCCGCCCAGGACGTCGGGTGCGCGCGACGGCAGTGCCTCGAAGAACCTCTCCGCCGCCTCGGTCACATCCGAATCGTAGGCAGCCGTCCGAGATGTCGGGTCGGTATCGGCACTCCGCTCGGATCGACCCACCGCCGCCGTGCGGTCAGTAGACGAGTGCCTGCGCGCCCTCGGCCATCGCCTCCTCGACGAAGACCGCGGCACCGGCGATCCGGACCCCGGGGAGTACGTCGTCCGGGCCGATCTCCCGTCGGGCCGCGCACTGCGTGCAGGCGGTCACCCGGCCGCTGGTCAGGATGACGTGCAACAACTCGGCCAGGGGCGCGGAGTGCGGCAGGTCGAACTGCTGGGCGCGACCGGGCAGCGCGAACCAGGTCGACTCACCGGTCAGCCAGAGCGAGACGTCCACCCCGGCCGCGACCGCCGTTGCGGCGACGGTGAATGCCTGTGCGCACCGCTCCGGGGCGTCCGCCCCCGCGGTGGCCTTGACGACGAGAGTGCGGGCCATGTGGCCCAGCATAGGATGGCCGGGATGGTTACCGAGATCGGGTTTGTCAGCCTGCTGGTCGCTGGCCTGGGCGGGCTCGCCGGTGGCCTGGTCTACCTTGCCGTACGCATTTCGAGAGGACGTTGGTGACGCTGGTGAGCGAGAACCCGCTGCAGCCGCCGTGGCTGAACGCGCCGCCGGTCGAGGAGTACCCGTTCGAGGAGAGTCACGACCTGCGCGTCGGGCCGAAGCTGCACCCCGCGCTGGATGCCCTACTGCCGTACATCGGCCTGTGGCGTGGTCGGGGCAAGGGCGGTTTCCCCACCATCGAGGATTTCGACTACGCGCAGGAGATCCGGATCAGCCACGACGGCCGACCGTTCCTGCACTACGAGTCGCGGGCCTGGATCCTCGACGAGCAGAGCAAGCCGGTCCGTCCGGCCGGTCGTGAGGTCGGCTGGTGGCGGCCGGTCCTGGTGGACGGTCGGGCGACCGACGAGCTGGAGGCGCTGCTGACCACCCCGAGCGGGGTGATGGAGCTGCACCTGGGCAAGCGCACCGGCACGCAGGTCGAGTTCGCCACCGATGCGGTGATCCGGACTCCGACCGCCAAGGAGGTCACCGGGGGGCACCGGCTCTTCGGCATCGTCGAGGGTGCGCTGCTCTACGCCCAGGAGATGGCCGCCATGGGGCACGGGCTCAGCCCTCACCTCTCGGCCCGGCTCGTCCGGGTCGGCGGCTGACCTCGACGGTCGGCGGCTGGCTAGACGGGAAAACCCAGCAGGGCCTGGAGGGCAGGGGTGCGCGGGCAGCGAGCCCGACGCACCCCGTCCAGGGTGTGCACCTCGGCGGCGCCGCGCAGTGACGAGGTGAACCACACGCCGTCGGCCGCGTGCAGCTCGTCGGTGGTGACCAGCCGCTCGGCGGCGCTCAGGCCCAGCCCGGTGGCGTGGGCGAGCAGCCAGGCCGCGGTGGTGCCGGCGAGGATGCCGGTGCTGGCGGCCGGCACCGTGCAGAGTGTGTCGCCGGTGAGCCACACCACATTGGCGGTGGGGCCTTCCAGCGCGTACCGGTCGGACGAGATCCAGAGCACGTCGTCCACGCCGGCCCGGCGGGCCCAGCGGCGGGCGGCGCTGTTGACCGCGTACGACGTGGACTTGATGCCGGCCGGCAGCCAGCTCAGCTCGTTGCGGGCGGCGGCGGGCAGCCCCAGCGGCAGGGTGGCCACCGTGATTCCGTCCCGACGGGCGGCCCGGGCGGACGCCGGAACCTCGGCCAGCGTGGCGTAGACCGTGGGCGGGCCGCCGGCCTCCGGGCCTCGGGTGCAGACCAACCGGAGTGCTCCTTCCACCGGTGCCGGCCAGCCTGTCCGCACCTCGTCCAGCAGGTCGACCAGCGCGGCGGTGGGGGGCAGGGGCAGCTCGACGGCGGTGGCCGCCGTGGCCAGGCGGGCCAGGTGTTCGTCGCGCAGCCACGGCTGGCCGTCCCGCAGGTGCATGGTCTCGAAGAGGCCGTCGCCGTGCAGCACCCCGAGGTCGTCACCGCGGAGCACCGGGTCGCCGGGCGGGACCGGGCCACGCCCCAGAACGGCGATCCGCGCGGTCGGGTCGGCCGCGGCCTTCCCGACGGACGACCTCACCATGACCGTCGAGCGTAGCGGTGATCGATCGCGGTGCGAGGAACAGCCTGGTGGCCGAACTATGATCGGACGGTGTCCGAATCCTCCCTCGCGGAAATGCTGCGGGCCCGCGGGCTGCGGCTGACGGCCCAGCGGCAGCTCGTCCTCCAGGCGGTGCTCGATCTGGGCCACGCCACCCCGGAGCAGGTGCACACCGCGGTCCGGGAGGTCGCCGCCGGGGTCAACATCACCACCATCTACCGCACGCTTGAGCTGCTGGAACGGCTCGGTCTGGTCACCCACACGCACCTGTCGCACGGCTCACCGACCTATCACGCCGCCGGTGAACACCAACACGTCCACCTGGTCTGCCGGGAGTGTGGCGCGATCGACGAGATCGATCCGGAGCTGCTCTGCCCCCTCGCCGACCAGTTGGCCGCGCAGCGCGGGTTTCGGGTGGACATCGGGCACGTGTCACTTTTCGGCGTCTGCGCACGCTGCGAGAACGGGGACCAGAAATGATCGACATCGCGGGTGCGGTGGCCGTCGAGAGCATCGACGAGGCCAGCCGCGACCAGCCGGATCCGGCGCACGTCGCGGCCGGCGTGCGGGGGGTGGCCGCGCACTACGGCGACCCGCTGCGTGAGCAGCGCACCCTCGACACCGCTGTCGGTCTGGTCGACCGGTCGCACCGCGGGGTCATCGCGGTGCCCGGGGAGGAACGAGCCGGCTGGCTGCACACCATCACCTCACAGCACCTGACCACCCTCTCCGCGAACGAGGGCACCGAGTTGCTGGTGCTGTCGCCGCACGGCCACGTCGAGCAGCACGCCATGGTCGCCGAGGACGGCGAGACCGCCTGGCTGGACACCGAGCCCGGTGCGACCCAGGGCCTGCTGACCTACCTGGAGAAGATGCGGTTCTTCAGCAAGGTCGAACCACGCGACGCGACCGCCGAGCGCGCACTGTTGTCGCTGGTCGGGCCGGCGGCCATGGAGGCGCTCGGCACGCTCGGCGTGACCGGGCTCGCCGCGCCGGACGTGGTCGCGGTGCCGGGTCCGAAGTTCGCGCACGGTGCCGTGCCACCCCGGGCGAGCGTTCGGTACGACGTACGGCCGCTGCCGATCGGCGGCTGGGCCCGACGGGGTCCGCTCGGGGTGGACCTGCTGGTGCCCCGGTCGGCGATGGACCAGGTGGTGGCGGAGCTGCGCGGTGCCGGGGTGCCGGTGGCGGGGCTCTGGGCGTACGAGGCGATCCGGGTGGCCGCTCGGCAACCCCGGGTCGGGGTGGACACCGACCACCGGACCATCCCGGCCGAGGTCGACCTGATCGCCCCGGCGGTGCACCTGGACAAGGGTTGCTACCGGGGGCAGGAGACGGTGGCGCGGGTGCACAACATGGGCCGGCCGCCGCGTCGTCTCGTACTGCTGCATCTGGACGGGGTGACCACCGATCAGCCGCCGGTGGCCGGTACGCCGGTGACCCTCGACGGCCGGGCGGTCGGCTTCGTCGGCACCGCCGTGCTGCACCACGAGCTGGGCCAGGTCGCGCTCGCGGTGCTGAAGCGGAACGTCCCGGACGACGCCGCCCTGCTGATCGGTGAGACCGCGGCGGCGATCGACCCGTCCTGAGCGGGCCGTCTAGGATCGCCGGCATGACAACAGGGACGTTGATCACGGTGGCCCCGACCGGCGCTGAGTCGGCCAAGGCGGAGGTGCCGGCGCTGCCGGTGACCCTCGACGAGTTGCTGCTCACCGCCAAGGAGTGCGAGGCGCTCGGCGCCGCCGTGATCCACGTCCACATCCGCGATGACGAGGCCCGACCGACGCTCGACCCGGTGCGTCTGGCCGACACGGTGGCGGCGCTGCGGGACAGCACCGACCTGATCGTGCAGCTCTCCTCCGGCGGGGCGGTGACCGACCCGGAGGTCGCCCGGCTCGCCGTGCTCGACGCCCGACCGGACATGGCCTCCTGCACCATGGGCACTGTCAACTTCGGCGACGACGTCTTCCTCAACCGCTGGGAGTTCATCGTCGACCTGCACACCCGGATGCAGGAACGCGGAATCGTGCCGGAGTACGAGATCTTCGACCTGGGTCACCTGTCCGCGTTGCAGCGGTTGCTCGGCAAGTACGGGCTGCCGGCCGGCGGGCACGTGCACGTCGACTTCGTGATGGGTGTGCCGGGCGGTATGCCGGGCACCACCGAGACCCTGGTCGCGGCCCATCGGATGCTGCGGGACCTGCCCGAGGGCACCACCTTCTCGGCCACCGGCGTCGGCCGGAGCACCATCGCGGTGCTGTTGGCCTCGCTGTCGGCCGGCGGGCACCTGCGGGTCGGTATGGAGGACACGGTGACGTACGCGAAGGGCCGCCCGGTGGAGTCCAACATGCAGTTGGTCGCCCGGGCGGTGGGTTTCGCCCAGCTCGCCCAGCGCCCGCCGCTGACCACCACCGAGGCCCGCGAACTGCTCGGGCTGTAAGGCCGGGTCTGTCCCGCGCCCCTGTCACCCGGGCGGTGGACCTCCTGGTCACCCCGCCGCCGGGCACCCCCGGACCGTCGGTACCGTCCAGCGCGTGACGAAGACGTACGAGGGCGGCGCGCCGCTCGCCGAGGTGGTCCGGTCCGGGTTCGTGGAGGGTGCGCACCGCGGCTCGGTGGTGGTGCTGGACGCCGCCGGTGTCGCGGTGGCCTCCGCCGGAGACGTGACCTCGCCGATCTTCCCCCGCTCGGCCAGCAAGCCGATGCAGGCCATCGGGATGCTCCGGGCCGGCCTGGCCCTGACCGACCCGGCCGACGTGGCGCTGGTCTCGGCGAGTCACGCGGGCGAGGAATTTCACCTGGCCCGGGTCGGTGCGCTGCTGGAGCGCGCCGGGCTGGACGCGTCGGCGCTGCACTGCCCGCCCGACCTGCCGGTGGGCGCCGCGGCCCGGGAGGCGGTCCTCCGCGCCGGTGGCGGCCCGAGCCGGGTGCAGATGAACTGCTCCGGCAAGCACAGCGGGATGCTGCTGACCTGCGAGGCCGCCGGTTGGTCGCGGGAGGGCTACTGGCGGCCGGAGCACCCGCTACAGCAGCGGTTGCGGGCCGCCATTGAGGAGTTCACCGGCGAGCAGGCGGCGGCGGTGGGGGTCGACGGCTGCGGCGCTCCGGTGCTTGCGGTGTCGCTGACCGGCCTGGCCGGGGCGTACCTCCGGCTGGTCGACGCGGAGCCCGGCTCGGTGCCGCGCACGGTGGCCGACGCGATGCGGGCGTACCCGGAGATCGTGGGCGGCACCCAGGCCGACGACACCCGGCTGATGCGGGGTGTGCCGGGGCTGCTGGCCAAGGTCGGCGCCGAGGGCGTAATCGCCGTGGCGCTGCCGGGCGTCGGCGCCGTCGCGCTGAAGATCGACGACGGGGCCGACCGGGCCCGGATGCCGGTACTGGTCTCCGCGTTGCGCCGGCTCGGTGTGGACGCCCCGGTACTGACCGAGTACGCCGAGGTGCCGCTCTTCGGCGGCGGCGTTCCGGTCGGGGCGGTCCGCCCGCTCTGGTGACACTGCCGGCCCGCCGGTCTGGCGGCCCGCCGGTCGGTGGTCCGGCTGACCGACGCGGCGGCCAACTCCGGATCGAGCGCTATACCTCACGGGTATGAATATGACTCTGAGGTATAGCGCTCGTCGCGGTGTCAGCTCCGTCGCGTCAGGACGGGTCTGATGACGGACGCGGTGATGCGGCGCTGTCGGCCCGCGTCACGACGTCCGAGGCGTGCGTCGCGGGCGCGCTCAGCTCAGAAAGTCGAGCAGCGCGGCGTTGACCGGCTCCGGACGCTCCAGCGGCAGCAGGTGCGCGGCGTCCGGCACGTCGGGCAGTCGTACCGCGCCGGGGACCTCGGCGGCGATCCGGTCGGCGAGCCGGCTGATGTCCGGCACGTCGGCGGCACCGGCGGTGACCAGGACGGGAATCTTCAGCTCGCCGAGACGGCCGATCGCCGGTGGCGACAGCTCTCCCACCTCGACCGCGCCGAGCGCCAGCTCGGCGGCGAGGGCGCGCTGGTCCATCTCCTGGGCGAACGCGACCAGCTCGGGGTCGACGTCCTCCGGCTGGCGGCGCGGGCCGACCACCCAGAACCGCACCTCACCGGCCGCGCCGGCGACGAAGTCGTCGGGGTCGACCTCTCCGACCAGGGCGTCCCAGAGGTCGTTCGCCTCGTCGGACCACTCGTTGCCGGAGACCGCCGTGTCGAACAGCGCGAGCGCGCTCACCCGGTCGGGGTGAGCCAGCGCGGTGTCGATGGCGACGGCCCCACCGAAGGAGCAGCCGACCAGGGCGGCCTGCGGAAGGTTGAGCGCATCCAGCAGCCCGGCCACGTCGTCGTGGTGCGCGAACGGGGCCGGGGGGAGTTCCGAGTCTCCGTAGCCGCGCAGGTCCGGGACGATCACCCGGTGCCGGGCGGCGAGCGCGGCCACCTGCCCGCGCCACATCCGCCGGTCGGCAATTCCGGCGTGCAGCAGGACGACGGGCGAGCCGGTGCCGGCCTCGTCGTACGCGATGCTTGCTCCATTGACTGTGATCTTGTGCACGGACGGACCGTACGGATCGGCCGAGCGCCACGCAAACGGGGTGCTGAGACCTTGCTAACTATGGTTAGCGTTTTGCTTGCAGGAGCTAGCGCTGGCTATTAGCGTCGCTGCCATGGCCACACCCAAGGACCTTCCCGACGTCGGCGGGTTCATCCGCGATCTGCGGCGCAACGCCAAGATCTCGCTACGGCAGCTCGCCGAGCAGGCGGGGGTCAGCAACCCGTACCTCAGCCAGATCGAGCGTGGCCTGCGCAAACCCAGCGCCGAGGTGCTCCAGCAACTGGCCAGCGCGCTGCGGGTCTCCACCCCGGCGATGTACCTGCGCGCCGGTCTGCTCGACGACAAGGAAGGCCACGGGGTGCTCGCCGCCATCGCCGTGGACGCCGACCTGACGATGGCGCAGAAGCAGTCGCTCAGTCAGATCTACGAGACGTTCCGCCGGGAGAACACCCGGCTGGCCGAGGCCCAGGCCGAAGCCGACGCGGCCCAGGCCGACCAGCCCGCCAGTCAGCCCGCCAGTCAGCCCGCCAGCCAGGCCGCGGACCTGGCCAATGTGGCCGCCACCGGCCCCACCACCGTGGACGGCACCCCGACCGAGGCCGTGCTCGAGTCGGTCGCCGTCACCGAGGCGGGCACCGCCCCCGCCCCGGGCAGCACCAGCATCCCCCAGAAGAAGGCCGCCGAGGCGGCCGAAGAGGAGACGTCATGAGCGAGCCGAAGACCAATCGCATCCCCGCCCCGATCTACGCCGCAGCCGGCGCCGGTGAGCTGGCCATCGAGCAGCTGCGCAAGCTGCCGGCCGTGGTCGGCGTCCTGAGCACCCGCGTCGTCGCCGACCTGGGTGGCCGGGCCGTGCTGACCGGCTTCGAGCTGAAGCAGAAGGCCACCGAGACGCTGCGTACCGCCAACGAGACCGCCGACCTGGCGAAGCTGCGTGAGGTGGCCGACATCGACAAGCTGCGCGCCGCCGCGACCCGCAACGCCGCCCTGGTGGTCGCGGGCGCCCAGGTCGCCCAGGAGCGCGCGTTCGCCGCGTACGGCGCGCTGGTCGCCCGGGGCGAGCGTGTCGTCGGTGCCGGCGTGCTGGAGGCCGCCGAGACGGTCAACGCCGACATCGAGGCCACCGAGGCCGTGACGCCGGCCACCACTGCGGCTGCCACCCCCGCCGCTCCGGCCCCCGCCGCCGCGCCGACCCCGGCCGACGTGGCCGAGATCGCCGAGGCCAAGCCGGCCGCGGTCAAAAAGATCGCCCGCGCGCCGAAGGCTGCCAAGCCGGCCGAGACCCCGTCGGCGAAGCTTCCCCGGGCCACCAAGCGGACCCGTCCGGCCGCCGAGTAACTCGTCGGGTCGACGACCCCGGCGGCGTCCTTGTCGGACGTAGCCGGGGTCGTGGACATAAACTTGCCGACATGGCCAACGCCGCGCCGATCTTCGCGTTCGAAGTCCGCTACGTGATCGAGCTGATTCTGCTCGTCTTCGCGCTGATCATCCAGGGTGTCGCGCTGGTGCACGCCGTCACGCAGCGCTCCGACGCCTTCCCCGCCATCGGGACGCTGCCCAAGGGCGGCTGGATCGCCATCCTGGCGGTCTGTCTCGTGCTCACCCTGCTCGGCTTCGGTCCGATCAGCCTCTTCGGACTGATCGGCATCGCCGCCGCGCTCATCTACCTGCTCGACGTCCGGGTCGGTCTGCGCGACCTGAGCGACGGCAAAGGGTTCTGGTGAGAGGTTTTCGCTGGCCGCCCCCACCCGACAGCGGGCCCCGCACCTGGGGGCCCGGGCCGGGCGGGCCGCGTACCGGTCGGCCGGCGCTGCCGGAGCCGGAGACCGAGCTGGTCACCACCCCACACGGCGTACGGCTGGAGCGGCTGGTCACCGGCACCGGTGATCCGGTCACCGTTTTCGCCCACGGGCTGGGCAACGGCATCGCCACCACCCGCCCGTTCGGCAGTGGGGTGAACGGCCGCAAGGTGTTCTTCCAGTTCCGCGGGCACGGCCGTTCCGAAGCCCCGGACGGGCCGTGGGACTACCTGGACCTGGCCCGGGATCTGCGTGCGATCGCCGACCTCGGCGGCGCCAGCCGGGCGTTCGGCGCGAGCCTCGGCGCGGGTGCCCTCTGCCGACTTCTCGCGGAGAGCCCGGAACGTTTCGACAGGCTGGTCTTCTTCCTGCCGGCGGTCCTCGACGAGCCACGCGGGCCGATCGCCCGGGAACGCGTCACCGACCTGCTGGAGGCGGTGGAGAGCGGGGACGCCTCGGCGGTCGCCGACATCGTCACGCTGGAATTGCCCCCGGCCGTGCGCAACACCCCGGCCGGCTGGGCGTACCTGCGACAACGGCTCGACCAGCTGCTCCGCGACGGTCTGGCCGAAGGTCTGGCCACGCTCACCGACCAGACACCGCTGCGCCAGATCGGTGACCTGACGGCGGTCACCGCGCCGGCGCTGGTGATCGGTTGCGCGGGCGACGACCTGCACCCGGTCGAGGTCGCCGAGCGGCTCGCCGTCGCGCTGCCCCAGGCCACCCTGCACGTGTACGACCGGCCCGGCGTGCTCTGGTCGGAACGCGCCGATCTGCGGGACCGCATCTCCGGCTTTCTGAACGAGTAACCTGCCCTGTCATGGGCGTCACACAGCATGGCCGGACGCACCGGCTGGACCTTGCCGACCCGACCCTGCGCGAATGGACGTGCACGGTCCTGCACGCCGACGCGGAGCAGGGCATCGTGCTGGACCGTTCGGCCTTCTACCCGGGCGGCGGTGGTCAACCACCCGACCACGGGGTGCTGCTCTGGCAGGGCGTGCAGACCCGCATCGTCGGCACCCGCAAGGGCGACGACCCGTACCTGATCCCCGCCGAGGGTGACCCGCTGCCGCCGGTCGGCACCGAGGTCGTCGGCGCGGTGGAGGACGAGCGCCGCACCCGGCTGATGCGTACCCACTCCGGCCTGCACGTGCTCTGCGGTGTGGTGTTCCGGGACTTCGGCGCGCTCGTGACAGGCAACTCGATGGAGCCGGGCGAGGCCCGGATGGACTTCAACCTCCCCGAGGTGCCCCCGGATTTCAAGAGCCGCATCGAGGAGCTGGTCAACGCCGAGGTGGCCGCTGACCGCTCGGTCGCCACCCGGGTGCTGCCGCGCACCGAGGCGCTGGCCCTGCCGGACATCATCCGCACCCAGTCCAACCTCATCCCGGCGGATGAGCAGGAGGTCCGGATCGTCGACATCGTCGGGCTGGACGTGCAGGCCGACGGCGGCACCCACGTCGCCTCCACCGCCCAGATCGGCAAGGTGCAGGTGGTCAAGGTGGAGAGCAAGGGCCGGGCCAACCGTCGGGTCCGGGTCCGGCTGGTGGATTAGATCGAGTACCGAATTCGGACGTCGGTTGTCAGGTATTCCTGACAACGTCGGAGGCATGACACAACCGCTCACAGGAAAGATCGCGCTCGTCGCCGGTGCCACCCGTGGTGCCGGGCGGCAGATCGCCGTTCAGCTCGGCGCGGCCGGTGCGACCGTCTACGCCACCGGTCGCAGCACCCGGGCCGGCCGCTCGGAGATGGACCGGCCGGAGACCATCGAAGAGACCGCCGAGCTGGTCAGCGCGGCCGGCGGCACCGGCATCGCCGTTCAGGTCGACCACCTGGTGCCCGAGCAGGTCCGCGACCTGGTCGCCCGCATCGACGCCGAGCAGGGCCAACTCGACGTGCTGGTGAACGACATCTGGGGCGGCGACCCGCTGGTCACCTGGGACAAGCCGGTCTGGGAGCAGCCGCTCGACGCCGGCTTCCGTACCCTGCGACTGGCCGTCGACACGCACATCATCACCAGCCACTTCGCCCTGCCGCTGCTGATCCGCAAGCCCGGCGGGCTGGTGGTGGAGATGGGCGACGGCACCAAGGCGTACAACGACGAGAACTACCGGCTGTCGGTCTTCTACGACCTGGCCAAGGTCTCGGTCAACCGGCTCGCCTTCAGTCAGGCGCACGAGCTGAAGCCGCACGGCTGCACGGCCGTGGCGCTCACCCCCGGCTGGATCCGCTCCGAGGCGATGCTGGAGCACTTCGGCGTGACCGAGGAGAACTGGCGCGACGGCGCCGCCACCGACCCGAACTTCCTCATCTCGGAGACCCCGGCCTTCGTGGGCCGTGCGGTGGCCGCCCTCGCCGCCGACGAGGACAAAGCCCGCTGGAGCGGCAAGTCCGTCGACGCTGGCACGCTGTCCAAGGTGTACGGCTTCACCGACCTGGACGGCAGCCAACCCGAGGGCTTCCGCTACATCACCGAGGTGGTCGACGCGGGCAAACCGTCGGACGTGACCGGCTACCGGTAGGCGCAGAACCGGCTACCGGTAGAGCGCCGCGAGCCGGTCGGCGCTCTCCGCGAACAGCTGCCGCAGCTCGGGTGGGTCGAGGACCTCCACCTCGGGGCCGAGCCCCAGCAGTTGGTGGTACGCCACCTGGACCGACTCGACGGGCAGCCGCGCCACCACCCAGCCCTGCCCGTCGGGTGGGCTGGCGGCGGCGACCAGTTCGTCGTACACGAAAGGGGCATCGACCAGGTGCCGGAGCCGGCGCAGGCCGGCGGGGCTCAGCCGGACGGCGACCTCGGCCCGCAGCATGGTCCGCAAAAACGACCCGGCCTGCTCGCGCCAGTGCCCGGCCAGGTCGAAGCCCTCGTCCCGGTCGAAGTGCTCGTCGCCCACCTCGACCCCGGTGACCCGGTCCACCCGGTAGGTGCGTACGTCGTCGCCGATCCGGCCGACCAGATACCAGACCCCGCTCTTGAGCACCAGGCCGTACGGCTGGACCCGGCGGGTCACCTCCCGGTCGCCGCGTCGGTAGCGCAGCTCCACCAGCCGGTCTGTCCAGGCCGCCCGGGCCAGCTCGGGCAACCAGAGCGGTGGCGCGGTCTCCCGGAACCAGCCCGGCATGTCCAGGTGGAACCGCTGCCCGGCGCGGGCCGGCGCGTCGCGCAGCGCGGGTGGCAGCGCGGCGAGCACCTTCAGCTCGGCGGACGCGACCGCGTCGGCGAGCCCCATCTCGCCGGCCGGGCCGGGCAGCCCGGCGAGGAAGAGTGCCTCCGCCTCGTCCCGGGTCAGCCCGGTCAGTCGGGTGCGGTAGCCGCCGAGCAGGCGGTAACCGCCGGCCCGCCCCCGGTCGGCGTAGACCGGCACGCCCGCCGCGGAGAGCGCCAGGACGTCCCGGTAGACGGTCCGCTCGGAGACCTCCAGCTCCCGTGCCAGCTCACTCGCGGTCATCGACCCGCGCGCCTGCAACAGCAACAGCAACGAGATCAGTCGAGACGCGCGCACCCGCCCATCCTGCCCGGTGCCGCTCACCGCCCGCCGGGCGTCAGCAGCCCCCGGTCGTACGCGGTGGCCACCGCGGCAGCCCGGTCGTTGACCCCGAGCTTGGCGTACACGTGCAGCAGGTGCGTCTTGACGGTGGCCTCGCTGATGAACAGGCGGGTCGCCGCCTCCCGGTTGGAGGCACCCCGGGCCACCAGGGTGAGCACCTCCAGTTCCCGTTGGCTGAGCGGCTCCTCGGCAGGAGCGCGCAGCCGGCCCATCAGCCGGCCGGCGACGCTCGGCGCGAGCACCGACTCACCCCGGGCCGCGGCCCGGACCGCGCGAACCAGATCTTCCCGAGGGGTGTCCTTGAGCAGGTAGCCGGTCGCACCGGCCTCGATCGCCGGCAGCACGTCCGCGTCCGTGTCGTAGGTGGTGAGCACCAGCACCCGGGCGGCGCTGCCGGCGCGAGCCAGCCTGCCGATGGCGGTCACCCCGTCCATCCCGGGCATCCGCAGATCCATCAGCACCACGTCCGGCCGCAGCGTCGCGACCAGGACCAACGCCTCCGAACCGTCCGCCGCCTCACCCACCACCTCGAAATCGGGGTCACCGGTGAACATCCCCCGCAGCCCGTCCCGCACCACCGGATGGTCGTCGACGATCAGCAGTCGTACCGGGGCGGTCACCCGGCACCTCCGGGTAGCGCGGGGACGGACGCCGAGATGGCGGTGCCGTTGCCCGGCTCGGATTCGACGGCCAACTCGCCACCGACCCGGGTCACCCGCTGCCGCATGGCGGTCAGCCCGTACCCGCCGCCCGGCTCGCGAGGCACCGGCCGGTCGGTGAGGTCGAAGCCCGTCCCGTCGTCACGGACATCAAGCGTGACCACGTCCGCCATGTACGACAGGGTCAGCCCGACCCGCGACGCGGCGGCGTGCCGGGCCACGTTGGACAGCGCTTCCTGGGCGGCCCGGAGCAGGGTCACCTCGACCTCCGGGTGCAGCGGACGGGGTGTGCCGGTGGTGGCCACGTCGGCCCGTACCCCGTTCCGGGCCGACCAGCGCCCGCCCAGCTCGACGAGGGCATCCGGTAGCCGGGCCGTCTCCAACGGTTCCGGACGGACCGCCTGTACCGAGCGGCGGGCCTCGGTGAGGCTCTCCCGGGCCAGCGCGAGCGCATTGTCGACGTGCCGGCGCCAGTCGGCGGACCGGTCACGGGTCTGCTCGGCCGCCTCCAGCTGGGTGATGATGCCGGTCAACCCCTGAGCCAGGGTGTCGTGGATCTCCCGTGCCATTCGTTGCCGTTCGTCCAGCACGCCGGCCTCCCGGGCCTGGGTGAGCAGTTGGGCGTGCAGCCCGGCGTTCTCACTGACCGTCTCGGTGAGTTGGCGGTTGGTCTCGCCGAGTTCCGCCACCAAGCGCTTGCGTTTGGCGTCCTCCTGTTCGGCGATCATCGCGAACCAGGTCACCGAGCCGGCCACCACCAGGTTGAACAGCACCAGCAGCAGCCAGAGCGGCCAGTGCGAGATCGCTATCGCCAGGCCACCGCCCTGCGAGGTGGCGATGAGTGCGGCGGTGGCTGTCACCCCGGCGATCCGCCAGCGCCGGGGCAGGACCGGAAAGGCATGGATGTAACCGATCCAGGCGAAGAGGCCGTACCACGGACTGGCGGCCACCAGTGCGGCGGCGAACGTGATCAGCCCGGCGTAGTAGACCGCCATCAGCTTGCGCCGGCTCTGCCAGCCGGGGTGCAGGGTGACGAACCAGGTGACCCAGCACCCGGCGGCCACGGCGACGGCGATGGTGGGGGTCACCCCGAGGCCGTGGGGTGCTGGCGCGACGAGGGCCAGCAGGGTGCCGAGAGCCAGCCCGCCGTAGGGGACCACGCGATAGAGGGTCGCCTCGTGCTCTCGCCACCTGGCCAGACGGTCGTTCGCACCGCTGCTGGTCATCGAATCCCCGATCACTCCCAGCGGAACAGTTTCGCCGCGCCGGCGCCCGCCGCCACGGCGACCACCGCCATTATCCCCAGGTGCAGCGGCTGCGGTGGTGTGCCGGTCCAGGCGTCGAGTAGCGCCTGCACCCCTGGTGGTGTGTAGTCGCCGATTCGGACCAGAAAGTCCGGCAGGAGGAACCGGGGAACGTAGACGCCACCGAAGAACATGACCGCCATGAACAGGGGCACGGCCATCGCCTGCGCCGACTTCGCCGTCCGCGCCACCGCCGCCACGAGCAGACCGAGCGCCAGCAGGGCCGCCGTGCCGAGGAGGAGGGCCAGTGTGAAGCCCAGCGGACGCCGGGGCAGCGGAACGTCGAACGCCAGCCAGCCCACCGCGACGAGCAGTACGGCGCTGACCAGGATGGTGGCGAGCGAGATGAGCAGTTGGGCGGTCAACAACGCGGCGGGGCTGGCCGGCGTGGTGGCCAGCCGGCGCAGCACCCCACGTTCCCGGTAGGTGGCCAGCACCGTGGGCAGGATGTTGACCGCCGACATGGCGAGCGTGATCACCAGCAGTGAGGGTGCGAAGTACTGGATGAAGGACAGGTCACGGAACTGGGTCTCCGGCTGACGTGTCGCCGGGATGAGCCCGAACACCACCAGCAGCGCGAGCGGTAGGACGATGGTGGTCAGCGGCGAGCCGAAGTCCCGCAGGAAGAGTCGTGTCTCGATCTTCAGGATCTGCCCGAAGGCGCGCATGTCGGTTCTCCCTCAGGCGGCGGGCCGGCGCCCGGTCAGCTCGACGAAGGCGTCGTCGAGGGTGGACTGCTCCAGCCGCAGATCGGCGGCGACGATCTGGTGGCGGGCGAGCACCGAGGTGACGGCGTGCAGCAGGTCACCGGTGCCGGTCACCACCACCTGGCTGCCGGTGCGCTGCACGGCGGAGACTTCGGGCAGGTCGGTGAGGAGCCGGTCGTCGACCGGGGCGGACGGCCGGAACCGGATCCGCTGCTCGGGAGCCACCGTCGACACGAGCCCCGCCGGGGTGTCCAGCGCGACCACCCGGCCTCTGTCGATGACCGCGACCCGGTCGCAGAGTCGCTCGGCCTCCTCCATGAAGTGGGTGACCAGCACGATCGTCACTCCGCTGTCGCGGACCTGTTCGATGAGGCTCCAGGTGTCCCGCCGAGCCTGCGGGTCCAGCCCGGTGGTCAGCTCGTCGAGGATCGCGATCTCCGGGTTGCCGACCAGCGCCAGCGCGATGGAGAGTCGCTGCTTCTGACCGCCGGAGAGCTTCTTGTACGCGGTGTTCCGCTTCTCGCCGAGGCCCAGCCTCTCGATCAACTCGACGGGGTCGGCCGGGTTGCGGTAGAACGAGGCGTACAGCTCCAGGGCCTCAGCCACCCGGAGCTGGTCCGGCAGTTGGCTCTCCTGGAGTTGCACCCCGACCCGCTGGCGCAGGTGGGCCGCGTCCCGGCGGGGGTCGAGCCCAAGGACCGACACCCCGCCCCCGTCGGGGACACGTAGACCGGCGACACACTCCACGGTGGTGGTCTTGCCGGCGCCGTTCGGACCGAGGACGCCAAAGATCTCCCCGGCCTGCACGGTGAGCGACACGTCGTCCACCGCCACCAGATCGCCGTACCGCTTCTTCAGGTGGGTCACCTCGATGACCGGCATCGTGCCGCCTTCCGCCGCTGACTTCGTACCCCTCAAGGGTTGTCGGGGTGACCCGGCGGCGAATCGACCGGTCGGCGACGAAGCCCGGCGTCCCCGGTGGATCGCGGCCGTCCGCCAACCGGTTGATGTGTACGCGACGGGTCGCTGCTAGCGCTCCGCCCGGCGGATTCGATCACGGCTGGTTAGGCTGCTCGATCGTGGATGTCAGCAGAATCGCCAGCCCGGTGACCGGGGTCGTCGGACGCTTTTTCGCCGGGGCGGGGCTGCTCCTACGTGGGTTGGGCCTCTACGTCCGCAGCCCGGGGTTGGTGCTGCTCGGCATCGTGCCGGCGCTGATCTCCGGCGTGCTCTTCCTGGCCGCGCTCGCCACGCTGGTGTACTTCGTGGACGACCTCGCCGCGCTGGTCACCCCGTTCGCCGACGACTGGTCGAGCACTGGTCGCAGCCTGGTCCGGGTGATCGCCGGGCTGGCCTTCCTGGGGCTCGGTGGCCTGCTCGGCGTGCTCACCTTCACCGCGGTCACCCTGGTCATCGGCGACCCGTTCTACGAGAAGATCTCCGAGCAGGTCGAACAGCGGTACGGCGGCACGCCGGGCGCGGTGGACGTGCCGTTCTGGTCGTCGCTGCGTCGCAGCCTCGCCGACTCGGTACGCCTGGTGGCGCTCACGGCGCTGGTCGGCATCCCGCTCTTCGTCGCCGGCTTCATCCCGGTGATCGGCCAGACGGTCGTCCCGGTCATCGGGGCGGCCGTGGGCGGCTGGTTCCTCGCCGTGGAACTGGTCGGCGCGCCGTTCTACCGTCGCGGGATGCGGCTACCGCAGCGCCGGACGATCCTGAAGGCCGACCGACCCACCGCGCTCGGCTTCGGCGTGGCTGTCTTCCTCTGCTTCCTGATTCCGCTCGGCGCCGTGCTGATCATGCCGGCCGCGGTCGCCGGCGCCACTCTGCTGGCCCGCCGCTCGATGGGCCAGCCGATCGAGGAGAGCTGACATGGAGATCACCCTGGTCGAGGGGGACATCACCGTCCAGCGGGTGGACGCCATCGTGAACGCCGCGAACTCGTCCCTGCTCGGCGGCGGTGGGGTCGACGGTGCGATCCACCGGCGCGGCGGGCCGGCCATCCTGGCCGAGTGCCGGGCGCTGCGGGCGTCCCACTACGGCAAGGGTCTGCCCACCGGCCAGGCGGTGGCGACCACTGCCGGGGAACTGCCGGCCCGCTGGGTGATCCACACCGTCGGGCCGGTCTGGTCGGCCACCGAGGACCGGTCGGCGCTGCTGCGCGACTGCTACGCCAACAGCCTCGCGGTGGCCGACGAGGTGGGCGCGGCCACGGTGGCCTTTCCGCTGATCTCCGCCGGTATCTACGGTTGGCCGGTCGACGACGCGGTCGGTCAGGCGCTGGCGGTGCTGCGTTCGGCCACCCCGGCCACGGTCACCGAGGCCCGTCTGGTGCTCTTCGGCCCCGACACCCACGCCACCGCCCGCCGCGTGTTCGACAACCCCGTCGCCTAGGGGCTGGAGCGACACCGCCCCGCCGGACGCGGAGGCCCACGGGTGGTTGGCGGTCAGGTCAGGTCGGCCAGGCAGGTCCACTGGGATGCCACCGGTCGGTAGCCCAGTCGGGTGTTGATCGCGAGCATCGGCCCGTTCGCTTCGTCGTTCGAGGTGTACGCGACGCGCACGCCGTCCGCGGCGGCCCGGTGCAGCGCGGCGGTCTTGGTGATCCGGGCGAGGCCCCGCCCCCGGTATTCCGGGATGGTGCCGGTGAAGTCCGACCACATCCGGTCCCCGTCCCGCTTCACCAGGCTGAAGGCGGCGACCGCACCATCGACCTCGGCGGCGGTGCTGGCCGCCTTGTCCAGGCCGAGGTTGTCCCAGACGTCGTACTGCCAGCTCTCGTAGCTGATCGAGTCGACCGGCACGTCGCCCGGCTCGTCGGCGGCCGAGGCCACGTCCGCCGCGTACAGCAGGTGCGGGTCCAGGTCGGAGATCGGCAGCAGCCGTACGCCCGGGGGTAGCTCGGGTAGCGCGGGCGCCGGGTCGAGGTCGAGCGCCGAGTAGCGCACCTCCCGGCTGGGCTCGTAACCGTGTCGGCGGGCGAACGGCAGCCCGTCCGTCTGCGCCATCGCGCGTATCCGGCGGATTCCCAGTTGGCGGAGGTGGTCGGTGGCGGCGGTCAGCAGCGCCGTGCCGACGCCCTGTTGCCGGTGTTCCGGGTGCACGTGCAGCATCGAGATCTCGCCGAAGTTCGGGGTGGAGGTCCAGCCTGAGCGTTGCGCGGACGTCCACCCGACCACCCGGTCGTCGACCTCGGCCACGAAGGCGGTCCAGCCCTCCTCGGGTGGGGGCTCGGCGAGCATCTTCCGGGTCGACTCGACCCCCCGCACCAGGTACGGGTAGACCGTCGTCCGCAGGGCCACCACGCCCGGGGCGTCGTCCGGCTGTGCCACCCGGATTCGCATGTCAGGCCCCCATCGGTACGGCGGCGACCGCGCCGACCGCGACGAGTTGGTGGGAACAGCTGAACACGTGCGGCAACGCAACAGGATCCGGCATGCCGGCGAGGCTAGCGACGATCGTCTGTCGAAGCGACGCAATAACCATGCGGATCTTGCGGGTCGGGCGGGGCGCGGATCGCACGGCGGGCGCGGCGCGGGCTGGGAGTCAGGCGGAGGCTCGTCGGATCAGCTCGGTGGGGAGCATGATCGCCTGTTCGATGGTCTCCCCGGCGGCCAGCCGGAGCAGTTGGCGGGTCATCCGACGACCGAGCTCCACGATCGGTTGCCGGACGGTGGTCAGCGGCGGCTCGGTGTAGGCGGCGGTCTCGATGTCGTCGAAGCCGACCACCGCAACGTCGTCCGGCACCCGCCGACCAGCCTCCCGCAGCGTACGCAGGGCGGCGTGCGCCATCAGGTCGGAGGCGGCGAAGACGCCGTCGAGGTCGGGATGTTCGGTGAGCAGGCGGCGCATCGCCGCCGACCCGGATTCCCGGGTGAAGTCACCGATGGCGATCAGCTCGGGCAGCGCCGCGTCGGCGACCGTGCTGCGGTAGCCGCTGAGCCGCTCGATTCCGGCGACCATGTCCTGTGGCCCGGCGATGGTCGCGATCCGTCGACGACCGCTGTCGATCATGTGCCGGACGGCCGCGGTCACCCCGGCCACGTGGTCGACGTCCACGTACGGGACGGGTACGTCGCCGAGCGGTCGACCGCTGACCACCACCGGGATGCCGAGTCGGGCCAGCGTGCCGGGCAGCGGGTCGGCACCGTGCAGCGACGCGAAGAGCACGCCGTCGACGTGCCGGCCGGTGGTGTACCGCTCGACCCGATGGTGCCCGGCCGGCGAGCCGGCGAGCATCAGCACCAGTTGCTTGTCGGCCGCCTCCAGCTCCTGGCTGACGCCCCGGATGATGCCGGGGAAGACCTGGTCGTCGGAGAAGACCCGGGTGGCCGCCTCCGGCATGACCAGGGCGATCGAGTCGGTGCGCTGGGTGACCAGGCTGCGGGCGGCCAGGTTGGGGACGTACCCCAACTCGGCGACCGCCCGGGTGACCGCCTCGCGGATCGGTTCGGCGACTGTGGTGGAGCCGTTGACCACCCGGGACACGGTGGCGCGGGACACACCCGCCCGCGCTGCCACCGCTTCGAGCGTCGGCCGCTGCGCCGTCGTCATCGCGCCTTCCCCCCGCTCGTCACAGCCCGTTCCGGGAGATCACCTCCTGGTACCACCGGGCGCTGGCCTTCGGTGTGCGCCGCTGGGTCAGGTAGTCGACGTGCACGATCCCGAACCGCTTGCGGTAACCCTCCGCCCACTCGAAGTTGTCCAGGAATGACCATACGAGATAACCGCGCAGGTCCACGCCCCGGGAGATCGCCTCGTGCGCCGCACGAAGGTGCCCGTCGAGGTAGGCGATGCGATCGGCGTCGATCACCTGTGCCGGACCGTCGGGCGAGTCGGCGCCGGGCTTGTCGGGGAACGCCGCACCGTTCTCGGTGATCAGCAGCGGTACCCCGGGGTAGTCGGCGGCGATCCGCTCCAGCAACCGGGTGAGCCCGGCCGGCTCGATCATCCAATCCATGTCGGTGAGCGGTCCGGCCGGCGGCAGGAAGTGCACTGCGCCCTCGGTGCCCGGATACGCGTCGTTGCCGGCGCCGTCGGGCCGACCGGCCACGTAACTCGGGGCGTAGTAGTTGATGCCGAGCAGGTCGATCGGGGCGGCGATCAGCTTTTCGTCGCCGTCGCGGATGAACGTCGGCTCGACGATCCGGGCCACGTGCTCCCGGACGTCGTCCGGGTAACCGCCGGCCAGCAGCGGGTCGAGGAAGATCCGGTTGTGCAGGCCGTCGACCAGGCGGACCGCGGCGGCGTCGGCGGCGCTCTCCGGGTCGGCCGGGCGTACGTCGGCCGGGTTGACGGTGACGCCCACGCTGCGCGCGCCGGCCGCCCGCAACGCCCGCGCCGCCAGGCCGTGCCCCAACAGCAGATGGTGTACGGCGGTGAAGGCCGCCGCCGGGTCCTGCTCACCGGGAGCGTGCAGGCCGTTGGCGTAACCGAGGTAGGCCGAGCACCACGGCTCGTTGAGCGTGGTCCACACGTCGATCCGGTCACCGAGGCGGGCGTACACCGCGGTGGCGTAGGTGGCGAAGTGTTCGGCGGTGTCCCGGTTGGTCCAGCCGCCCCGGTCACCGAGGGCCTGCGGCAGGTCCCAGTGGTAGAGGGTGACGATCGGGTCGATTCCCCGAGCCAGCAGCGTGTCCGTGAGCCGGTCGTAGAAGTCCAGCCCACGCGGGTTGGCGGGGCCGGTGCCGTCGGGCTGGATCCGTGGCCAGGCGACCGAGAACCGGTACGCCCGCAGGCCCAGCTCGGCCATCAGCGCCACGTCGTCGGCGTACCGGTGGTAGTGGTCGCAGGCGACGTCGCCGGTGTGGCCCTGGTACACCTTGCCCGGCGTACGGCTGAAGGTGTCCCAGATGGACGGACCGCGTCCGTCGTCGCGGGCCGCGCCCTCGATCTGGTATGCGGCGGTGGCCGCCCCCCAGAGGAAGTGTTCGGGAAACCGGATCTCGTTGCTGTGCCGGTTGGTTGGCTCGCTCCGCTCGTTCACGCCTTAACCGCACCTTCCATGATTCCGCCGATGATCTGCCGGCCGAACAACACGAAGACCAGTAGCAGGGGCAGCGTCGCGATGGCAGTTCCGGTGAACACCTGCGACATGTCCTGGTAGTACCCGTCCGACAGTGCTCGTAGGGACAGTTGCACTGTCGGATTCGCCGGATCGTTCAGTACAGCGTACGGCCAGAGGAAGTCGTTCCAGGTGGTCATGAAGGTGAGCAGACCGAGGACGGCGGCGGCGGGACGCAGGGCGGGCAGCACGACGTGCCACCAGATCCGGGCGGTGCCGCAGCCGTCGATCCGGGCGGCCTCGATCAGCTCGTCGCTGACCGCCTGGCCGGCGTACTGCCGCATCATGAACACCCCGAACCCGGTGACCAGGGCCGGCACGATGACCGCGGGCAGCCGGTCGTTCCACTGCAGTCGGGTCATCAGGAGATACAACGGGATCACGCCGAGCTGGGTCGGCACCATCATGGTCGCGATGATGACGAGCAGCAGGGCGTTGCGCCCGCGGAACCGCAGCTTGGCGAAGGCGAAACCGGCCAGGCTGGAGAAGAGCACCACGGAGACGGTGACCGTGGTGGACACGATCGTCGAGTTGATCAGACCGGTCAGGAAGTACGCGTCGGTGTTGTCGAACAGCCGGGCGATGTTGGCGCCCAGGTTGCCGCCCGGTGTCATCGGTGGCGGCAGTTGCCCCATCGCGTCGCTGGATCGGCTGGCCACCACGAACATCCACCAGATCGGAAAGACCGACAGGCCGGCGGCGACTATCAGGGCGAGGTAGGTGAGCGGGCTGGCCCGCCAGAGTCGGCTCATCGCGCGGCTCCCTTCCGCGGGCGGTCCCCGCCACCGAGACGGCGCAGGAGCAGCACGTTGACTGCCGCGACGATCGCGATGAGCGCGAAGAGCAGCCACGCCACCGCCGAGCCGTATCCGAAGTTGTAGTGGGGTGCGAACGCGTTCTCGAACATGTACATGGTCAGCGTCTGCGACTCGCGCGTCGGGCCGCCCCGGATCGGGTTGGTGCCGGAGTGGAACAGCCGGGGCTCGGTGAAGAGTTGCAATCCGCCGATGGTGGCGATGATGGCGCAGAAGATGATCGTCGGTTTGAGCAGCGGCACGGTGATCGACCAGAACTGCCGGGCCCGGTTGGCGCCGTCGATGGACGCCGACTCGTACAGGTCGCGGGGGATTGCCTGCATCGCGGCCAGCAGGATCAGCGCGTTGTAGCCGGTCCACCGCCAGTCGACCATGGCGGAGATCGCCACCCAGGAGGCGAACCGGTTGGACTTCCAGCCGATCGCGTCCAGCCCGACCAGGTCGAGCAGCCAGTTGATCATGCCGAACTCGCGGCCGAAGATCACCCCGAACACGATCGCCACCGCGGCGGTGGAGGTGACGTTGGGGACGAGCACCGCCATCCGCCAGCCGGTGCGAGCCCGCAGGCCGCGGTTGAGCAGGTTGGCCAGCCAGAGCGCGGCCAGCAACTGCGGGACGGTCGAGATGACGAAGATCCCCAGTGTGTTGACCAGCGCGTGCCAGAAGTCGGCATCGGCCAGCAGCCGGGTGTAGTTCTCCGCCCCGACGAAGGGGTGGTCGGCGCCGAGCAGGTCCCAGTCGTGCAGCGAGACCCAGAAGGTGTACGCCAGCGGGTAGACCCCGAAGACCGCGAAGAGCAGGAAGAACGGGGCGATGTACAGGTACGGCGAGAATCGGGTGTCGAGCCGGCTGAGCCGACCTGACGAGCGCTGGGGTGCCGGTACGACCGGCGGGCGGGCGTCGAGCTGGACGGTCATGCCCGGGGACTCCTTTCCGCCGTGCGGGCGGGACTCCGGTCGTCGGAGCCCGCCCGCACGCTGGTTGGGCTACTTGGCGGCGGCCTTCTTCGCGTTGGTCACCGCTTCGGTCCAGCCCTGCGCGGGGCTGCGCTGGCCCAGCTCCACGGTCCGTACGGCGTTCTCCACCTCGGTCCGGACAGCCTGGTTCTTCGGGCCCATGTAGACCGGCTTCAGGCTCTTCGCGCCGGTGCCGAAGATGGCGCCGACCGGTGCCCCGGAGAAGTACGCGTTGGTCGCGCCGGTAATCGCCGGGTCGTCGAGCGCCTGCGGCGAAGAGGGCAGCGGGCCCTTGGCCTTGAACGCCCCGATCTGTCCCTTGGCGCTGGTCAGGAACTTGGCCAGCTCGATCGCCTCGGCCTGGTGCTTGCTCTGCTTGGGCACGGCGAGGTGCGATCCACCCCAGTTGCCGCCGTTGCCGGGCACCCGGGCGATGTCCCACTTGCCCTGGGCGCCAGCGCCGGCGTTGGCCTCGATCACGCCGGTCATCCAGGCGGGGCAGGCGATGGTGGCGAACTTCGACTGCTTGAAGGCGGAGACCCACTCTTCCGACCAGGAGCCGTACTTTCCGGAGAGGCCCGAGTCGATGATGTCCATGGTGGTGTCCCACGCCTGCCGTACCGATGGGTTGCTGTCGACGACCAGGTTGTCGCTGGTGTCGTAGTAGCTGTAGCCGGTGGTGTTGCCGGCGGTTTGCAGCAGGATGGTGTTGAAGGTGTTGGTCGCCCCGTCGAGGAAGGACGCGCCGGTCTTCGCCGCGGTGAACCGCTCGCCGGTGGCGATGTAGTCCGGCCAGGTGGGCCAGAGCTTGGAGACCGCCTCCCGCTCGGTGGGCAGGCCGGCCTTTTCGAAGAGGTCCTTGCGGTAGCAGATGGCGATCCCGCCGACGTCGGTGCCGAGGCCGATGAGCTGCTTGCCGTCGGCGGTCAGGCCGGCGTTCCACTTCCACTCCAGGAAGTTGCCCTTGAGGTCGGCGGCGCCGTGGTCCAGCAGGTTGACGAAGTTCGCCGGGTTGGCCTTGTACTCGACCAGCAGGCCCTCCTCGATGGCCACCACGTCGCCGGCCCCTCGGCCGGCGGCGAGCCACTGGGTCAGCTTCGGCGAGTACTCGTCGAGGTTGGTGCCGGTGCCGCGTTCGACGATCTTCACGTCGGGGTTCGCGGCCATGTACTCCTGGTAGAGCTGCTCGTAGCCGAACTGGCCGAAGACGTCGACGGTCAGGGTGACCGGTCCGTCGCCCGGCTCGTCGCCGCCGCCGCAGCCAGCGGTGACGAGCAGGGCTGTGGCGGCGGTGAGGGCCACCGCGGCGAGGCGGCGGCGCGGGAAGACAGCCATGGGATTTCGACCTCTCTCAAGGCGGGCGGGTGATGGCAGATGGCTAAGAGAGCGCTCTCACGACAGGGTGGTGGGTCGGCCATCCCCTGTCAAGAGAGCGCTCTCTCAGCGTTGTGTTCCCGTGATGGACGGTCCCCGCGGGGCGGCGGCACGCGATAATGGGCTGGACCCCCGGACGCCGACGAGGGCGCCACCCCCGCTGGGGTGACGCCCTCGTTCGTGGTGGGTCGGTTCGGTCAGCCGGTGCGCAGACCGTTCAGCAGGGTGCGGTCGCCGGCGACATCCAGCGTCTCGAAGCTCACCCGCCCCCAGAGCGCCAACAGCAGGTCGCTCGCGGTGCCGCTGACCTGGGCGCGGGCGTGGTGATCGTCGTGGTCGAAGATGGTCGCGGTGTCGAGCAGCGCGACCCCCTCGCCGCGCAGCCGCAGATACCACTCCTGGGCCGCATCGGTCGCGCAGAGCTGTACCACCCCGTGCCAGTCACCCGGCACCTGCCGCCGGCCGGCCGGCAGCCAGGTGTCCAGCACCTCGCTCACCCCGTCGGCCGCGAGCTTCGCCTCCACAGGGTCACCAGCCGCGATGGCGAGCTGGGCGTCCCAGCGGTGCACAGCCGTCTCGTGGGCCATCCGACGCGGCCAGAAACCGGCTTTCTTCGGCTGTGGGGCCCAGTTCCACGCCGGCGACTCCGGGTCGAGCCCGTCGAAGAGGGCCATCACCCGGTCGTACCCCTGCTGCCACAACTGGAGCGCGCTCACGCCCGGGTCGGCCTCGAGCGTCTCCCGTCGAGGCGGCTGGCTGGTCTGGCCGGAACCGGCGAACGACGAAACCCAGTGGTAGATCCCGGCCATGTGCAGTGTGAGGTCGTTGACCGTCCAGCCCGGACAGGACAGCACCGGTGTCTCCGGCGGCGCCTCGGCCACCGCTGCCGCGAAGGCCGGACCCTCCGTCCGGAGCGCCCCGATCCAGAAATCCTTGCTGCCCTGCAGTCTGCTCATCGCCATCCTCCCGGGGGTGCCGGGCGACCAGTGGGTGCCACGGCTAATTGTCAGCCTAAGGTGAAGGGCGTGCCAGACGCCTCCGCCCAGCCGACAACCGACGCCGATCGTGCCATCCCCGGTCCACTCGCCGGGTACACCACCCTACGGACGGGTGGGCCGGCCGAACGGATCGTGGCCGCCGGCAGTGCCGACGAGCTCGTCCAGGCGGTGCGGACCGCGACAGAGCCGATCCTGATCCTGGCCGGGGGCAGCAACGTGGTGATCGGCGACGCCGGCTTCCCCGGCACCGTCGTCCTGGTGCGCTCCCGCGGTGTGCAGGTCATCGCCGAGGACGCCACCTCGGTCACCGTACGGGTCGACGCCGGCGAGCCGTGGGACGACCTGGTCGCCGCCACGGTCGCCAACGGCTGGGCCGGGCTGGAGTGTCTCTCCGGCATCCCCGGCTCGACCGGTGCCACCCCGATCCAGAACGTCGGCGCCTACGGCCAGGAGGTCGCCGAGACGATCACCGGCGTCGAGGTGTACGACCGGGTCGAGGGCACCCGACAGGTCATCCCCGCCGCCGACTGCGGCTTCGCCTACCGGGGCAGCATCTTCAAGTACGTGGACCGCTGGGTGGTGCTCTCGGTCGACTTCCGGCTCACCCGGTCTCCGCTCTCCGGGCCGGTGCGCTACGCGGAACTGGCCAGGGCCCTCGGCGTCGAGGTGGGCGACCAGGTGCCGCTGGCGGACGCCCGAGCGGTGGTACTGCGACTGCGCGCGGGCAAGGGGATGGTGCTCGACGCCAACGACCCGGACACTCGCTCGGTCGGCTCCTTCTTCACCAACCCGGTGCTCGACCGAGGGACGTACGAACAGCTCCTGGAACGCTCCGCGGAGCTGGGCGACCCGCCCGCCTGGCCCGGGGCGGACGGCCTGGTCAAGGTGAGCGCCGCCTGGCTGATCGACAAGGCCGGCTTCGCCAAGGGCCACCCCGGCGAGGGTGGGGTGGCGATCTCCAGCAAGCACACCCTGGCGCTGACCAACCGCAGCGGCACCGCCCACACCAGTGACCTGCTGATCCTGGCCCGCACCATCCGCGACCAGGTTCACGCCCGCTTCGGCGTAACCCTGCACCCCGAACCAGTCCTCATCAACTGCGCTTTCTAACGCACCCACCCTGCCTCACGCCCCGCCCTCGCCCCGCGATCTTGCAGTTTCTGCGGGGGCATAAATGCTGCAAAAGGGCAAATCATCAACCGAAAGTGCAAGATCGGCGTGCCGGGTGGGGTGTGCCGGGTTGGGGCGTGTGCGCTGGGAGTGCGGGGTGCGGGGTGTGTGAGTTAGGGGAGGGGCCAGGGGAGGGTTAATTCGCCCTGGCGCCAGCGGGTGGGATTGTCGAGAATGGGCCAGCCCGATTCGCGGAGACGGGTCACCGCTCGTAGCCAGCGTTGGCGGGGGCCGAAGGTGGCGTACGGGGCGGCGGCCTGCCAGGCGTCGTCCAGGGCGCGGATCAGAGCGTGCACCGGCTCACCGGGAACGTTGCGGTGGATCAGCGCCTTGGGCAGCCGCTCGGCCAACTCGGCGGGGCTGCCCAGCGTGGTGAGCTTCGCGGCCAGGGTCAGCGTCCGGGGGCCGTCGGCGTCGATCAGCAGCCAACTGGCGAGCCGCCCCAACTCGTCACACGTGCCCTCGACGAGCACTCCACCGGGGGCGAGCGCGGCGGTCATCGTCTGCCAGGCCTCGGCCACCTCGCTCTCGTCGTACTGCCGCAGCACGTTGAACGCGCGGACCAGCACCGGCCGCAGCCCGGCCAACTCGAACCCACCCCGGGCGAACGTCAGCCCGGGTGGGTCGGCGGCCGACGCCGCGGCCGCCACCCGGGCCGCGTCGATCTCCAACCCGACCAGCCGTACGTCCGGACGTACCCCGGCCGCCAGTCGAGCGCGTAACTCCACCGCCGTCACCGGGGTGGCGCCGTAGCCGAGGTCGACCACCAGAGGGTCGTCCGCCGCCAACAGCCGGTCGGCACAGGTGGCGACGATCCAGTTGTCCACCCGACGGAGTCGGTTCGGGTTCGTCGTGCCGCGGGTGACCACGCCGAACGGCCGCCGCCGCGCCGCAGGGCTCATGTCGACCTCAGGGCCAATCTCCGTTCGCGACTGCGGGGCTCGCAAACCCGGCTCACTCCTCGCGCTTCACTGCGTGGTCTCCGTTCGCGACTGCGGGGCTCGCAAACCCGGCTCACTCCTCGCGCTTCACTGCGTGGTCTCCGTTCGCGACTGCGGGGCTCGCAAACCCGGCTCACTCCTCGCGCTTCACTGCGTGGTCTCCGTTCGCGACTGCGGGGCTCGCAAACCCGGCTCACTCCTCGCGCTTCACTGGCCGACCCGGTGCACCTTGTGCTGGGCGGCCTGCGCTCGTGGCCGGACCACCAGCCGGTCGATGTTGACGTGCTCCGGGCGGGTGGCGCACCAGGCGATGCAGTCGGCGACGTCCTCGGCGACCAGCGGCCCCGGCACCCCGGCGTAGACGGCGGCCGCCCGTTCCGCGTCGCCCTCGAAGCGGACCAGCCCGAACTCCTCGGTCTTCACCATGCCCGGGTCGATCTCGATGACCCGCAGCGGCCGGCCACACAACTCCAGGCGGAGCGTGCCGGCGATGGCGGTCTGCGCGTGCTTCGCGGCGGTGTAGCCGCCCCCGCCCTCGTACACGGTCAGGCCGGCGGTGGAGGAGACCACCACGATGGTGCCGGAACCGGAGGCCTCCAGGGCCGGCAGCAGCGCCTGGGTGACCCGGAGGGTGCCGAGCACGTTCACGTCGTACATCCACTGCCAGTCGGCGACCGAGCCGGACTCCACCGGGTCCAGCCCGCGCGCCCCGCCTGCGTTGTTGACCAGGAGGGTGACCGGCCCGGGTGCCTGGGCGGCAGCCTCGGCCAACTGGGCCACCGACTCGTCCGAGGTGATGTCGCAGGTCACCGCGGTGGCCTGCCCGCCGGCGGCGGTGATCTCGGCGACCAGGTCGGTGAGGCGATCGGCGCGGCGGGCGGCGGCGAGCACGTGGAAGCCCTCGGCGGCGAGCCGGCGGGCGGTGGCCGCGCCGATTCCGCTGGACGCTCCGGTGACGATGGCGACTGAGGTCATCCCGACATTGTCACCCCGGGCGTACGACCAGCCCCGACCGGGCGTACGGCAGCCATTCCCGGTCGTTCGGTGATGAGGTCCGTCACCCCGAGGGGCCGCGCCGGGGAATTTCCGAAGCCCGATGGGGAAGATGACGTCCGGCGTACAGGTTGACCGAGAAGCGCCGGTCGTGCGAGACGGCATCAACCGTGACGAAGGAGCGGATGTGGCGGAAATGCACACCGGTGTCGGGCGTCAGCGAGGTGCCCGACCGTGGCCTCGGCCTCGCCGCATCGCCACCCTGTCGGTGCACACCTCACCCCTGCACCAGCCCGGCACGGGTGATGCCGGCGGAATGAACGTCTACATCCTCGAAGTCGCCCGGCGTCTCGCCGAGGCCAACGTGGAGGTGGAGATCTTCACCCGGGCCACCTCCGGCGACCTTCCCCCGGTGGTCGAGATGGCGCCCGGCGTGCAGGTCCGGCACATCACCTCCGGCCCCCTGGAGGGTCTCACCAAGGAGGAGCTGCCCGGTCAGCTCTGCGCCTTCACGGCCGGGGTGCTGCGCGCGGAGGCATCCCGCCCGCCCGGCCACTACGACCTGATCCACTCCCACTACTGGCTCTCCGGCCAGGTCGGTTGGCTGGCCAAGGAGCGCTGGGGGGTGCCGCTGGTGCACACCGCGCACACCCTCGCGAAGGTCAAGAACGCCCAGCTCGCGGCCGGTGACCGGCCGGAGCCCAAGGCCCGGGTCATCGGCGAGGAGCAGGTCGTCGCCGAGGCGGACCGGCTGGTCGCCAACACCCGGGTCGAGGCCAGCGACCTGCTCGACCGGTACGACGCCGACCCGACCCGGGTGTGCGTCGTGCAGCCGGGCGTCGACCTGGCCCGGTTCCGGCCCGCGCCGGGCGACCGGTCCGCGGCCGCCCGCCAGGCCCGTCGCCGGCTGGGGCTTCCAGTCGACGGGTACGTGGTTGCCTTCGTCGGCCGGATCCAGCCGCTCAAGGCCCCCGACGTGCTGATCCGCGCGATCGCCGCGTTGCGGGAGCGCGACCCGGCGCTGGCCGACCAAGTGACCGTGGTGATCTGCGGCGGGCCCAGCGGCAGTGGGCTGGACCGGCCCACCGCCCTGATCGAGCTGGCCGCCAAGCTCGGGGTCAGCGACGGGGTGCGGTTCCTGCCACCGCTCACCGGCGACGACCTTCCGGCCCTGTACCGGGCGGCGGATCTGGTCGCGGTGCCGTCGCACAACGAATCCTTCGGGCTGGTCGCCCTGGAGGCGCAGGCATGCGGTACGCCGGTGCTGGCCGCCGCCGTCGGAGGGCTGGTCACCGCCGTCCGGGATCAGGTCAGCGGCGTACTGATCGACGGACACGACCCGGTCGACTGGGCCCGTGCGCTGGGCAGCCTGCTGCCGAACCGGGCGCTGCGGTCGGTGCTGGCCCGAGGTGCCGAGCAGCACGCACGACATTTCTCCTGGGACCGTACGGTCGCCGGTTTGCTCGGGGTCTACGGCGAGGCGATCGCCGGGCACCGCGCCCGGCTCGCGGCCGACCTGGCGGGTGACCCGGCGCTCTCCTGTTCCTGGTGACCCGGGGCGCCCGTTGTCACCCGGTGCGCAGGCCGGGTCGGTCGTAGAGTGGGTCCGGTGAGCCCGAAAAGCGATCTTGCGACCCTGATCGAGTCGGTCTGCGCCGAGCGGGACCTGGCCTGGGAGTCGACCGGCCCCGGCTCGTACGCGGTGACGTTGCCGGGCACCCACAAGCTCAAGACGATCTGCAACCTGATCGTCGGTGAGCACGCGCTGCGGATCGAGGCGTTCGTGATGCGCCAGCCGGACGAGCGCCGCGAGGAGCTGTGGGCCTGGCTGTTGCAGCGCAACGCCCGGATGTACGGCGTCTCCTTCTCCACCGACGCGGTCGGCGACGTGTACCTGACCGGTCGGGTCAACCCGGCCGGCGTGGATGCCGACGAGTTGGACCGACTGTTCGGCGCGGTGCTCACGTACGCCGACGAGTCGTTCGACACGATGCTGGAGATCGGGTTCGGCAGCTCGATCCGGCGCGAGTACGAGTGGCGGGTCAAGCGGGGCGAGTCGACCGCCAACCTGGCCGCCTTCGCCCACCTCTTCGAGCCCTCCGGCGCCGGCCCCGACCCAACCTGACCCAACACCCGCGCCTCGCGCGCCTGGGGTTCGGACTGCTCCTGACGGGTATGCCGCACCGCGCGGTGCGGCAAGGGACCCCCGCGCGCCGATGACGGAGTGCCAAGGAGCGGAGCGTCCCATGGCTCAGCGGAACAGCTCAGGTCGCGGCGCGACTGCGACCAGGACGAAGCGACAGGCCGGCAACCAGACGCCGGGTACGCCCGGAGTCTCCGAGTCGGAGATCTCCCGGATGCGGGTGGACGACATCCGCGGGCAGCTGCGCAAACGCGGGGTCTCCGGGATCTCCGGACTGCGCAAGCCCGATCTGGTGAAGCAGTTGGTGCGCTCGATGCGGGCCGGCGCGGGTCGGAGCAGCACCGGCCCGTCGGGCCGGGCCACCGGTACCCGGGCCTCGGCGGGTCGTGCCGCCGCCACCAAGAAGTCGGCGGCCAGGCCGGCGTCGAGCCGCGCGAAGGCCGCGCCGGCGAACAAGAGCGCGCCCGCGAAGCGGGCCGCCGCCACGAAGGCGACCGCCACCCGGAAGTCGACGGCGGCGGCGAAGAGGGCACCGGCGAAGAAGGCGACCGCCGCGAAGAAGACGACAGCGGCGGCGAGGCCCGCGGCCGCCCGCAAGACCACGGCCGCGAGCAGGACGACCGCCGCCCGTAAGACAGCGGCGGCGCGGAAGACCACGGCGGCCCGTAAGACGACGACGGCGCGTACTTCGCCCGCGCGGAAGGCGCCGGCGAAGAAGGCACCAGCGCGGCCGGCGGCGAAGCGCACGACGCCGGCCAAGAGCGCGGCGGCGAAGCGCACGACGCCGGCCAAGCGCACGACGGCGAAGCGTGCGACGCCGGCCAAAAGCGCGGCGGCGAAGCGCACGTTGACGCCGTCGACCGGCGGCGGGACGGCGGCCGGCGGGATCCGGACCGGCCGGGGTACGGGTCGGTCGGTGCGCAGCTCGCAGGTGATCTCGTCGACGATGGACCGCCCGGAGCGGCCGGGGCGGAGTCTGATCACGGCGAATCACGAGGTGATCCAGCGCTGGGCCCGGGAACGCGGGGCGAAGCCGGCGACCATCGCCGGCACCGAGCGGGATGGTCGGGCGGGGGTGTTGACCTTCAACATTCCCGGATACCGGGAAAGCAGCCGGATCCGCGAGATCACCTGGGATGAGTGGTTTTACACCTTTGACCTGCGGCGGCTGAACCTGATTTACCAAGAACAGTTGCGGGACGGCCGGCAGAGCAACTTCTTCCGGACCGAGTCACCCGATCGGGAAGACGGTTGAGGTGTTTGCGGGAATGGCCGACGGGTAGTCGGCTGTTGCCAACGGACGAGGCCGGAGCAGCGGATACTCGCCAGTTGTGACCGGCGAGACAGCGGTTCTGGGTTGAATCCAGAATCCGGGCGAACTAGCTTTATTGCACCGCGCCACGTTTGGAAACGTTCGGGGGAGCGGCGGATCGATCAGATCCGCGCACCAGACGAGGCGCGAGGGGACGGGTGGATTAACCGTTGGGGGACGGTTCCCACCTGTTTGGACCGGCGGCGTGAGCGGGCGATGCTTACGGGGGTGAGTGTTGCCCGCCGCCGCCGGCCCCACCGGCGGGCGCCCACCACGACCTCAGGGACGTGGTGGGCGCTTTGCGTCGGTTATCCGGTCGGTACGCGGTCTGCGGGGGTTGTCGGCTCCAGGTTGGCGACCCGGCGCAGCGCGGCGACGTGCCGCTCCCGGGGTGGTCCGGCGAGCAGGTGCCCGAGCGCGGCCAACAGACCCAGCCCACCCACGATCAGCCAGTGCCGGTCGCCGAGGTGCTGGAGGCTCACCCCGCCGAGGGTGGGTGCGACGAACGCCGCGGCCGGGAACGTCAGGTAGAAGACCGACTGGTAGCGCGCGCGTAGCTGCGGTGGCGCCAGGTCCGCGTTGATCTGCGCGTTGGGCGGGGCGGCGAGCATCGAGCCGACCGTCCAGACCACTGCGGCACCCAGGTAGATGGCTATTTCGTCGGCGATGGCGAGCGCCCCGAAGCCGAGCGCGAGCAGCGCCGTGGAGGCGGCCAGCACGACGTCCTTGCGGTGTCGGTCGATCAGCCGGGGCACGAACAGTTGGCCGACCACGATCAGCGCGCCGCCGAGCGCCACCACCAGGCCGTACGCCGATGGGCCCAGGCCGTCCGCGCGCATGGCCAGCGGCATGATCGTGGACGTCTGCATGGTGAGTACGGCCAGCACGAAGGTGAGCCCGACGAAGACCAGGAAGGTGCGGTCGGTGAGCGCGGTGTGTAGTCCCGGCCGGCGGGTTCGGATGGATTTCGGTGCCGCGCCTGCGGCGGGCGGTGAGCCGGCCGCTGGCCGGGCCAGCCGCAGGGTTTCGGGCACCTTCCAGGCGATCACGGCGGCGGCGGTCAGGGTGGCGCCCGCGTCGACCAGGAACAGCGCGGTGAAGCTCGCCTCGGCCAGCACCCCGGCGAGCAGCGAGGCGACCGCCATGCCCAGGTTGAACGCCCAGAACTGAAGGTTGAACGCCCGCGAGCGGCGCTCGGCGGGCACCACGTCGACGATCGCCGCCACGAACGCCGGGCTGGGCATCGAGTGGACCACGCCGATCAGCGCGGAGAGCACCGCGATCAGCAGCAGGGGCCGGGTGAAGGCGAGCGCCACCATCAGGCCGACCGTGGCCAGGTGCGCGGCGAGCAGGGTCGCCCGGCGTCCCCACCGGTCGGCGAGCACCCCGCCGAGTAGTACGCCGGCCGCCCCGCCGGCCCCGTACGCGCCGACCACCGTGCCGGCCAGCCCTTCGCTCGCGCCGCGTACGTCGGTGAGGTAGAGCGAGAGGAACAGCATGGCGAACGCGCCGGCGCGGTTGATCAGCAGGCCGGCCCAGAGATACCAGAAGGTGGCGGGGAGCCCGCCTGCGGTGTCGTGCCACCAGCGCCGCAGGGCGTGCACCCGACCTCCCGACAGTTCAGGTTGTTAACTGTTTCCACTGCACAGTAGGAACTCCGGCACCGCCGCGCCACTCATTACGCCTCGGCGGGCTGCGTCGTCCGGGCGGCGGTGGTCGGTGTCAGTGCCTCACCGGAGCGGCGCAGCGCGGCGGCCCGCCGTTCCCGGGCCGGCCCGGACACCAGGTGGGCCACTGCGGTCAGGAGGCCGAGCGCGGCGCAGCCGTACCAGAGCGTGTCGTTGCCGGCGTGCTCGCGCACCAGACCGCCGAGGATCGGCGCGCTGGCCCCGGCGATCTGCCAGGAGAGGGAGAACGCGCCCTGGTAGCGACCGCGCAGCTCGGCCGGGGACAGCTCGGCGATCAGCGTGGAGTTGGAGGGCGAGTTCAGCATCTCGCCGACCGTCCAGATCAGCACGGTCAGCCCGTAGAACCAGGCGGTGCCGGCGAACGCGGTCAGCCCGAACCCCACGCCCATGACCACGGATGCCAGCGCGAGCACGTGCGAGCGGCTCCGGCCCCGGATCAGTCGGGGTACGAAGAGTTGGCCGACCACGATGAGGATGCCGTTGAGCGCGATCACCGAGCCGTAGGTGGCCGGGCTCAGGCCGTCGTCGCCCATCGCGATCGGCAGCATCGAGATGTGCTGGAGGAACACCAGCGCGGCGAACAGGTTGAGTGCCACGAAGCCGAGGTAGACCCGGTCGGTGAGGATGGTGCGCAGCGCGCCGCGCGGAGCCGCTGCTGCCGTGACGGCGGTGATCGGGCCAGCCTGTCGGGTCTCCGGCACCTTGATGAAGATGATCAGCGCGGTGATCAGCATGGTGGCCGCGTCGACCACGAACAGCAGCAGGTAGTCGGCCTGGGCGGCAAGGCCGGCGAGGACCGCGGCGCAGGCGAAGCCCAGGTTGATCGCCCAGTAGTTGAGCGAGAAGGCGCGCAGCCGGTCCTTCGCCGGCACCACGTCGATCATCATGGCCCCGAACGCGGGCCGGGCCGCCTCGGCGAACATGCCGAGCAGCAGCGCGCCCAGCGCCACCGCCCAGAGGTCCCGGGCCAGTCCGAGGCCGAGCATCATGGCCGCCGCGCCCACGTGGGCGGTGAGCAGCGTCGGCCGGCGGCCCCACCGGTCGGCGAGGGTGCCGCCAGCGGTGGTGCCGAACGCCCCACCGACGCCCCAGAGGCCGATCACCAGGCCGGCCTGCGAGGCCGAGAAGCCACGTTCCTGGGTCAGGTAGATGGCGAGGAAGACGAGGACGAACGAGCCGAGCCGGTTGATCAGGGTGCCGGACCACAGGTACCAGAAGGTGGTCGGTAAGCCGCCGGTGGTGTCCCGGAACCAACTCCGCATCGTCCGCATATGGCGCCCCGCTTGCAAGTAATGACCGATGTGACTGGCGTGCCTTACGACCCTAGTGGCGGCCGGATCCGCTGGTCATCAGCTTTTTCACGTGGTGGTCGTCACGACGGCTGCCCGCGTGTCCGTCGGACGGTTGAGGCAGGATGATCCGCATGACTGCGAGCGAAGGGCCCACCGTCGGGACGCTGGTCCTGCTGCGACACGGTGAGAGCGACTGGAATGCCAAGAACCTCTTCACCGGCTGGGTGGACGTCGACCTGACCGAGAAGGGCGAGGGCGAGGCGCGGCGCGGCGGCGAACTGATGCGCGAGCACAGCCTGCTGCCGGACGTCGTGCACACCAGCGTGATGCGCCGTGCGATCCGCACCGCCGAGCTGGCGCTCAACGCCGCCGACCGGCACTGGATCGCCGTGCGCCGGTCGTGGCGGCTCAACGAGCGCCACTACGGCGCCCTGCAGGGCAAGAACAAGAAGCAGACCCTCGACGAGTACGGCGAGGAGCAGTTCATGCTCTGGCGTCGGTCGTACGACACGCCACCGCCGCCGATCGACGACAACGACGAGTGGTCGCAGGTGGGTGACCCGCGTTACGCGCTGCTGCCGACCGAGCTGATGCCGCGTACCGAGTGCCTCAAGGACGTCGTCGAGCGGATGCTGCCCTACTGGTACGACTCGATCGTGCCGGACATCCTGGCCGGCCGGACGGTGCTGGTGGCCGCGCACGGCAACTCGCTGCGCGCCCTCGTCAAGCACCTCGACCAGATCTCCGACGAGGCGATCGCCAAGCTGAACATCCCGACGGGCATCCCGCTGCGCTACGACCTCGACCCGCAGCTGCGCCCGCTCACGCTGGGCGGCACCTACCTCGACCCGACCGCCGCGAAGGCAGCCGCCGCGGCGGTGGCCAACCAGGGGCGCTGAGCCAACAGACAGGGGCCCCTCGTCATCGCGCAGAGCAATGACAGGGGCCCCTTTCATTCCGGGTCAGTTGCTGCTGGGCGTGCTCTCCCCGGTGATCAGGTAGATCACGTGCTCGCCGGCGTTGACCGCGTGGTCGGCGAAGCGCTCGTAGAAGCGGCCCAGCAGGGTGGCGTCGATCGCCGTCTCCACCCCGTACGGCCAGTCGTCGCCGAGCAGCACCGCGAACAGGTTCTTGTGCAGCTCGTCCATGGCGTCGTCGTCGCGGTCCAGCTCGCCGGCGAGGTCGGCGTCGGGCTTGGCCAGCACCGAACCGATCTTCACGGCCATCCGGTCGGCGATCTCCGACATCTCGGTGAAGACGGTCCGCAGCTCGGCCGGGACGGCCGGGGAGGGGTGCCGGCGCAGCGCGGTCTTCGCCACGTGCTCGGCGAGGTCGCCCATCCGCTCGAGATCAGCGGCCACGTGCAGCGCGGTGATCATCGCCCGGAGGTCGGAGGCAACCGGCGCCTGCCGGGCGAGCAGGTCACAGACCCGCTCCTCGACGTGCCGGTAGAGGTCGTCGATCTCGGCGTCCCGCTCGATGACCGTCTCGGCGGCCTGCCGGTCGGCGGTGAGCAGGGCCCGGGTGGCCTGGCGCATGGCGGCGCGGACGCCCTCCGCCATGTCCACCAGCAGTTGGCTGACGATCTGGAGGTCGGCCCGGAACTCGTCGCGCATCATCACGTCCTGTGGTCGGTCGCCGCCGACGGGTGCCGGCGCAGGGGGTTGAGCAGGTGCGACGCCAACGGTAGGGCGCGTGGACGGATCCCGGATGAACCACGGTGAACGACGCCAGACGTGGGGGTGAACACTTCCGTAAGTGAGGGTAGTTCGTCCCGGTCTGTGTGGTAGCCAGGTTAACAATGACCCTACGATCGCCGGGTGGAGTGGGCGGTGGCGGTCGTGGTGGCCCTGGCTTTGGTGGCCGGGATGGCCGCCGGTCTGCTGCTGCCCCGGTTCCTGCCAAGGCGGGACGGTCACTCCACGTCGACGGGGAGCGTCAGCTTCCGCTGGAGCAGGGGGAGGCCCGCGATAGCCGACGAGCAGCAGGCCGGGCTCGGCCGCCGGACGATCGACTCACTCCGGGCCGGTGTCGTGGTACTGGACAACGACGACGTCCCCGTGTTGATCAACCCGGCCGCCCGCGCGATGGGGTTGCTGCGTACCGGCAGCACCCCCGGCTCAATCGCCGCGCATCCGCTGATCCGTACCCTTGCCGGCCAGGTGCGACGCACCGGCGTGCGGCGCGAGATCGAGCTGGACCTGCCCCGGGGTCGCGACAGCGCGGGGGAGAACCCGCTCGGCGTGCACCTGCGGGCGATGGGTCTCGGCAACGGCTTCATCGCGGTCGAGGCGGTCGACGTGACCGAGTCGCACCGGCTGACCCGGGTACGACGCGACTTCGTGGCCAACGTGAGCCACGAGCTCAAGACCCCGATCGGGGCCCTGCAACTGCTCGCCGAGGCGTTGCTGGACGCGACCGAGCCAGCCGACGCCGCGACGCCCGATCTCTCCGAGGACCTGGTGGCCGCCCGCCGGTTCGCCGAACGGATCCAGCACGAGTCGACCCGGCTGGGTCGGCTGGTGCAGGAGTTGCTGGAGCTGACCCGGTTGCAGGGGGCTGAGCCCCAACCACCACCGGAGCCGGTAGCGCTGGACTGGGTGATCGCCGAGGTGGTCGACCGGACCCGCACCACGGCCTCCGCCCGGGGTGTCTCGGTGGCCGTGGACGGTGAGCGTGGTCTCACCGCGTACGGCAGCGACTCCCAACTCGCCACGGCGGTGGCGAACCTGGTGGAGAACGCCATCAACTACTCCGGCGAGGACACCACGGTGCGGGTGACCCTCCGCGGCGACGACGAGCACGTCGAGGTCGCCGTCGCCGACCAGGGCATCGGTATCGCCCCCACCGACGTGGACCGGATCTTCGAGCGGTTCTACCGGGCCGACCAGGCCCGCTCGCGTGCCACCGGCGGCACCGGGCTCGGCCTGGCGATCGTGAAACACATTGCGAGCAACCATGGCGGACGGGTCGAGGTATCGAGCACTCTTGGTGGTGGATCGACGTTCACCCTCCGGCTGCCTGCCAGTCCACCGGATGACCTTTTGGCGACACTGCCGCCGGTTGGGATCGAGTCCGGTCCGACTGGGCTACGGCAGGTCTGACAGCAAATGGAAAGGAAATCCCCGTTGAGCCGCGTTCTCGTGGTCGAGGACGAGGAGTCGTTCTCCGACGCCTTGTCGTACATGCTCCGTAAGGAGGGCTTTGAGGTTTCGGTCGCCGCGACCGGCACCGACGCCCTCACCGAGTTCGACCGGACCGGCGCCGACATCGTGCTGCTCGACCTGATGTTGCCCGAGATGTCGGGGACCGAGGTCTGCCGACAGTTGCGGCAGCGCTCGGCCGTGCCGATCATCATGGTCACCGCCCGGGACAGCGAGATCGACAAGGTGGTCGGGCTGGAGATCGGCGCCGACGACTACGTCACGAAGCCGTACTCGCCGCGGGAGCTGGTCGCCCGGATCCGGGCGGTGCTGCGCCGGCAGAGCCCGGAGGTGGCCGAGGCGGGTGCGCCGACGCTGGCCGCCGGACCGGTGCGGATGGACATCGAGCGGCACGTGGTGACCGTCGACGGCGGGGCCGTGCAGCTGCCGCTGAAGGAATTCGAACTGCTGGAGCTGCTGCTGCGCAACGCGGGCCGGGTGCTCACCCGCGGCCAGCTCATCGACCGGGTCTGGGGTGCCGACTACGTCGGTGACACCAAGACGCTGGACGTGCACGTCAAGCGGCTGCGCTCCAAGATCGAGCCGGAGCCGTCCGCGCCGCGCTTCATCGTGACCGTCCGGGGCCTGGGCTACAAGTTCGAGCCGTGATCGGCGACCGAAGGGGGTCTGTGCTCGGCGCAGGCCCCCTTCGGCCTGTCCGCGCCTGCTCAGCGAGCCAGTTCCGGGAGCTGAGCGACGCTAGACCTCGTCGGCCGGGTGCGGGGCGATCATGCCCTGCTTCGTCCTGGTCGCGCAGAGCTCGGCCAGCCGCTCGTACGCGGCAGCGCCGATCAGGGCGGTCAGCTCCGGCCCGTACGACAGGTACATCGGCTCGGTGCCGACGTGCGCGTCCGTCGAGGAGGTGCACCACCAGTCCAGGTCGTGCCCGCCGGCGCCCCAACCCCGCCGGTCGAACTCGGACAGCGTGGAGACCAGCACCTTGCTGTTGTCCGGCCGCTTGACCCAGTCCTGATCGCGGCGGATCGGCAGCTGCCAACAGACGTCCGGCTTGTATTCCAACGGGTGCACCCCGTCGCGCAGCGCCTGGGCGTGCAGAGCACAACCGCCCCCGCCGGCGAAGTCGGCGTCGTTGAGGAATACGCACGGACCGTCGGCGCCCTGGGTGGCGGTGCGGCGGGCCGGGTTCTTGCCGTCGATGGTGTCCTCGTCGGTCCAGTTCTTGAACCCGCGCCGGAAGTGCTGCCAGGTCGACGGGGTGAGTCGCCGGACGGCGTTGCGAACCCGCTTCTCGTCGTCCGAGTCGGTGAAGAACGCCCCGTGCGAGCAGCAACCGTCGGCGGCCCGGCCGGCGATGATGCCGTGGCAGCCCTTGCCGAAGATGCAGGTCCAGCGGGAGAGCAACCAGGTCAGGTCGGCCCGGATCAGGTGCGTCTCGTCGGCCGGGTCGGTGAACTCGATCCACTCCCGAGGAAAGTCCAGGGGCACCTCGCGGCTGCGCGGGTCGCCCGGGTCGTCCACCAGCACACGGAGCTCCATCGTCACTCGGCCCAGCGTACGCGCGGTGACGTCCCCAGGCCGGTGAGCCGCGCAAACGTGTTGCGCCTAGGGTCTTCACCATGCGACTGGGTGTCCTCGATGTCGGATCCAACACGGTGCACCTCCTTGTGGTGGACGCGCACCACGGCGCGCACCCGTGGCCGGCGCACTCCGAGAAGGTGGTGCTCCGGCTGGCCGAGCAGATCGGCCCCGACGGCGCGCTGACCGAGGCGGGTGCGGACGGCCTGGTCAAGGCCGTGGGCATGGCCAAGGCCGCGGCCGCCGGGCTGGAGGCCGACGACCTGATCGCGTTCGCCACGTCCGCGGTGCGTGACGCCACCAACGCGGCCGAGGTGCTGGCCCGGGTTCGGGACGAGACCGGCGTACGCCTGGCGGTGCTCACCGGGGCGGACGAGGCGCGGATGACGTTCCTGGCCGTACGGCGGTGGTTCGGCTGGTCTGCGGGCCGGCTGCTGGTGCTCGACATCGGTGGCGGCTCGTTGGAGATCGCCGCCGGCATCGACGAGGACCCGGACGTCGCGGTCTCCCTGCCGCTCGGGGCCGGTCGGCTGACCCGCGAGCGGCTGCGGGTCGATCCGGCCAGTGCGGCCCCGCCGTCGGCGGAGGCCGTCGACAAGCTCCGGGAGTACGTGGACGGCCGGCTGGACAAGGTCGTCGACCAGATCACCCAGGTGGGCTGGGACTGGACGGTGGCCACCTCGAAGACGTTCCGCACCCTGGCCCGACTGGCCGGGGCGGCCCCGTCCGGCTCCGGGCTGTGGGTGCGACGCAGCCTGACCCGGGCCGGCCTGCGGCAGGTCATCGGCTTCATCCGGCACATCCCACCAGCGCAGTTGATGGAGCTGGAGGGGGTCAGCACGGGCCGGGCACACCAGTTGCTGGCCGGCGCCGTGGTCGCCGAGGCGGTGATGCGCCGCCTGGATCTGGACTCGCTGGACATCTGCCCGTGGGCGCTGCGGGAGGGCGTCATCCTCCGCCGGCTCGATCAACTGGAGCCGATCTGATCCGGCGGCCGTTTTCGGTCGATTTGCCGGCGCTCGTCACGATGCCCCCGGCGCTGCCGGGCTACGCTGGCTGATGTGACTTCCCGCGTTCCCGTGCTCCTGTCCAGCTCGTCGGTCTTTCCCGAGCCGACCGCGGCGGCGTTCCAACTGGCTGCGGCGCTCGGCTACGACGGCGTCGAGGTGATGGTCTGGACCGACGTGGTCAGCCAGGACGCGGGCGCGCTGCGCGGCCTCTCCACGCACTACGGCGTGCCGGTGCTCTCGGTGCACGCGCCCTGCCTGCTGGTCACCCAGCGGGTGTGGAGCCCGGACCCGTGGGAGCGCCTGCGCAAGGCCGCCGAACTGGCCGAGACGCTGGGCGCGCCGACCGTCGTGGTGCACCCGCCGTTCACCTGGCAGCGCGACTACGCGCGTAACTTCGCCGAGGGTCTGGCCACCGTCGCGGACCGGTTCACCGGGCTGCGCTTCGCGGTGGAGAACATGTACCCGGTGCGGATGGCGGGTCGGCACTTCGTCCCGTATGTGCCCGGCTGGGATCCGACCGACACCGGCTACGCGTCGTACACCCTCGATCTGTCGCACTGCGCGGCCTCGCACAGCGACCCGCTGGAGATGGCCGACCGGATGGGTGCCGGGCTGGCGCACGTGCACCTCGGGGACGGCACCGGCGAGGGCCGCGACGAGCACCTGGTGCCCGGGCGCGGCACCCAGCCCTGCGGGGAGTTGCTCTCCTCGCTGGCCGGCCGGGGTTTCACCGGGGCGGTGGCGGTGGAGGTCGCCACCCGGGGCGCGAAGAGCCGCGCGGTGCGCGAGGCGGACCTGCGCGCCGCGTTGGAGTTCGCCCGCCAGCACCTGCCCGCGTCGTCACCGGTCGACGCCTGACCCGCCCGCCCGACATCGGGCGGTGGCGGTGTCAGCTGACCGGTGAGAGCGAGTCGGCGGCGGAGGTCGGCTGCGGGGCGACCGTCACCTGCTCGCCGACCGCCGCCCGCTTGCGGGCCCGGTGCGCGGCGACGTGCGAGCGGGTGGCGCAGCGCTCCGAGCAGAACCGGCGGCAGCAGTTGGACGACGTGTCCAGGTAGACGTTGCCGCACCGCTCGTCGGCGCAGACCCCGAACCGGGCGCTGCCGTACTCGCAGAGCCAGACCGACAGCCCCCAGACCGCGCCGGCCAGGTATTCGGCACTGACCGAGGCGCCCCGACTGGTCACGTGCATGTGCCAGTCGCTGGAGTCGTGCCCGGAGATGCGCGGCTGCACCGGGAACGCCTCGAGCAGCGCGTTCAGCTCGGTGACCGCCTGGGCGTCCCGCCCCGAGGTGCCGTACTCGAAGACGTCGCGCAACCGTTTCTGCGCCCGGCGGAAGATCGCCACGTCCCGGTCCGCGACCTCGTCGCGCATCCAGGCGTTCTCGTCGGGGAAGAGGGCCCGCAGGTCGTCGAGGTCGTCCAGGCGGGCGTTGACCAGGTCAACGCCGGTCCGGGCGTACGCGTCGAAGTTCACGCCCCAACGGTAGACGACTCAGCGGGTGCGCGGCGCGTCGATGTAGTGCGGCAGGAACCGCGCGTAGCCGTCGGTGATCAGACTCGCGCTCTCCCGCACCCCCACGCCGGCCGACTCGCCGTCGACGATCCAGCTGCCCAGCACCATCCGGTTGCCGGCGAACTGCGGCAACGCCCGGAACTCCTGGTAGCACCAGCCCTCGTCGCCGTAGATCCCCGGGTTGGTGATCTCCTGATCGGCGGTGACGATGCGGACCGAACCGCCCTCGCGGCCGAGCAGTGGCTTGGCGACGTACTCCGACATGCCCCGCGGCGAGTCGAGGTACGCCGGGAGCAGGTACTCGTGGCCGGGGTACAGCTCCCAGAGGACCGCGAGCAGCGCCTTGTTGGAGAGCAGCAGTTTCCAGGCCGGCTCGATCCAGGTGGTCGGGGTGCCCGGGGCCAGCGCCGCCGGCCCGTACGGCTCGGCCAGCATCCACTCCCACGGGTAGAGCTTGAAGCAGGTGGTCACCGGGCGGTCGTCGCCGTCGACGAAGCGCCGGCCGTCCCAGCCGATCTCCTGGATGGGCTGGAGCTCGACGCTCAGGCCGGCCTGCCGGGCGGTCTCGGCCAGGTAGCCGGCGGTCATGTGGTCCTCGCCGGACTCCTCCTCGTTCGACCAGAGCACGTGCACCCGAGGGTCGTGCAGCCCGGCCCCGATCTTGGCCCAGGCGCCGACCAGCCGCTCGTGCAGGCTGTTCCACTGGTCCAGCTCCGGCCGGGTCTGCTCCAGCCAGTACCACTGGATGATGCTCGCCTCGACCAGCGCGGTGGGAGTGTCCGCGTTGTACTCCAACATCTTCGGGGGCCAGGTGCCGTCGTACGCGAGGTCGAAGCGCCCGTAGAGGGTCGGTGGCGCCTCCCGCAGCGACCGGGCCACCGCCTCGGCCGCCCACTCCGGGATGCCGAACTCGGCGTACCGGCGCTGCGCCACCACGTGCTCGGCGGCGGTCACCGACATCCGATGCAGCTCCTCGGTGGCCTCCTCCAGCCGCAGCACCTCGTCCAGGTCGAAGGCGTACGCGGCGGTCTCGTCCCAGTACGACATGATCCCGCCGTCGGGCAGCTCGGTGTCGACGTAGACCAGCCCCTGCGACCGGATGGTGGCGTCCCAGTCGGTGCGCGGTGTGACCGTCTCGCGGCGCACGTCAGCCGCCGCAGGCGGCGAGGTGGGTGCCGAATCCGCCGCGTTCGGGCAGGGCGGCGGTGGTCGGCTCGGGGGCGGTGCGACCGGCGGCCGGGTCGGCGACCCGCATCGCCAGCGCGACGGTGTCGCCGCCGCCGACCGGCCCGAGGGCGCAGTCGTCGTCATCGTCGTCGTCCGAGGTCATGTTGCAGCCCGAGAGGGCGAGCGCGAGAGCGGTGAGCGCGCCGAGCTGCACGGAGGCCGACCGGAGCCGGCGGCGGGGGCGTTGGTCCACGGCATCGTTGTAGCCGATCGACGCCACCACCGCCGCCCCGCCCCCAGGTTCAGGCGGCCCAGCCGCCCCTCGGCGGGGCCCCTGGCAGGGGCGTTACGCTCGGCTCATGCTCCGTTCCGTCATCCTCGCCGCCTCCCGGTCATCCCAGGTCGAGCGGCTCGTCGCGACCGCCCCGTACACCCGGGACGTCGTACGCCGGTTCGTCGCCGGCGCCGCCACCGACGACGCGTTGCGCGCAACCCGCGTGCTCGTCGACGACGGCCTCGCGGTCACCCTCGACCACCTCGGTGAGGACACCGTCCGCCCCGAGCAGGCCACCGCCACCCGGGACGAATACCTGAAACTGCTGAGGATGCTCGGCGCCGCGGGGCTCACCCCGGCCGCCGAGGTGAGCGTGAAGCTCTCCGCCCTCGGCCAGATGTTCGACGAGCAGTTGGCGTACGACAACGCGCGGGCGATCTGCGCGGCGGCCGACGCGGCGGGCACCACTGTCACCCTGGACATGGAGGACCACACCACCACCGACTCGACGCTGGAGGTGCTGAGCCGGATGCGCAAGGATTTCCCGTCGACCGGCGCGGTGCTCCAGGCGTACCTGCGCCGGACCGAGTCGGACTGCCGGGAGCTCTCCTCGGCCGGGTCGCGGGTGCGGCTGTGCAAGGGCGCCTACAAGGAGCCGGAGTCGGTGGCGTACCAGTCGGCCCGTGAGGTGGACAAGTCCTACGTCCGCTGCATGAACATCCTGATGTCCGGCGACGGGTACCCGATGCTGGCCACCCACGACCCCCGGATGATCGCCATCGGCGAGGACCGGGCCCGGTGGTTCGACCGGGGGCCGGAGCGCTTCGAGTTCCAGATGCTCTACGGCATCCGCCCCGAGGAGCAGGCCCGGCTGGCCGGCGAGGGCTACACCGTGCGCACCTACGTCCCGTACGGCGACGAGTGGTACGGCTACCTGATGCGCCGGCTCGCCGAGCGCCCCGCCAACCTGGTCTTCTTCGGCCGCGCCCTGATCTCCAAGAAGTAGTTCCTCCGGTTCGGCCGACGGGCCGGCGGCGACCCCTCGGGTCACCGTCGGCCCGTTTCGGTTGTCTGACTTGCCAACGTTGGCTAAGTGCCTTAGCTTTAAGGCTATGACGGCTAGCCAGGTACGGCGGGACGGCGGACACATCGCGTACGAGGCGCAGGGCGAGGGGCCGCTGGTCGTCCTCGCGCACGGCATGGGCGAGAACAGGGCGAGCTTCCGGCACCTCGTGCCGCTGCTGGTGGCCGCCGGTCACCGGGTCGTCTCGGTCGACGTCCGGGGGCACGGGGAGTCCAGCGCCGGCTGGCCGACGTACGCCCCGGCGGAGGTCGGCGCGGACCTGCTGGCCGTGGTCCGCGACCTCGACGCCGGTCCGGCCGTGCTGGTCGGCAGCTCGTCCGCCGCGGCGGCGGTGGTCTTCGCCGCCACCGACGCGCCCGAGCTGGTCACCGGCATCGTGCAGATCGGCGCGTTCGTCGGTCAGCCGAAGCTCAACCCGCTGCTGCGGATGGCGATGTGGTCCGTGCTGCACAGCCCCCGACTGTTCGGGATGTTCCACAACACCCTGTTCCCGGTGCACCGACCGGCCGACGACGCGGCCTACCGCCGCTTGATGGTGACCAACCTGCGCGAACCCGGCCGGATGGCCGCGACGCGCGGCGTGATCGCACCGGCCGAGCCGCACTGGACCGCCCGCGCCCCGCAGGTGCGGCAACCGGTGCTGGTGCTGATGGGGTCCAAGGACCCGGACTTCCCCGACCCGGGCGCGGAAGCGCGAGCCGCCCGGCGGCTCTTCGGCACCGCCGAGGCCCGCATGATCGAGGAGTCCGGCCACTACCCGCACGCCGACCAGCCGCAGCGCACCGCCGAGCAGTTGCTCGACTTCCTGGCGGTGTGCGCCGGTGCCTAGGGTCGGCCTCAACCAGCAGACGGTCGTACGGGAGGCGGCCCGGCTGGCCGACGAGGTCGGTTTCCAGCAGCTCACCCTCGCCGCGCTCGCCAGCCGGCTCGGCGTCGCGTTACCCAGCCTCTACAAGCACGTGCGGGGTGCGGACGCGCTGGCCCAGAAGCTCGCCGCCCTGGCCACCGCCGAGTTGGCCACCGAGATGAGCACCGCCGCCGTCGGCCGCTCCGGTGGCGACGCGCTCCGGGCCATGGCGTACGCCTACCGGGACTACGCCCACCGGCACCCCGGCCGCTATCCGGCCACCCAGCGGGTGCCCGACCCGGCCGACCCGGAGCACGTCGAGGCGGGCGAACGCGCCGTCGGTGCCATCTTCGCGGTGCTGCGCGGGTACGGGCTCACCGGTGACGACGCGGTGGACGCCACCCGGGCACTGCGCAGCGCCCTGCACGGCTTCGTGAGCCTGGAGGCGGCAGGCGGCTTTGGCCTGCCCCGCGACGTCGACCGCTCGTACCACCAGTTGGTCGCCGGCCTGGACATCTCGTTCCGCTCCTGGCCGGGCACCGGCGGGTGAGCGAGGCCGGCGCGATCGGCCCGGGGCGGCCTCGCCGCATCCAGGTAGTGGTCGTACCCTTCGGCGGGTGACTGACGAGGTGCAGCAGCCAGCACCGCGGCGGCTCTGGCCGCTGTGGACGGTGCTCGTGGTGGTCGTCCTGCTGCTGGGCTGCGGCCTGCCGGCGGCGCTCGTCGTCGGAGTGATCCGGGAGACAGGCCCCCGCCCCACGGTCAGCCGGGTCGGCGCCTCGGCGGCCGACGACCCGGCCACCGCCGTGGCGCGCGGGTTGTCCGACCGGATCACCGCCCAGCTCCACCGGCAGTCCGCGGCACTCCTCGGCGGCGACCGCGCCGGGTTCCTCGCCGTCGCCGATCCCGCCGCCCACAACGACCTGCGCCGACGCTTCGCCGCACTCCGCGAGCTCAAGGTGACCGGCTGGCGGGCCGAGCCGAGTGGCCTGCCCGTGCCGATCATCGGCAAGCCCGGCGAGTGGCGGCTACTGGTGCGCTTCCAGTACTGCTTCGTGACGCCGAAGTGCCGGCCCAGCCCGGTGCTGATCGGCACCCGGTGGCGGGAGAACGGTGACCAGCCCCGGATGGTCGCCATGGAGGAATCCAGGTCGGTGGAGACCGGCACCCGACCGTGGGAGATCAGCGACCTGGCGGTCGCCATCGGCGCGCGGACCATCGTCGCCACCACCCCGGCGTTGCGCGGCAAACTGCCCGGCCTGCTCGCACAGGCCGAGGCGGCGGCCAAGGTCGCCGACGGGTACGCGGTGACCGGATCACCGCCGGACCGGTACCGGATCTTCTACGCCGGGCGCACCGAGTGGCAGCGCTGGTACGGCGGGGAGCGCCCAGAATGGACCGGCGGTTACGCGGTGACCGTGGGCGGAGGCCACCACGAGGTGGTGCTCAACGCCGAAGGGCTCTCCAACAGTGGCACCGACGACCTGCTCCGGCACGAGCTGACCCACGCGGCGTCGTTGCCGGAGCGCGGCTACCCGGGCAAGCTCACCTGGTGGTTGGTGGAGGGCCTGGCCGAGTTCGCCGGTGCCGGCGGCCAGGCGGTCGACCGGTACGAGGGAATCGCCGACGTGCGCAAGATGGTCCGGGGCGGCTGGGACGGCAAGTTGGAGGGCGTCAACCCCGCCGACGACGCCTCCGCCGAACGGGTCGCTGGCAGCTACGGCATCGGCTACCTGGCCGTTCGGCACCTCGTCGACAGGTACGGGCCGCTGCGGCTGCTCACCTTCTTCAGGGCAGTGGTGCACGACGGCCGGACCATCGACGCGGCCTCCGAGAAGGCGTTCGGTGAGCAGTGGTCGACGCTGCACGACGAGTGCGTGGCGTACGTCCGCGCCGCCGCCGGCTGACGCAGCTCGGAGGCGGTGCGACGGTGCGCCGTACGATCGATGGGTGCGCCGTCCTCAATCGTCACGGCCCGCCAGCACCACGCGGCCCCGCCTGCTCATCGCCCTGACCGCCGTCGTCGTCCTCACCGCCACCACCGCCGCCTCCTGCGGCGACGAAGGCCCCGACCTCGCGCTGGCGTCGGCCGCCCGCAACCCGGTCACCGAGGTGATCGACGCCCCGGCCACGGTGACCGCTCGCGCCGCCGCCACCCTCACCGCCCCCGCCGACGGCACCCTGTCCAGCCTGCGCGTCCAGCCTGGACAGCGGGTCCGGCGCGGTCAGGTGCTGGCCGTGGTCGACTCGCCGAGCGCGCAACAGCGGCTCCGCCAGGCGAAGGAGGCGCTGACCGCCGCGAAGCGCGCCGGTCGAGGCGTGGGAACGGGCAGCCTGACCAGCAGCCGACGCGGCACCGACAAGGCCGCCGACGAGGCGTTCGACGCGGCCCGCAAGGCCGCCGAGAAGATCGCCGACCCGCAACTGCGCGACGCGCTGCTGACCCAGGTGACGTCCGCGCAACGCCAGTACGCGGCCGCCGCGCGCAGCGCCGACCAGGCCGTCCGCGCGGTGCAGCGGGGGATCAACGGGTTGAGCTCTGCCGTCGGCGCGCTCTCCGCGGCACAGCGGCTCCAGGCCCAGCAGGCGTACGACCTGGCGAAGGCGACCGTCGACGCGCTGACCCTGCGCGCCCCGATCGCCGGGGTGGTGCAGCCGGGCGGCACCCGGGCCGGTGGTGGCGCGAACGCTGCTCTGGCCGGGTTGTTGGAGCAGGCCGGTGGCGCGCAGGCGGCCGGCCTCGACCCGTCCGTGCTGGCCCCCAGCCAGGGTGGGCCGCCGGCCGGCGTGGACGACGCGGTCGCGGTCGGTGGTCAGGTCACCGCCGGCACGCCGGTGCTGACCGTGGTGGACACCGGGCAGTTGGGTCTGCTCGCCGAGGTGGACGAGACCGACGTGCTGCTGGTCAAGGCCGGCGTGACCGCCACGGTCGAGTTGGACGCCGTCACCGGCGCCAGCTACGACGCCACCGTCCGGTCGGTCGACGTGCTGCCCACCAACTCCGCGCAGGGCGGGGTCACCTATCGGGTACGCCTGGCGCTGGGCGCCGGGAAGCTGGCCGAGGACGAGCCGGCACCGACGCCCCGCCCCGGCATGAACGCGATCGTGCACCTGCGGGTACGCGAGGCCGTCGACGCGGTGACCGTCCCCGCTTCGGCGGTGTTCTCCGCCGACGGCCGGGACGCGGTCTGGGTGGTCCGTGACGGTAAGGCGGACCGGGCGTCGGTGACCGTGGGCGTCCAGGGGTCCGACCTGGTGCAGATCCTCAACGGCGTGCAGCCCGGCGACCGGATCGTGGTGCGCGGGGCCGACCAGGTCCGCGACGGCCAGGAAGTCCGGTGACCGAACCCGCCGCCGCGGATCCGCGCGGCGACCGGCCGGCAGGGGAGCGCGTCCCGGCCATCGAGGCGGTGGACGTGTCCCGGACGTACCAGCTCGACGGGGTGTCGGTGGAGGCGCTGCGCGGGGTGTCGCTCACCGTGCAGCCGGGGGACTACGTGGCTCTGGTCGGGCCGTCCGGCTCGGGCAAGTCCACCCTCATGCACCTCCTCGGTGGGCTGGACCGGCCCACCGGTGGCCGCCTGGTGATCGGCGGGCGCGACGTCAACGCCCTGGCCCCGCCGGAGATGGCGACCCTGCGCAACGAGACGATCGGCTTCGTCTTTCAGGCATTTCATCTGCTGCCGCGTACCTCGGCGGTGGAGAACGTGGCGCTGCCCCTGGTCTACCGGGGGGTGTCGGCCCGGCAGCGGCGGGAGCGGGCGGCGGCGATGCTGGGCCGCGTCGGCCTCGGGCACCGGCTCGACCACCGACCCAACCAGATGTCCGGCGGTGAGCAGCAGCGGGTGGCGATCGCCCGCGCGCTGGTCACCGAGCCGACGGTGCTGTTGGCTGACGAACCCACCGGAAATCTGGACAGCGTCACCGGCGCCGCCGTGCTGGAGCTGTTGGAACAGCTGAACGCGGAGTCCGGGGTGGCGCTGGTGATGGTCACCCACGACCAGGAGGTGGCGGCCCGCGCCCAGCGTCGGATCACCATGCGCGACGGGGTGGTCGTGGCGGACAGCGCAGCGAGCGCACACCCGCCGAGCGCGGACACCGACGACCCGCACTCCACCCATGATCGACCGCCATCCGTTGATCACGGTCGACCTGCGACACTGGTCTCCGCTCCCAGCGCGGAGCCCCGGTCCGCGTCCGGAAGCGGCCCGGGGCACCCGTCCGGTGGCTCCGGTGGCGCCGCCGGAGCCACCGGACGCCTTCCGCGCGAGGGCGAGCGGCCCGAGGCCGATCCCCGCGAGGCCGACCCGGGCGACGCCGGTCCGCGCGGCCGCGCGGCGGGCGGGCCCACGGAGGAGCGGCCCGGAGGTACGGCGTGAGGGTCGCCGAAGCGTGGCGGGTGGCGCTGGACGCCCTACGGGCCAACCGGTTGCGCAGCGCGCTGACCATGCTCGGGGTGATCATCGGGGTGGCCTCGGTGGTCCTGCTGGTGGCCATCGGTACCGGCACCAAACAGAAGGTCGAGCAACAGGTCGAGGGCCTCGGCTCCAACCTGTTGCTGGTCGTGCCCGGCCGGATCGAGGTGGGCAACGCGCCGGTCGTCTCGCCGCTGACCCTCAAGGACGTGGACGCCGTCACCCGGGTGGTCGGCGACCCCGAGCGGGTGGCGGTCACCGTCGCGTCCGGGGCGACCGCGCGGGCCGGCGCCCGTTCCGACTTCACCACCGTGCAGGGCGTCCTGGAGACGACCCCGGCGGTCTTCACCCGGTCGCTGGCGCGGGGACGCTATCTCACCGGCACCGACGTGGACACCAGCCGACGGGTGGCGGTGCTCGGCGACTCGGTCGCCCGTGCGCTCTTCCCCGACCGGGACCCGCTCGGCCAGCAGGTGGCGCTGGCCGGGGTGCGGTTCCGGGTGATCGGGGTCTTCGCGCCCCTCGGGCAGAGCCTCGGCGTCGACCGGGACGACGAGGTGCACGTCCCGGTGACCGCCGCGCAGCGGCTCTGGGGGACCCAGCGGGTCGACGGCATCGCGGTGAAGGCGCCGGACCGGGAGCGGATCGACGAGCTGGGCGAGCGGATCGTCGCCGAGCTGAACCGCCGTCACCCGGACACCGAGTTCAGCGCGGTCACCCAGCAGCAGATCCTCGGCGTGCTCGGCGACATCCTCGGCGTGCTCACCGGCGTACTGGCCGCCATCGCCGGCATCTCGCTGCTCGTCGGCGGCGTCGGCGTCTCCAACATCATGCTGGTCAGCGTCCGGGAGCGGACCCGGGAGATCGGGCTCCGCAAGGCCGTCGGGGCGCGCCCCCGCGACATCGGCGTGCAGTTCCTGCTGGAAGCGGTGCTGCTCACCACGATCGGCGGGCTCACCGGCATGGCGCTGGGCGTGGGAACCGCCCTGCTGGTCGACGCGCTGTCGCCCATTCCGGCCGCGATCACCTGGTGGTCGTTGGCGCTCGCCTTCGGCGTGTCGGCGGTGGTGGGCATCGTCTTCGGGGTGGTTCCCGCGCAGCGCGCCGGCCGTCTCGACCCGGTGGTCGCGCTGCGCACCGAATGAGCAGCGCCGACAACCGGACGACGGACGCGGAGGGGCGGATACCGGGAGCACGGATCGGGTGATCCGGCCACCGAAGCATGATCAGTTGCAGGAAGGGATCGCGCCGGTCACAACCGCCCCGCTACCGTACTGGTAACACGCGCGTCGTCGGCCCGGCCCGGAGCATCCGTCGGGTTGGCACGCGCCGGGCATGGGATGGGTCGGTGAGCCATGGCCGGGTCACAGTCCGACGGACGGCTGTCGGAGGTCAAGTTCCTGACCGTCGCGGAGGTGGCGACGGTCATGCGGGTGTCAAAGATGACGGTCTATCGCCTGGTGCACAGCGGTGAGCTCACCGCCGTCCGGGTCGGCCGGTCATTCCGGGTGCCCGAGCATGCGGTGCACGAATATCTCCGGGGCGCTTTTCAGGAGACCGCCTGAGCCACCACACCGCCCTCCGATCGCCGGCTGACCGGCATCGGTGAGCGTAAGGAGTGGGCTGGCGAGCCCCGCGGTCGCGAACCAGAGGCAGCCGCGACGGGGGCGCGTTGGTCCGGCTGACGCCCTGCGGCTACCCTGGAGCCCGACCGAGACCCCACCGGTGCGCCCCGCCGCCCAGACTGGTCCGGTCCGTTGTCCGCAAGCGGTCGCCGTCGCCACCTGCGTGGTGTCATCCGGTCCGCCCCGCACGTTGTATCGAAAGGCTGTCGTATGGGCTCGGTGGTCAAGAAGCGCCGTAAGCGCATGGCTAAGAAGAAGCACCGCAAGCTGCTGCGCAAGACCCGCGTCCAGCGTCGCCGTCTCGGCAAGTGATCGCCGCCGGGCTCGACGGACAGGCCGGCGGCGCATGCTGCGCCGGAGCGCCCCCGGCCCATCCGACCGCCCGGCGTTCGGCGTCACTTGCCAAACTGTCGACCTCCGGAGGCTCAGGTGATCAGGCCGTGGTCGTCGTCCCGGCTCGGTCCATCCTGCCGGGGTAGGTGCGTCAGATGACCCCCGGTGGCACCTCAGGTGCTCCGGGGGTCGTCGTCGTCACCGGGGTGGGCCGTTACCTGGGTGCCCACGTGGCGGCCCGACTGGCCGCCGACCCGCGCATCGAGCGGGTCATCGGGGTCGACGCACCGGACTCCGGCACCGAGTTCACCGATCTGCTGGACCGGGTCGAACGGATCCGCGTCGACAGCGGTTCGCTCGGTGGCCTCCTCGCCGACCTGGACGTCGACGCGGTGGTGCACCTCGCGCTGGTCACCTCACCCGACCCGCAGCACGGCGGCCGGTCCGCGATGAAGGACCAGAACGTCATCGGCAGCATGCAGCTGTTCGCCGCCTGCCAGCGGGCACCCCGGCTGCGCAAGCTGGTGGTCCGTTCGTCGACCGCCGCGTACGGGGTGTCGTTCCGGGATCCGGCGGTCTTCACCGAGGAGACCGAGCCCCGCGAGGTGCCGCGCGGCGGTTTCGGCCGCGACATCCTCGACCTCGAGGGGTACGTCCGTGGTTTCCGGCGCCGCCGGTCCGACGTGACCGCCACGGTGCTGCGCTTCGCCCCGTTCATCGGCTCGACCGCCGACACCACGTTGACCCGCTACTTCTCGCAGCCGTTCGTGCCGACCGTCTTCGGCCGTGACCCCCGTCTGCAGTTCCTGCACTTCGACGACGCGTTGGAGGTGCTGCACCGGTCGATCGTGGAGGACCATCCCGGCACGTACAACGTCGCCGGCCCGGGGGTGCTGTCGCTGTCCCAGGCGATCCGGCGCGCCGGCCGGGTGGCTGTGCCGGTGCTGGAGCCGGGTCTCTCCGGGGCCGCCGCGCTGGCCCGCACCATGGGGTTCGGGCGCTACGGCCTGGACCAGGTCGACCTCTTCGTGCACGGCCGGGTGGTCGACACCAGCAGGCTCGAGCAGGAGTACGGCTTCACGCCCCGGTCGACCGCGGCGGCGTTCGAGGACTTCATCCGCGCCCATCACGGTGGGGTGGTGGTCACCCGGGATCAGCTGGCCGCCGCCGAGCAACTCGTCCTGGACGGCATCCGGCAGGTCCGCTCAGCGGTGCGGGAGCGGTCGTCGTGAGCGGGCCGACGAGCGGGCCGGAGGAGGGGCGCGACCCGCAGTCGGTCGGGCGTTTCGACGTACCCCAGCAGGTGCCCGCGCCGGACGCGGAGCCGGCGCGGCGCAACGGACATCGACCGGCCACACAGGCCGCGCCGACCCCGACCGCAACCCCCGCCCCGGCCCCGGCTGACGAGGTCGACGCCGCGTTGCCCGGTGGCACCGAGCCGGCGGTGCCGGACCGGCCCGGCGACCACTGGGACCGCAAGGTCGCGAACGGGTTGGCGTTCCTGCGCCGACGACTCTCCGGTGACTACGAGGTCGACGAGTTCGGCTTCGACTCGGAGTTGACCGACGCGGTCTTCCACCCGCTGCTGCGGCTGCTCTACCGGGACTGGTTCCGCACCGAGGTCAGCGGGGTGGAGCACGTCCCCGTGGACGGCCCCGCCCTGGTGGTCGGCAACCACTCCGGGACGGTGGCACTGGACGCCCTGATCCTCTCGGCGGCGCTGCATGACAAGCATCCCGCCCACCGCTACCTGCGGCTGCTCGGCGCCGACCTGGTCTTCCGGATGCCGGTTGTCTCCGAGCTCGCCCGCAAGACCGGCGGCACGGTGGCCTGCAACCCGGACGCCGAGCGGCTGCTCGGCGGCGGCGATCTGGTCGGGGTGTTCCCCGAGGGCTTCAAGGGCATCGGCAAGCTCTACGCCGACCGGTACAAGCTGCAACGCTTCGGGCGGGGCGGGTTCGTCTCGGCGGCGCTGCGCACCGGCACCCCGATCGTGCCCGTCGCCATCGTCGGCGGCGAGGAGATCTACCCGATGCTCGCCGACATCAAGCCCCTGGCGCGGCTGCTCAAGCTGCCCTACTTCCCGGTCACGCCGACGTTTCCGCTGCTCGGGCCGCTGGGCATGGTGCCGCTGCCCAGCAAGTGGCTGATCGAGTTCTGCCCGCCGATCCCCACCGCCCACCTGACCGACTCGGCGGACGACCCGCTGGTGGTCTTCAACCTCGCCGACCAGGTGCGGGAGACCATCCAGCAGACCCTGCACACGCTGCTGGAGCGACGCCCCGACCCGTTCGGCCCGTAGCGCGTGCGGCGAGCCTCGGTCGCGCCGAGGCCCTGACACCCGCCCCGAAATGGCGGCTCAGCCGGCGCGGCGGCGGCGTTGCAGGGCCAGGCCGGCGGTGACCGCACCGGCGACCAGCCCGGCCGCCGCGGTCGACGGTACGGCGATCTTGACCGCTCGACGGCCGGTGCGGAAGTCCCGCACCTCCCAGCCGTGCTGGCGGGCCTGCCGCAGCAGGGCGCCGTCCGGGTTGACGGCCACCGCCCGGCCCACCGAGCAGAGCAGCGGCAGGTCGTTCGCCGAGTCACTGTAGGCCGCGCAGCGGGTCAGGTCGAGCCCTTCCACGGCGGCGAGCTGGGTGACCGCCTCGGCCTTGGCCGGCCCGTGCATCAGGTCACCCATCAACCGCCCGGTGTACGCCCCGTCGCGCACCTCGGCCACCGTGCCGATGGCACCGGTCAGGCCGAGCCGGGCGGCGATCACCCGGCCGATCTCGACGGGGGCGGCGCTGACCAGCCAGACCCGTTGACCGGCGTCCAGGTGACCCTGGGCGAGCTGGTGGGTGCCGGCCCAGATCCGGGGGGCCATCATCTCGTCGAAAATCTCCTCGGCGAGGTGCTCGACCTCGTTGACCCGCCAGCCCTGGACGAAGGCCAGCGCCGCCTCCTTGGCCAGGGACATGTCACCGGCGTGCTCCCGGGCCAGCAGCCGGAAACGCAGCTGTTGCCAGGCGAATCGGGCCAGGTCGGCGGTGGTCACGTAGTTCCGGGAGGCGAGCCCTCGGGCGAACCAGTAGATCGACGCGCCCTGCATCATCGTGTTGTCCACGTCGAAGAACGCCGCGGCGGTCGGGTCGGGTGCGCTGACCGGAGCCAGGTCGGTCTCCGCCCAGCCCGCGGTGTGCCCCTCGGCGTCGGTGCTGACCGTCACCTTACGGCTACGCGCCACGCGATTCCCTTCCTCACCGGTACGACGGATGCTTCCCCGCGAGGGTATCCGCCGCAGACGGGCGACCGGCCGGGCACACAGCGAACTGTGGCGCGGCCGGTCGGCCGTGCGGTATAGAGCGGCGGGTCAGCGAGCCCCGGGGCAGGCGCTCGGGGCCGGGCCGAGGGCGTCGCTGGCGGTCGGGGCCGGCAGGCCGCAGGCGATTGCCGCGCGCAGGTCGTCCGAGCGTTCCCGGATGCTGTCCAGCAGCAGCAGCGACTGCTGGGTCCGTTCCCGGTCGACGCGGCTGCTCCCGTCGAGCAGACCGCGTACCGCCCGGCGCTGGCTCGTCACGAAGGTGTTGAGGGTGTCCAGGCTGCCCGGCTCGGCCCGCTGCACCGCGGCCGAGGTCAGCAGGCGAACTCCCTGCCGGCTGTCGGCGTCCATGTCGTCGAGGACGGCGCTGTAGCCGATCCGGTCACCGCGCAGCTTGGCGGCTTCGCCAACTCTGGTCCGGGCGAAGTCCAGGAAGAGTTGGCCTCGGCTGATGTCCGAGCTGGCCAGGGCGAGCTGCGCCCGCTCGGTCGAGCGCTTCATGCCGTACAGCGCATCGCCGGGCACCGCGTTCTCGCTTGCGGCGGAGATCCCGGAGACGGCGATGGCCCCGGCGGCGATGCCGACCAGGATCGCGCCCCGGGCTCGGGCCCGCCGGGCGGTGACCGCCGGCAGTAGCCGCCCGCGGGTGGTCGTGGCGGCCGGTTCGCTGGCCGCCGCTGGTGTGGTGCCCAGCCCTTCCCGCTCGGCGGTCGCGAGCAGCATTGCCCGCAGGCCGGTGCGGAAGTCCTGGTCCACCTCGACAGCCGGGGGGTCGACGCTGAGCCGCTGACCCACTGCGACGAGCGGCGCGAGTTGACCGTCCACTCGGGATCGCACGTGGTGTCGCCGAGCGCCGTTGGCCTCGTCGAGAAGCTGCGCGAAGCGCTCCGCGCGCCGGCGGGAGAAGAGGGTGTTGTCCACCGCAGGCACCTCCTCTCGCTGGTCACGGCCGGTCGGCCGCCGTCGTTGCCAGCGACCGGGCGGCAGTGTGACACCACGGAGGTGAGGTACCGCCGGCGTGCCGGTCGGACCTCGGTGACCCGGGCCTGCCGGGACATCCACCGGTCGCACCCGGAGAAACGCGGCGGACCGGGCACGGGTTACGGGCCTGGCGGAGCGGAAATTACAGAAAGTGATCGTCATCACCAGGCGGGACCGACTCTGAGCTGCGCGGACGCTGATCGACGTCCGTCGGTCCCGCCGTAACAAACTACGGCTGGAAGCCGTCGGGCAGGAGCCGGGCCAGGGCGCGGACGGCGCGGTACTGGAGGGCCTTGATGGCTCCCTCGTTCTTGCCCATCGCGCGGGCCGTCTCGGCGACCGAGAAGCCCTGGAGGAAGCGGAGCACGATGCACTCCTGCTGCTCCGGGTTGAGCTGCTTCACGGCGGTGAGGAGCGCGACGTTGGTGATGTGCTCCACCACCGCGGCCTCCGGGCTGCCCTCCGGGCCCCGGTCCTCCCGGTCGGCGTCGAGCACGTCGCCGGTGGTGACCTCCAGCCGGTACCGACCCGACTTGAAGTGGTCCGCGACCAGGTTGCGGGCGATCGTCACCAACCAGGCGCCGAGGTCGCGGCCCTGCCAGGTGAAGCTGCCGATCCGCTTGAGCGCGCGCAGGAAGGTGTCCGAGGTGAGGTCCTCGGCGAGTTGTCGGTTGCCGACCCGGAAGTAGACGAACCGGAAGACGGTGTCCACGTACCGGTCGTAGATCAGACCGAACGCCTCGGACTCACCAGCCTGGGCCCGCTCGATCAGCGTCCAGACCTCGGTTGCCGGGTCGGACGGGTCCGGGCGGCTCGGGAAACCGGTCGGGGTGGTGGCGGTGGTGGCCGGCACCGCCGGGATCACCGCTGTCTCACCCGCCGCCGGCTCGGTGGTGACCGCCGGTGTGTCGGTTACCCGACGACCCTGCACGGGCATGGTGGGTCGGGCCGGTACGGCGACCCGGCCGCCGGCCGGTTTCGCGTTTCCACCGGGCACCGCGGGCCGCGGCGGTGGCTCGTTGTGGTGCGGCCGGCTGCGGGTCCGTTGCGCCGGGCTGTCACCCCGTACGGCGCCGCCGTGCTGCTCGTCCAGTGGGGCACGGGCTGCTGGCCGTTCGTTGACGTGGGAGCGGGCCGGTTGGCCGGTCAGGCCGACCGGGCGTTCCGCGTAACCGAAGGTGGTCACCGCGTTGCCCCCGTCCCGTCGGTCGCCGGGCGGGCCGGTCTGGGTCTCGTCGGGGCGGACCGACCGGGTGACCGGTCGGGCAGGACGGTCACGGGAGTTGCCGACGGGCGGCAATTCCCCTGGAGGTGCTGGTCCAATGCGCTCACAGGCACGGGGGCCTCCTCGGGCTGAGGGGTGTCGACTCACGGCAAATGGGGTGACCCGACCCGAGTGATGATAGGGCCAACGTCACCCGCGCGTGGCAAGTCCGTTACACAAGGCGGAAGTATTTCCCGCTCCGCCGCACCGGTGGCGGACCGGTTGTCCGTCGTGTGCGATTGACTTTCCGTCGACGCGGTGTTCCAGGATGGATGCCCAGGTGGGAGGCATCCCGCCCGTTCGGCTGACCTGGCGTGCCAGCCGGTCGGACGGGGGTGGCCGAACCACCCGTGGTCAGCGTCGCACGTCCCATCGACAGGACCCGATCGGATCGCCGATGGCACACCGGACAGTCCCGTACATGGGACTGATGCGCTGTCGTCCTCTGAGCGTGGCCGCGACCGTCGGGCGTGGCCCGTCGCCGTCCGCTGTGCCAGACTCGATCACCGTGCAGGACGTCCCGGAAAACCCCGCGCCGAACCTCGCCGACCGGGTCCGCCGGGCGGCTCTCGACCGCGCCGACCGGCCCGCGCTGCACTGGCGTGAGCACACCCTGAGCTGGTCCGAACTGGACGCCGCGGTGGACGCCGCCGCCCGCGGCCTGTCCGCCGCCGCGCCACCCACCGACCCCGGCGGCACGCCGCCACGCGTCGCCATCGCACTGCCCAACACGCCGGACTTCGTGATCACCTGGCTCGGCGCCCTCCGCGCCGGGCTGGTCGCCGTGCCGGTCAACCCCGGCTTCACCGCCCCGGAGCTACGGCACGTGCTGGCCGACTCCGGCGCGTCGGTGCTCATCGCCACCGACCGGGTCCGGGACCTGGTCACCGGCGTGGCCGCCGAACTGCCCGCGCTCGCCTCGGTGTACGGCACGCCACCGACCGCCCAGGCACCCGGACCGGCACCCCGCCCTCCACGAGGCGGCGCCGACCTGGCTGTACTGCTCTACACCTCCGGCACCGAGGGCCGACCCAAGGGAGCGATGCTCTCGCACCAGGCCCTGCTCGCCAACCACGAACAGGTGGCGGAGATCGAGCCGCCGGTGGTCGGGCCGACGGACACCGTCCTGCTCGCGTTGCCGCTGTTCCACGCGTACGGGCTCAACTCGGGGCTCGGCGCGGTCGTGCACCACGGCGCGACCGGCGTGCTGCTCGACGAGCCGGGCCCGACGGCAGGGCTGGACGAGATCGCGCGGCACCGGGTCAGCGTGCTGGTCGGCGTACCGTCGATGTTCCTGACCTGGGCCGGCGCGGCCACCGCCCGGGCGGCGACCGCGTCGGTGCGGGTGGCGGTCTGCGGCGCGGCGCCGCTCGAACCCGCGGTCGCGGCGCGCTTCACCGAGGCCACCGGGCATCAGGTGCACATCGGGTACGGCCTCACCGAGACCGCGCCGGTGCTCACCTCCACCGTGGTCGGCGGCGTGGCCAAGCCGGGTTCGATCGGCCGACCGCTGCCCGGGGTGCGGCTACGCCTGGTCGGCGCCGACGGGGTGGACCTGTGGCGCGACGGGCTGGCCGTCCTCGACGACGACCCGGATGAGCTGGACATCTCCGACGTGGCGCCGGGCACCGACCCGGGGCAGATCGTGGTGTCCGGCCCCAACCTCTTCACCGGCTACTGGCCCGACGGTCGGGGCGGCCCGGACGCCGAAGGTTGGTGGGGCACCGGTGACATCGCGTACGCCGACGAGGACGGCGACCTCTTCCTGGTCGACCGGCTCGGCGAGTTGATCCTGGTCAACGGATTCAACGTCTATCCGCACGAGGTCGAGCTGGTGCTCGCCGGGCACCCCGGGGTGGTCGAGTCGGCCGTACTGGGTGTGCCGCACCCGCGGACCGGCGAGACTGTGCGGGCGTACGTGGTGCCGGTGCGGGGCAGACCGGTGACCGGCGAGGAGTTGCTCGCCCACTGCGCACGGAACCTGGCCCGGTTCAAGTGCCCGACCGCCGTCGAGTTCGTCGACGCCCTGCCGCACTCGGCGATCGGCAAGGTACGCAAGGCCCAACTCCGGTCGGCGACGCCGACCGACCGCACGGAGGTAACCGATGGCCAGTGACGCCCGACTCGCCCTGATCACCCGACCCGGCTGCCACCTGTGCGACGACGCCAAGGCGGCGCTCGACCGGGTGGTGGCGGTCACCGGCGACAAGTGGGTCGAGTGGGACGTCACCGGCGACGAGGGGTTGGAGCGGGAGTACGGGGACCGGCTGCCGGTGGTGATGCTCGACGGCAAGGAGCACGGCTACTGGCGGGTCGAGGAGGACCGGCTGCTGCGGGACCTGACCACGCCGCAGCTCTGAGGAGTGCCTATGGTGCTCTGATGACCCCTGCACCCCCGCACCTCGTCTGGGACTGGAACGGCACCCTGCTCAACGACCTGAGCCTGGTGGTGTCCGCCACCAACGTCGTGTTCGCCAGCCTGGGCGGGCCCACGGTCACCCCGGACGAGCATCGGGTGCGGTTCCGCAGGCCGATCGCCGAGTACTACGCCGAGGTGCTCGGGCAGGCCGTCGACGACGACGAGTTCGGTCGACTGGACAAGATCTTTCACGACGCCTACCGCATTGGGTTGACCACCTGTGAGCTGGCCGCGGACGCGCGTGCCGCGATGGCCGCCTGGCCGGGCAGCCAGAGTCTGCTCTCCATGTGGTTCCACGAGGAGCTGGTCCCGACCGTGCACACCTACGGGCTGACCGGCCACTTCGCCCGGGTCGACGGGCTGCGGGCCACGGTCGGCGGCGGCCGCAAGGCCGAACCGCTCCAGCTGCACCTGGCCGAACTGGGCGTGGACGGCGCCTCGGTGGTGCTGATCGGCGACTCCATCGACGACGCGGACGCGGCGCTCGCGGTGGGCGGCCGTGCCGTGCTCTACACCGGCGGGTTCACCGACCCGGCCCGGCTGCGCGCCTCCGGTCACCCGGTGGCCGACACCCTCACCGACGCGGTGGCCCTGGCCCGGGAGATCAGTTCCGCAGGTAGGTGAGGACGGCCAGCACCCGCCGGTGCTGTTCGGTGTCCGGCGGCAGGGTGAGCTTGGTGAAGATGTTGCGCACGTGCTTCTCCACCGCGCCGTCGCTGACCACCAGGGCTCGCGCGATGGCGGTGTTCGAACGCCCCTCGGCCATCAGGGCGAGCACCTCGCGCTCGCGGGGGGTCAGCTCGCGCAGCGGGTCGTCCCGGCGACGCCGGGCGAAGAGCTGACCGACCACCTCCGGGTCGAGCACCGTGCCGCCGCCCGCCACCCGGCGCAGCGCGTCCAGGAACTCGTCAATCGCGGCAACCCGGTCCTTGAGCAGGTAGCCGATCCCGCCGCCGGCGCCGCCGGTGGTGGCGAGCAGATCATCGGCGTACGAGACCTCGACGTACTGGGAGAGCACCAGGATCGGCGTACGCGGCACCAGCCGGCGGGCCTCCACCGCAGCCCGCAGCCCCTCGTCGGTGTGCGACGGCGGCATCCGGACGTCGACGATCGACACGTCGGGCCGGTGCTCGACCACCGCCTCGACCAGGGCGTCACCGTCCCCGACGGCCGCCACCACCTGGTGCCCGCTCTCAGTCAGTAGCCGGACCAGCCCCTCCCGGAGCAGGACGGCGTCGTCGGCGATCACGATGCGCATGGCTGTGTTGTCTACCACGTCCGGCCCGTCACCCGGGCTCGGAGCGGCGCCGGACCGCTCACAGCATCTTCTTCGTTCGCGACTGCGGGGCTCGCAAACCCGGCTCACTCCTCGCGCTCACAGGGGAAGCTCGGCGCGGATCTCGGTGGGGCCGCCGGTCGGGCTGACCACCATCAGTTCGCCACCGGCGGCCCGGACCCGGTCGGCGATGCCGGCCAACCCGTGCCCCTTCGCCAGGTGCGCGCCGCCCTGCCCGTCGTCGCCGACCCAGACCTGAAGGTGGGTGCCCTGCCGGGCCACGGCCACGGTGGCCTCGGTGGCCCGGCTGTGCTTGGCGACGTTGGTCAGCGCCTCGGACACCACGAAGTACGCGGTGTTCTCCACCGCCGGGTCGAGCCGCCCGGCCGGGGTGCCGAGCTGCGGGTCCACCTGGAGCTCGATCGGGATCAGCCCGCGGCCGGCGAGCGCGGCCAGGGCGCTGGGCAGGCCCCGGTCGACCAGGATCGGCGGCGCGATGCCCCGGGACAGCGCCCGCAGCTCGGCCAGCGTGTCCCGGGTCTGGGTGACCGCCTCGTCGATGGTGCGGCCGGCCGCCTCCGGATCCGAGGCGAGCTGCATCCGGGCCCGGCTGAGGTCCATCGCCAGCCGGACCAGGCGCTGTTGGGGGCCGTCGTGGATGTCACGTTCCAGCCGGCGTAGCGCGGAGGCCTCGGCGGACACGGCGGCCCGCTTCTGCTCCTCCAGCACGGTGATCCGGTCGCGCATCTCGGCCACCCCGGTCAGCATGGCCTTGGCGAAGCTGGCCTGGAGCAGTGCGCAGCCCCGCACCACGATCGGCAGGGTGATCAGGAAGAACACCCCGAGCGCGGTGTACAGGCCGATCCGGGCGGTGGTCGAGTCGCCCAGGCCGAGCAGCTGCGCCAGGTCCTGGTCACCCTCGCCGTCGGCCCGGGGCAGGGCCCAGTCGTACGCCCAGTAGAGCGAGCCGGTGATCGCCGCGGCCCACCAGGCCACCGTCACCACGAAGGTGCCCACCGCCGCGATCAGCCGCAGGATGCCGTGCGCCAGGTCGAGCCAGGACTGGGCGTCCCGCATCGGTACGAAGATCCGCCGCCAGGCGTTCGCGCCCGCCTCGGGCAGCCGGTAGTGCGGCCGGATCCGGGGTTGGTGCAGCACCGCGGGCAGCCGCAGCCGCTCGACGTCGGCCAGCCCACGGGCTGCGTACAGGGTGCCGCTGAGGATCGGCAGGCCGATCACCGTGACCACCAGGCCGATGCCGACCGCGAGGCCGACGATGAGGACGACGAAGCTGGCCACCGCGAGGGGCAGGCCGAGCAGCACGTACCCGGAGTCGACGAAGAGCTGGCGGGGGATGCTCGGTGCCAGCGTCGGTCGGTCGCTGGTGGCGGCAACGGCGGTCATGCTCAAAGGCTAGGCAGCTGGGCTCGGTGTCCCCATCCCGAAACCCCGCCTCTCCTCCGTAGTGCTGCCCCTACCACCGCCGGGACGACCCGGGGCAGGGTCGGCGCGGGATTGGTCAGAGAAGTCGGGATTGAGCAATAATCGCCCGGGCGGCGAGCGGACCAGGCCGTTTAATCGATCTTGTGGAATGGAGGTGCTGGTGGGGTCGCGCCACGCAGCGGCAAGATCGCGATTTGTGCACGTCTTCACAAGCGCCTACGCTGTGACTCCGACGCGCCCTGCTAGCACAGCCGGCAACCTCGGTCGCCAGCGGGAGTCCAGAAACGGCCGACCAGCGGAGTTGGCCGAGGATCGCACCGCACGGAGTCTCATGAGTCAGCACCGTCACCCAGGCGCGCCCGGCCGCGCCGGTGCCGTACCGGCGCTCCCGGATCTGCCCGAGGCGACCGTCGCTCGGCTTCCGGAGTACCTGCGCGCGCTGCACAACCTCGCCGACACCGGGCACGAGACGGTCTCCAGCGAAGGGCTCTCCGCCGCCGCCGGGGTCAACTCCGCCAAGCTCCGCAAGGACCTCTCCCACCTCGGCTCGTACGGCACCCGGGGCGTCGGCTACGACGTCGCGCTGCTGATCGAGCAGATCGAGTATGTGCTCGGGCTCACCCAACGCCGGGCGGTCGCCCTGGTCGGCGTGGGTAATCTCGGTCACGCTCTGGCCGGCTACGACGGCTTCGCCAGCCGGGGCTTCCGGATCGCCGCGCTGCTCGACGCCGACCCCTCCCGGGTCGGTGAGGAGATCAACGGCCTGGTAGTCCGGCATGTCGACGACCTGCCGACGGTCGCCGCGGAGGAATCCCTCGCGATCGGCGTGATCGCCACCCCGGCCGCCGCCGCCCAGCAGGTCGCCGACCAACTGGTCGCCGTCGGCGTGACGAGCATCCTCAACTTTGCGCCGTGCGTACTCTCGGTTCCGGAGGGGGTCGACGTGCGCAAGGTCGACCTCGCCATCGAGCTGCAGATTCTGTCCTTCCACGAGCACCGCAAGGCGTCGCTGACCGCGCTGCCCGCCACCGGCGGGTCCGCTCTCACCGCCCTGCCCGGCGGGTTCGCGGCCACCGACACCCAGGAGGCGATCGGCACGTGAAACTGCTCGTCGTCGGCGCGTCCTACCGGACCGCCCCGGTCGCCACGCTGGAGCAGCTGGCCGTGCCCCCCGCCGACCTGACCCGCACCCTGGACCGCCTGGTCGCCCAGCCGTACGTCGCCGAGGCGGTGATCGTCTCCACCTGCAACCGCGTGGAGGTCTACGCCGCCGTGTCCGGTTTCCACGGTGGGCTCGGTGACGTCTGCGCCGTGCTGGCCGAGCAGGCCGGCAGCTCGCCGACGGCGCTCGCCAGCCACCTGTACGTGCACTACGACACCGCGGCCGTGGACCACGTCTTCCGGGTCGCCACCGGGCTGGACTCGATGGTGGTGGGCGAGGCGCAGATCCTCGGCCAGCTGCGCGACGCGTACCACTGGGCCACCGGCGCCGACTCGGCCGGCCGGCTGCTGCACGAGCTGATGCAGCAGGCGTTGCGGGTCGGCAAGCGGGCCCACGCCGAGACCGGCATCGACCGGGCCGGCCAGAGCGTCGTCACCGCCGCGCTGGAGCTGGCCGCCGGGCACCTCGACGGCGACCTCGTCGGCCACCCGGCCCTGGTGGTCGGCGCCGGCGCGATGGGTTCGCTCGGGGTGGCCACGCTGTCCCGGCTGGGCGCCGGGCCGCTCACCGTCAGCAACCGGGGCGCCGACCGGGCCGTCCGGCTCGCCGAGTCGTACGGGGCGAGTGCCGCGCCGATGACCGAGCTGGCCGACACCCTCTCCACAGTGGACATCGTAGTGGCCGCCACCGCGTCCACCGAACCGGTCCTCACCCGGGCGGTGGTCACCACGGCGCTGGCCGAACGCGACCCGACCCGGGGTCCGCTGGTCCTGCTCGACCTGGCCGTTCCGCGCGACGTCGAGGAGGGAGTCGCCGAACTCCCCGGCGTCGAGGTGATCGACATCGACCGGATGGCGACGCTGCTCGCCGACGGCCCGGCGGCTGCCGACGCCGCAGCCGTCGAACGCATCGTGCTCAGCGAGGTGGAGAGCTTCCTCACCTGGCTACGCGGCGCCGACGTGGCACCAACCGTGGCCGCGCTGCGCGGCCGGGCCGACGACGTGGTCACCGCCGAGCTGCGCCGACTGGCCCAGCGTCGCCCCGACCTCGGCGACGACCTGCGGGCCGAGGTGGCCCGCACGGTGCACCGGGTCGTGCAGCGGCTGCTGCACCAGCCCACCGTCAAGGTCCGCCAGCTGGCCGCGGAGCCCGGCGGCGACCAGTACGCGGCACTGCTGCGCGAGCTGTTCGACCTCGAGGTGCCGCAGACCTCGCCGGTGGACACCGTCCCGGACGTGTTGACCCCTGACCTCGGCATGGCACTCCCCGGCACCGACCCGGTGTCCGGAGCCGACGCCGCCGAACCGACCCCACCCACCGGAGGTGCGCGATGACCGCCCCCCTGCGCCTCGGCACCCGGGGCAGCGCCCTGGCGATGGCCCAGTCCGGCCAGGTCGCCGAGGCGGTGACTGCCGCCACCGGCCGCCCGGTCGAGCTGGTCGAGGTGGTCACCGCGGGCGACCGCTCCAACGCGCCGGTGCACCGGCTGGGCGTCGGGGTGTTCGTCTCCGCACTGCGCGACGCGCTGACCGCCAGGACGATCGACTTCGCGGTGCACTCGTACAAGGATCTGCCCACGGCCGCCGCCGGTGGGCTGCACATCGCGGCGGTGCCGGCCCGGCAGGACCCGCGCGACGCGTTGGTGGCCCGCCACGGCCGGACGCTCGCCGAACTGCCGCCCGGAGCCACCGTGGGCACCGGCGCGTTGCGCCGGATCGCCCAGTTGCACGCCCTCGGCCTGCAACTGGAGGTCACCCCGATCCGCGGCAACGTCGACACCCGCCTGGGGCGGGTGCTCGGCCCCGAGGCCGACCTCGACGCCGTCGTCCTGGCCCGGGCCGGTCTGGCCCGACTCGGCCGGCTCGACGTGATCACCGAGTCGTTGGACCCGATGCTGATGCTGCCCGCGCCCGCTCAGGGTGCGCTGGCCGTGGAGTGCCGGGTCGACGACCAGGACCTGGTCGAGCTGCTCGCGGTGCTCGACCACGCACCGTCGCGTGCCGCGGTCACCGCGGAACGCGCGTTTCTGGCAACCCTGGAGGCCGGGTGCAGCGCACCCGTCGCCGCCTATGCCGAACTCGCCGAAGGCGAGACCGGCGATGAGATCTACCTGCGCGGGGCGGTGATCAGCCCGGACGGCACGCGTGACCTCCGGCTGTCCCGCACCGGAACGCCCGCCGACGCGGCGGAGATCGGTAAGGCACTCGCCGCCGAACTCCTCGACCTCGGCGCCGACTCGATCCTCGGCCACGAAGGACACACCGGCCCGGGGACCCAGCAATTTGGGAGCACAGAATGACCCGCACCCGTAAGCCCGTCGGCCGTATCGCGTTCGTCGGGGCTGGCCCCGGTGACCCGGGCCTGCTGACCCGTCGGGCCCACGACGCCCTGGTCGACGCCGACCAGGTGATCTACGACCGGGGAGTCCCGGAGTCGTTGCTCACCGTCGTTCGCGCCGAGGCCAGGGACGATGCCGAGTTCACCCCGGCCGAGGGCGCGCCGGGGGACGTGGCGAAGGTGCTGATCTCCGCGGCCCGCTCCGGGCTGAACGCGGTGCACCTGGTCGCCGGCGACCCGTTCGGGCACGACTCGGTGGTCAAGGAGGTGCAGGCGGTGGCCCGCACCGCCGCCCACTTCGAGGTGGTGCCCGGCGTCGGCCAGGCCGAGGGTGTGGCCACCTACGCCGGGGTTCCGCTGCCGGGTGTGCGTACGGCCGCCGACGTCGAGGACGTCAGCGCACTGGACTTCGAGGCGCTGGCCACGGCGGTCGGCCGGGGTTCGCTCGCGCTCGCCGTGGACGCCGGTGATCTCGCCGCCGTCCGGGACGGGCTGCTCGCCGCCGGGGTCGACGGCACCACCGGTGTCGGGGTGACCGGCGACGGCACCGGCGAGACCCAGTACACGACCACGTCGACCGTGGACAGCTTCGTGGCCGCCGCGCTCGGCTTCACCGGCCGGGTGGTGCTCACCGTCGGTGTCGGCGTGGGGCAGCGCGACAAGCTGAGCTGGTGGGAGAACCGCCCGCTGTACGGCTGGAAGGTGCTCGTACCCCGGACCAAGGAGCAAGCCGGCGCAATGAGCGCCCGGCTGCGCGCGTACGGGGCGATCCCGTGCGAGGTGCCGACCATCGCGGTCGAGCCGCCGCGCACCCCGGCGCAGATGGAGCGGGCGGTCAAGGGCCTGGTCGACGGTCGGTACGCCTGGGTGATCTTCACGTCGGTGAACGCGGTCCGCGCGGTCTGGGAGAAGTTCGCCGAGCACGGCCTCGACGCCCGGCATTTCGGCGGCGTCAAGATCGCCTGCATCGGTGAGGCCACGGCGGACGCGGTCCGCGCGTTCGGCATCCAGCCGGAGCTGATCCCCGCCGGGGAGCAGTCCTCCGAGGGTCTGCTGGCCGAGTTCTCGCCGCACGACGAGATCCTCGACCCGGTAGGCCGGGTGCTGCTGCCGCGCGCCGACATCGCCACCGAGACGCTCGCCGCCGGGCTCACCGAGCGCGGCTGGGAGGTCGACGACGTGACCGCGTACCGGACGGTGCGGGCCGCGCCGCCGCCCGCCGAGATCCGCGACGCGATCAAGTCGGGCGGCTTCGACGCGGTGCTCTTCACCTCGTCCTCCACCGTGCGCAACCTGGTCGGCATCGCCGGGAAGCCGCACGCCCGGACCGTTGTTGCCGTTATTGGGCCCAAGACGGCGGAGACCGCGACGGAGTTCGGCCTGCGGGTCGACGTGCAGCCGCCGCACGCCTCGGTGCCCGACCTGGTGGAGGCGCTCGCCGCCTACGCCGTCGAGCTGCGCGAGAAGCTGGCCGCCATGCCGGCCAAGCAGCGCCGTGGCTCGAAGGTGCAGGGGCCGACCGCCCTGCGCTTCCGGTAGTCGTTCGAGGAGGCCCTTCCATGTCGTACCCCGAGATCCGGCCCCGCCGGCTGCGCCGCACCCCGGCGGTCCGCCGGTTGGTGTCCGAGACCCGGGTCGACCCGGCCGAGCTGGTCGTGCCGATGTTCGTCAAGGAAGGGCTCACCGAGCCCCGGGCCATTTCGTCGCTCCCGGGGGTGCTCCAGCACTCCCGGGACTCGCTGCGCAAGGCGGCGGTCGAGGCGGTCCAGGCCGGTGTCGGCGGGATCATGCTCTTCGGCGTGCCGGAGCAGCGGGACCCGACCGGCTCCGGCGGCATCGACCCGAACGGCATCCTCAACGTCGCCATCCGCGACGTGGTGGCCGAGGTGGGCGACGCCACGGTGGTGATGAGCGACCTGTGCCTCGACGAGTTCACCTCGCACGGGCACTGTGGGTTGCTCACCCCCGACGGCGAGGTCGACAACGACTCCACCCTGGCCGCGTACGCCGAGATGGCGGTGGCCCAGGCCGCTGCCGGGGTCGGCATGGTCGGGCCGTCCGGAATGATGGACGGCCAGGTCGGCGTGGTACGCCGGGCGCTCGACGCCGCCGGGTACCAGGACGTTTCCGTGCTGGCGTACGCCGTCAAGTACGCCTCCGCCTTCTACGGCCCGTTCCGCGAGGCGGTGGAGTCGGCGCTGGAGGGCGACCGGCGCACCTACCAGCAGGATCCGGCCAATCTGCGGGAGTCGCTGCGCGAGGTCGCGTTGGACGTCGCCGAGGGCGCCGACCTGGTGATGGTCAAGCCGGCGCTGCCCTACCTCGACGTGGTGTCGGCGGTCCGGGCCGCGGTGGACGTCCCGGTCGCCGCCTACCAGGTTTCCGGTGAGTACGCGATGGTCGAGGCGGCCGCCGCGAACGGCTGGATCGACCGGGAGCGGGTGATGCTGGAGACGCTCACCTCGATCAAGCGAGCCGGCGCGCAGGTCATCCTCACCTACTGGGCCGTCGAGGCCGCCGGCCTGCTCCGCCAGCGCTACTGAGCGGCCCGCCTGCGACCATCGGCTGCCGCGCGCCGCTGGTGGCGCGCGCGGTGAAGCGGCACCGGACGTGGCCTTGACGGCTTGACTCCGGGTCTCGTCTGGCGCATTCCTGGCCTCGACGCCGTCTCGTCTGGCGGATTCCTGGCCCCTCGGCGGTCGTCTCGCGGATCCCTGGCCCCGACGCCTCCACGCCTGCCTTTGCTCTGCACCCGCGGACGCGACGGCTACGGACCGTGACCGGTGCATATCGGGGTGCAGAGCAAAGGCAAAGGCAAAGGCAAAGGCAAAGGCAAAGGGTCGGGGGTTGGGTTCCTGCTCCCCTTTGCGGTGATGACGTGCTGCTCGATACCCACGGTTTCGCCGGCCGTGCGGGAGCCACCTTCCCTGCGGTGACGGGCGTCCGGTTGTCCACAGGTCCCGCCGTTGTCCACAGGCCCGGGAAACGGGGCTGCGAGCAACGGAGCGAGCCGGGACGGTGGCGGCATGGACGACTCACCGACACCCCCGGATGCACCCAGCGCCGACAGCTGGATCCGCGACGGTCCGAGCCCCAGCATCGCGCAGCGGAAAGTCATACTCAGCGAGCCCTCCGACACCCCATGGCCGGTCGTTGGCATCGTCCGCGCGATCCGTCGTCACGCCGACCTGAGCCAACGTGAGCTGGCCCAATGGGCGAGGGTGCACCATGCGACCATTGGCCGAATCGAGGCCGGTCGGACTGTTCCGAGCATTGAGCTGCTCCGCCGGATCGTCGGGGCCGTCGGATGTCGGCTGGCCGTCGTCGACGAGTTCGGCCGGGTGCTGAGGCCGATGCGGGACTGGGAAGACACGCGCGACGGTGCGGGGCGCCGCTACCCGTCGCACCTGGACACCATCCTTGACCCGGAGCCGGGGGAGTGGTGGGCGGACATCTACGGGCTGGCTCGCCCGCCCGAGACGTTCTACCGCAATCGGGAGGTCCGGGACGCGATGCGTCGGCGCAGCCAATGGGAGGTGCGGGTAGCCAGGCACCGCGGCGATCCGCCGCCGCCACAGCTCTGGCGGTACCGCTGACGCAGGATGGACGACGGCCCGCCGAACCCCACTGGGGGCGGCGGGCCGTCGTCGACCACCTGCCACGATCAGTCGTCGTTGTTGATCGTTCCGGTCGCAAGTGGGTCGGCCAGCCGCAGGCCGGGCACGCCGGCCACCAACAGCGTCAACTTCTCGTCCGCCTCCCGCTTGCGGTCACCGCGCACCGTCACCGGGAACGCCACCGACGTCTGCCCGGCGGCCAACACCTTGCAGCCGGCGTACGGGTCGAAGTCCGAGCCCGCCTGTGCCGTGAGCCCGACGGTGGCGGCGCAGAGCAGCACCGACTGGGACAGCGGCCGGGACACGGTGGCGCTGAAGGTGAGCTGCTGGGTGCCCTGGTTGCCCTCGGCCACCTTCACGTCGGTAACGGTCAACGACGCACGGGACCGGAACCGGGCCACCTGCGGGTCGTGGTCACTGGAACCCCGTGACCCGTCACCGGCGAACTCCGCCGGCCAGTCGGCGTTGATGTGCGCCGCCCGCACCTGCACCAGGTCGCCGTAGAACGCCTCGTTGACGAAGAGGTGGTCGAGAGTCTGCGCCTGCCCCTCGAAGCTGTACGAGTAGGCGGAGGCCGGCGCGTCCGCGACGAGGTTGTCCCACAGGTTGCGCAGGCCCGCCTCGTAGAGCGGGGCGAGCTGATCCGACGGCGTGGGCTGCTCGCCGGTGGCGATGGGATCGTCCGGGCGGGGGAAGACATTGAGGTCCCCGCCGTAGACGACCCGGGCGGCCTGGTCGGCCGCCTCGATCGCCGTGACGATCGCCGCGCCGTAGCGCGCCTGCTCCCGCCGCTGCCCGACCCGGCTGTCCGGGCCGGAGGAGTAGTGGTTGCTCAGCGCGTACAGGGTGAACCGCTCGGTCGAGTCGGGTGCCGCGGCCACGCTGAACTTGCCCAACTGCGGAGCACGGGTGAAGACGTTGTTTCCGTCCCGACCGGTCGAGGTGTCCACATCCGCCGGCAACACCGCGTTGAGGGCCTTCGGGTTCTGCACGTCCGCGTTGGCCGGCAGCCCCGCAGCCCGGTACTGAACGGTCGGTGCCGAGCCCAGCAGGGGGTCATTCGCCGTCGCGGCCGCCAGCGACACCCGGTCCGTGCGGTACAGGAAGGCGGCGGTGATACCGCGGGCGTCCGCGCCGGTCCGGTCATAGGCGGCGGCGTACGCGGGCCCGCCGGCCGCCGCCACGGTGAGCGCCAGCTCCTGAATGCTGTCCGGAGCGCCATCGGCGTTGTTGGTGTCGCCGCAGCTCAGCGCCGCCCCGGAGACCGTGCAGATGTCCTGGTCCTCGGCCTCCTGCACCAGGATCAGGTCCGGTGCGTGCAGGTCCTTCACGATCTGGTCGGCGAGCGCCGCCAACTGCTCGCGGTATTCCACCTCGCTGCCCGGAACGTAGTCGAACGGCGGGTCGACGCCGACGCAGCCGGCGTTGCCGGCGAAGTCGCAGCCGTCGAACGGGTCGTCGCGGTAGTCGTACAGGTTCTCCACGTTGTAGGTGGCCACGGCCACCTCCTGCGACCGGTCGGCCGGCTTGGGCGGGCTGTTCTTCGACGGGTCGGCCCCGGCAGCGAACTCCGCCCGCTCGACCTGGACGCCGTACTTCTCGAACGAGTAGTAGACCCCGCCCACCGCGTCCGCCCGCAGCGTGTCGAAGGTGTGCGCCGGCGGGAGCAGCGCGGCGCTGTCCCCGGCGGTGGCCTTCACGCCCATGCTGCCGAGCAGCGTCCGCTGGCCGTTGCCGTCGTCGAAGCGGCGGGTCGGGTCGTTGTCCAGCGGGTGTGAATCCCGGAAGACCCGCCGCGAGTACGGGTCGACGCGGTCCAGCAGCGGGTCGTCGCGGTCGACCACCCACAGCTCGGCGTCGGCGGTGGAGGAGAAGACGTCCCGGCCGCTCACCGCGCCGCTGCCCGCGCGTACCCGCATGCGGGAGCCCTCGTGCCGCTCCCAGAAGCGCTGCGCGTCGGTCAGCACGGCCGGCGGCACCGCGTCGGTCACCGCGACCGCGGTGTCCACGGCCAGGCCGCCGCCGATCCGACGGACCAGCGACGCGCCGGAGAGCTGGGTGAAGTTGTAGTACTCCGACACCCGGGCCCGCAGTACGACCTCGTCGCCGACCGTCGGCACGTAACCGCCGATCAGCGAGGTGAACGTGCCCATGAAGACGAAGATGCCGTCGGAGCTGGTCGGGTCGCCGTCGGTGTCACCGACGCGGCTCTGCAGGAAGAACCCGTGCTGCGCCGCCCCGGCCGAGGTGCGGGCCAGGGTCAGCTGGGTGATCACGCCGCGTACGTCGTACAGCGTGCTGCTCGTGCCGTTGCCGCTCGCCGGTGCGAGCGGTGACCGGTCGGTCGGACCGGACTCGGCGTCGGTGGTCGGACCCTGCACCTCGCCGACGGTCAACTCCCGGGTCACCTGCACGGCCAGCGCGCAGCTGGCGTTGCCACCGTCCGCGTCGGTCGCGGTGAGGGTGACGGTGTACGCCCCGGCGGCCAGGTCGGCGCTCACGCCGACCGTGGCGCGGGCGGTGCCGCCCACCCCGTCCGCCGGAGTGAACGTGGTGCGGGTGATCGAGCCGGAGGTCGGGCTCGGGCTGATCGCGGTCACCGCCAGGTCGACGATCGTGTCGTCGGGGTCGGCGGCGGTCACCTCGCGGCTCGCGGCCGTGCCGGCGGCGGTGACCAGCGGCCCACCACAGGTCAGCGTGGCCGGCACGTCGACCGGGCCACCGCCGTCCACGGTGTGCGCGCCCAGCCCGTCGAACGTGTCGACGGGGAAGCCGGCCCACTGGGTGGCCGGGTCGAACGCGTCCGACGGGTCGGTGTCGCCAGCGGTCACGCTCGGCAACCGGCGCACTGTGTTGTCCGCGGTGCTGGTGACGCCGGCGCCCCACTCGGTGCCCGGATCGAGGCCCACCTGGCCGATCGAGTCGAGCACGGTGGTGCCCCGGCGCAGCACTATCGCGTCGTCACCGTTGAAGAGGCTCGCACCGGTGGTCTGGTCGGCCTGGGCGAGGATGGCGGCCCCGGCCGACGCGCTGGCGAACACGAACGCGTCACCGGCCGCCACGCTGCCGGTCAGGGCGATCGTGGTGGCCGTGGTGGAGCCGTTGAAGTAGAGCTGCAACTGGTAGCCGCCGGCCGTCAGGTCGACGGCGGCGCCCGTGCCGTTGAACAGCTCGATCGCCTTGTTGTTCGACGAACCCTCGACGTACTCCGAGATGAACAGGTCGGTGGGCGCGGCGCTGGCCGCGGTGGGTGCGACGCCGAGCGCCGTGACGGTCACGGCGGCGGTGGCGGTCGCGAGCGCGGCGATTGAGCGGCGCGGGCGCATAGGGCCTCCACGATGGGTGGATGGGGGTCAACGCACGTTAAGGTGCGCGGCTGTCCACCGTCCATCCCCTAATGGACAGTTTCGTGAATTCCTCAGCGCGGCGGATCGAGGCGGTGCACCAGCTCAGCGACGTCGACGCTGTATTCGCACCAGTCCCGGTCGGGGCGGTAGCCCAGCTCCGCGTTGACCTTGAGCATCGCCTCGTTGGCCTGCGCGTTCCAGGTCTGCACCTCGATCAGCTCCGGCTCGGCGGAGCGCAGCTCCAGCAGCATCCGGGCCTTGATCGCCCGATCGATGCCGTAACCCCGGTGATCCTGCGCGACGATCGTGTCGTACTGGTCGGCGCGGGTCGGGTGCTGCGCCGGCACCACCACCTCGGTCAGGCCGGCCACCTCGCCGCTCTGCTCGTGCCGGGCGAGCACGATGTACGGCTTCATGCCCCGCCGGTGCAGCGTGTCGAGGCTGTCGCGCAGCCGCTCCGGGTCGTAGGAGCTGGGTCGCAGCTCACCGTCGTCGACGTCGCGCACCTCGGCCTTGGCCCGCGCGTACGCCTCGATCAGGTCGTCCGGCGGCCCGCCCGGGAAGAACTCCAGCTGGTAGCCCGCCCCGATGCCGGTGGCCATCTCGGCCAGCTCGGCCCAGTCGACCGCGCTCAGGTCGAGCACGCTGCGCGTCTCCACGTACTCCCGGTTGAAGCCGAGGGACTCGTAGAAACCGACCGCGGGCGTGTCGCCGACGACCTCGACCCCGATTGACCGGAAGCCCTCCTGGTAGACCCGGCGCGCGGCACGCAGCACCAGGTCACGGCCGAGACCGGTGCGCCGCGCGGACGGGTGCACCAGCACCTCGAGCACCCCGATGTCACCCAGAAGGAGTACGTGCACCTGGCCGACCACCGCGCCCGTGCCGCCCGTGGTGGTCGGCTCGGCCTGGGCGATCCAGGAAATCCGCCGCTCGCCGGGCATCACCTCGGCAAGGTATTCCCGCAGCGAAGTCTCCCGCCAGGGCGGGTCCTGCGGCAGATCGGCCGCCAGGACCGCGTTCAGCGTGGCCAGCAGCGACGCGATCTCGGCGGACGACGCGGTCCTGGGGTCCCACTCGCGCACCATCACCCGTCTAGCTTGCCGCTAACAGAGGCCCGGGGGAAGTGTCCAGTTCTCCAACGTATCGAGACGATCACTTCACAACCGACTGGCCCGTCCGTACCGGTTAGCGGTGTCGTAGACGTCCTGGGCGTACCGCCGTACGTCGTTGTAGGAGAGGATCGCGTTCCACCAGTCGCCCGGAATGCTCAAATTCCGGCCACCCTTGCAGAGGTAGTTTCCCGCTGCCAGGGCGGCGTCGTCCAGGTCGTGCGGGTCCTTGCGGCCGTCGTTGTCGGCGTCCGCGCCGATCTCCTTCCAGGTGGTCGGGATGAACTGCATCGGCCCGATCGCACGGTCGAGGACCCCGTCCCCGTCCAGCTCCCCACGGTCGGTGTCGATGATCCGCATCCGACCCTCCTTGCCGTCCAGCGGCAGCCCGATGATGTTGGGCAGTGCCTTGCCGTCCTGCCCCAACCGCGCGCCGTTGGCCGAGCCGTGTCCCGATTCGACGTGACCGATCGCGGCCAGCGTGGTCCAGCTCAGCGCGCAGCTGCGGTTGTTCTGGGCGAGCACCAGCTCGGCGTAGCCGTACGCCTGCATGGCGACCGCGGGGATGCCGACCTTGGCACCGACCTGCTGCGCCCAGCCGGCCAGGGCGTCCGACGGTCGGCCACCGATCACCGACCCGGTCGGTAGCCCGTTGCCGGGCAACCCGCCGCTGGGCAGTGGGAGGGTGGGCAGCGGCCCGGTGGGCAGGCCGGACGGCGCCGCCGACGGTGCGACCCCGGTCGGTGTGGCCGAGGCGTCGACCGCGACCGGGCGCGGTGCGCGGATCGCGGCCGGGACGAGCAGCGCTCCCGCCGCGGCGGTCGCGGCGACCAGCGCCAGCAGGAAGACGCCGGGCAGGGTCAGCCGACCACTCGGCCGGCGAGCCCAGGCCCGGGTCGCCCGGGCCGCGGCTGCGGCTGCCCGGCGCGGCGGCAGCCGTACCGCGTGCGCGAACTGCACCCGCCGCCGGCGGGCCGGGTCGGACGCCGGCACGGCCGGTAGCTCATCCACAGTGGTCTTCGCCGGATCCGCGGCACCGGTCTTCGCTTCGTCAGCCGGCGTGTCGACGCTCGACGCGCCGGCCGTCTTCGGCGCGGCCGGGCCACTGACGCTGCCCTCCGCCTTCGGGTCCTCGACCTTGGCGGCATCGGCCTTCGTGGCGTCGGCCTTGGCGGCTTCGGCCTTCAGATCCTCGGCCTTGGGTGCCTCGGTTTGGGGGGCGGTCGTCGGGCCAGCGGTCGAGGCGGGCTCGGCCGGGACCTTCGTGCCGGTGGCGTTCGCGTCCACGTCGGACCCGGCGGTGTCGGTCGCGGTGGGCTCGGCCGCCGGCGGAGTCGACGCGGTGACCGGTGGCGTGGTCGACGCGGTGACCGCCGGCGTGCTCGGTGCGTCCGCGGAACGCCCACTCAGCCAGGGGCGGCGGGGGCGGGGCACCTTGCGTACCGGATCGGGCGCGGCCCCCGAGCCTTCGAGCGGCCCGTCCAGCGGCGCGGCCGGTCGTAACGGTTGCACTCGCGTGTCGTCCTCGCCGTCCACCACTCGTCGAGTATCACCCATGCTCCGCCAACCGTCAGATCCACGTACCCTGGGTGGCATGCCCCGGTACGAGTTCCGCTGCCGCGCCTGCGGCGACACCTTCGAGGTCAACCGTTCGATGGCGGCGGCCGGTGAGCCGGCCAGCTGCCCACAGGGACACGCCGACACGGTCAAGCTTCTTTCCGCGGTCGCGGTCACCGGCCGGGGTGGTGCCGCCGGTGGTGCTCCGGCACCCGCCGCCGGTGGCTGCTGCGGCGGTGCCTGCGGCTGCTGATCGGGCCAATTCGCCGCCGCCTGGTGGTCCAGCCTTGCCGGGAGCGGGTCCGAGTGGCACGTTGAGGCGGCACCTGCCCGGCCGTTCTCACGATGCGTGATCGTTCGGACTCAGGCAGCATGAACCCGACGTCACGGGCGGAGGTTCCTCGCATGTCGCCACGGATCCAGCTCCCGAGCGGTTGGGTGACCTTCGTGTTCACCGATATTGAGGGCTCGACGCGGCTGGCCCAGCTGCTCGGCCCGGACTACCGCCCGGTGCTCGCCGAGCATCGACGGCTGCTGCGCCGCACGCTGGCCAGCACAGGTGGCGCGGAACTGCTGACCGAGGGCGACTCGTTCTTCCTGGCCTTCGAGGAAGCGACCGCGGCGATGACCGCGTGCCTGACCGCCCAGCGGGCATTGTCCAGCCACGACTGGCCCACCTCCGAAGCCGCGCCCCGGGTGCGGATGGGCCTGCACACCGGCTATGCCGAGCCACGCGACGGCGAGTACGCCAGCCCGGAGGTGCACCGGGCCGCCCGGGTGGCCGCCGCCGCGCACGGCGGGCAGGTGCTCTGCACGGCGTCCACCGCACGACGGGCCGAGCCGTTGCCGCCGGGTGCGACCCTGCTCGACCTGGGCCTGCACCGCCTGCGCGGCTTCGACGACCGGGAACGACTGTTCCAACTGGTCGCCCCGGGCCTGGAGCGGCAGTTCCCCCGGCCTCGCACCGCCGACGCGGTGGCGCACAACCTGCCCACCCAGGTGACCTCGTTCGTTGGCCGCCAGGCCGAGCGCATCGAGCTGGGTCTGCTGGTGCGACAGCACCGCCTGGTCACCGTGCTGGGCGCGGGCGGCGCGGGCAAGACCCGGCTCGCGGTGGAGTTGGCCAGCGGAGTTGTCGAGGCGTACCCGGACGGGGTCTGGTTCGTCGACATCGCCTCGGTGACCGACCCGGGGCTGGTGGCGTTCGCGATCGCCGCCGTGCTCGGCCTGCGACCCGAGCCCGGCCGGCCGATGCTGGACACCCTCGTCGAGTACGCGGCCAACCGCCGGATGCTGGTCGTACTGGACACCTGCGACACCCAACCGGCCGCCTGCGCGGAGGTGATCGCGCGGTTGTTGTCCGGCGGGAGCGGCGTACGGGTGCTGGCCACCAGTCGTGAGTCGTTCAGCCTGCCCGGCGAGGTGGTGTGGCGAATTCCGCCGCTCTCGGTCGACCCACGCGCGGACGGTGCGGAGAGCGACGCGGTGGCGCTGCTGCTGGACCGTACGGCGGCGGCGCGCGGCGGTCGGCAGCCCGACCCGGCCGAGTCCGCCGACCTGCGCCGAGTCGTGCAGCGGCTGGACGGCCTGCCGCTCGCCATCGAGTTGGCCGCCGCCCGGCTGCGGGTGCTCTCCGTCGGCCAGCTCGCTGAGCGATTGGACGATGTCCTCGGCACCCTGGACGCCGGCCGGGTGGACCCGGATCCGCCGCCGGTGGAGCGGGGTTGGTCCGGCAACCAGCAGGACACCGTGGACCTGGTCGCGGCGGCGGCCGGGGCGTCGCCGCCCACCCCGGCGACCCGGGCGGTGCAGCGCTCGGCCACCGAGCGGCACCTGACCATGCAGGCCACCGTCACCTGGTCGTACCGGACGCTGGGGCCCCGGGCCGCCCGCCTGCTGCGGTGGCTGGCGGTCTTCGCCGGCCCGGTGGATCTGGCGACGGTGGAGTGGCTGCTGGGTGACGATCCGCTGGACCCGCTCTCGGTCCTGGTGGACAAGTCGATGGTGTTGGCCGAGCCGCGTGCCGCCGGCAGCACCTACCGGATGCTCGACCCCATCCGGGCGTACGCGGCGCGGCGGTTGGCCGAGGCGGGTGAGGAGCAGGCTGCTCGGGACCGGCACGTGGCCTGGTCGGCGCACGCGTTGGACCGGGCCCACCTGGGTCAGGACGGCCGGCCGGTGACGTTGTCGTTGTACGCCCTCGATCCACTGGCCGGAGAGCTGCGTGCCGCGCTGCGCTGGTGCGCCACCGGCGGCAGCGCCCGCGCCGGTCTCGGTCTGGCTGGCGGGCTGGACCAGTGGTGGCTGGAGCGGGGTCTGGCCCGGGAGGGGCGGCTGTGGCTGTTCCGGCTGTACGGGCGGATCGCGGAGACGGGGGAGCGGATCCCGGAGGCTGAGCTGGCGGCGGCATACCACATGCACTCGTTGCATGCCAGCGCCGATGGCGAGTTCGCCGAGGAGCTGCGCTACTCCCAGCGGGCGGAGGCGGCGGCCCGGCAGGCCGGCGACGCCGGGTTGCTGGCCCGGGTGCTCGCCGGTCGGGCCGCGCCGCTGGTGGACATGGGGCAGTTCGTCGAGGCCGAGCGGGTGTGCCGGGAGGTCATCGACTGGGCGCACGGGCAGGACGTGGTCGGCGAGGCGCTGTTCGCGGTGTTCAGCCTGGCCGAGCTGCTCTGGCGGCGGGGCGCCCTGGAGGAGGCGGCCGAGCTGCTGGGGGCGGTGCGTCCGGTGGAGGCGGCCCGGCCCGTGGAGCGGGGCCGGCGTTCGGTGGACATGCTGCTCGGGATGGTCGCGTTGGCCCGGGGTGACGTGATCGCCGCGCACGAGCATCTGCTGGTGGCGCTGCGCTCCCGGATGGGCCACGGCTACCACGGCCGGGCGTGCGACACCCTGAACGCGGTCGCGGTGCGCTGCGCGATCGGCGGGGAGCGGTTGACCGCCGCCCGACTGTTCGGGGCCGCGCAGGCCACCCGGGCGAGCATGCGTGCCACCCCGGGTATCTTCGGCGGCTACTGGGCTGAACAGCAGGCGGAGTTGCGCGCGGTGCTGGGTGACGCGGCCTTCGACGACGCGTACGGCGAGGGTGCCGAACTGGGGCTGGACGAGGCCGCGGCGCTGGCACTCGACGTGGAACATCCGGACCTGGCGGCCGACTCGACCCGCTTCAGCACCGGCCTGTCCCAACCGACCCCCCGCCGCCCGGCCGACCCCGACCCCGACCGCCACCCAGCCACCCGAACCGAACGCGCCTAACCCACCCGCCCCCCGCTCCGCCCTTGCCCACCCTTGTTGATCAAGAGATTTCCGTCAGGAAACGCGTTCCCGATGACCGAAACCTCTTGATCAACGCGGGCGGGGGAGGGTGCGAGGGTGGGTGGGGGTGGGGTGGGGTGGGGGTTAGTGGGTTGCGGCGTTGGCTTCGGCTTGGGCCTTCATGCGGGCGGCGCGGTCGATGTCGGCCTGCTGGACGGCCGCTACCGAGCCGAAGATGCTGACCGCCTGGTAGTAGGTCCAGGCCAGGCTGTAGCAGGCCGGCCGGACGACCGAGTTGTACGTGGTGCAGACGCGCTTCAGGTCCTCGTAGAAGGCGCTGTCGAGGCGGGACTTGTTGGCGGAGAACTGGCCGACCGCCTTGTAGTTGCGGTAGCCGAAGTCGTGCCGGTAGCAGCCCAGGTTGAAGGTGAAGCCGAGCGGGTTGTCCGGGCTGGACGAGCAGTAGTCGGTGGACCAGTTGAAGTTGTACTCGGCCCAGGGGGCCCGGTTGACCCGGGCGCTGTTCCACGAGTTGTAGCTGGACGCGCTGGTCTGGGTCCAACTGGACAGCACGGAGAGCCGTTGGGCGGGGGTGACGGCGGCGGCGGGGGAGGCGATGGCGAGGGTGGCGAGCAGCGCTAACGCGCCCGAGGCGAGCAGGGTGGCGAGACGTCGGGGCACGGGTTACCTCCGCGGGGGTGAGCGGGTGGGACGGAAGTTACCGGCGGGTTACCGGATGTCGATGAGTGTCGATCAGCTGATCAACTAGGCGGTATGCGCGTCGCCAACTATTGGTGACATACGTTGAAACAGACGAATGCCCCGGACGCGCGAGGCGTCCGGGGCATCCAGGGAAGCGGGTCAGCGCAGGACGAATGCCGGCGGGCTCGCGGGGCTCTCGTTGGCCGAGCGGTCCAGCGCGGTCAACTGGTAGGTGTAGCGCCGGCCAGGCTCGGCCGAGGTGTCCACCCAGGACTGGGCGCCGCCGGGCGTGGCCCGGACGGTGTCGACCAGGTGCGCGGCGTCGGCCGTGGCGCACCGGCCGGGCAGCGTGGTGCCGTCGAACCGGTAGATCGCGTACGAGGTGGCGGTGCCGAGCGGGCCGACGCCGTCGGCGGGCTGACGCCAGGTGAGCCGGACCCCGTCGGCCTGTCGGGTCGCCTGGCTGACCACCGGGAAGAGCAGCGGCCGGGCCGGCAGGTGCGGCATGGCCGGCACCAGCGCCGGGCGGGAGTAGTGCTCGGCGGCGTAGATGTCGGTGGCGCCGAGCCGGTTGGCCCGCACCTGCACCGCGGAGAAGTGCACGTTGCCCTGCACCTCCGGGTACGACCGGTTGAGCGTCAGGTGATCGGACAGCTCACGCGGGTTCTGCCAGAACGGCCCGTACGCCGGGTCTCCGCTCTTGTAGTCGGCCTGGCCGATGTAGAGCTGCACGCGGGTGCCGCGTACCGTCTCGGCCCACCACGGCACCAGGCGCGCGTAGTCGGCCGCCGGGTACTGGCCGATGTACCAGTAGAGCTGCGGCACCACGTAGTCGATCCACTCCTGCTTGATCCACTTGCGGGTGTCGGCGGAGATGATGTCGTACGACTGGCTGCCGGTGGTGTCCGAGCCGAGCGGGTCGGCGGTCTTGTTACGCCAGATGCCGAACGGGCTGACGCCGAACTTCACCCACGGCTTCGCCGCCTTGATCTTGCCGTTCATCTCCTGGATCAGCAGGTTGATGTTGTCCCGCCGCCAGTCGGCCCGGTCGGTGAAGCCCCGGTTGTGGGCCGCGAAGGTCGCGTCGTCCGGCACCTGGTGGGTGCCGCTGGGGTAGGGGTAGAAGTAGTCGTCGAAGTGAACGCCGTCGATGTCGTACCGCTTGACCGCGTCCATCATGGCGGTCTGGACGAACTCGCGGACCTCCGGGATCCCCGGGTTGTAGTAGAGCCGGCTGCCGGCCACGCCGGCCGGCGGGTAGGCGAAGGTCCAGTCCGGGTGCTGCTGCGCCGGGTGGCCGGGGGCGAGCTGGGCGAGGTCGGCGCCGGCGCCGCCGGGGGCCGGCATGGAGACGCGGTACGGGTTGAACCAGGCGTGGAACTCCAGGTTCCGCTTGTGCGACTCGTCGACCAGGAAGGCCAGTGGGTCCCAGCCCGGGTCCTGGCCGCGTACCCCGGTCAGGTACTCCGACCAGGGCTCGTACGCCGAGGGCCAGAGGGCGTCGGCGGTGGGCCGGACCTGCACCACGACGGCGTTGTGGTGCAGTCGCCCGGCCAGGTCGAGCAGCTCGCGGTACTCGGCCTGCTGGGCCGCGATCCGGTCCGGGTTGGTCTGGGACGCCTTACTGGGCCAGTCGATGTTGACCACCGACGAGATCCACATGGCCCGGAACTGCCGCTTCGGGGTGGCCGGGTCGACGGCGCAGGTGGCGGTGCTGGTGGTGTCGGCCGCGCCGGGCGCGGCGCTCGCGGGGGTGACGGTGACGAACGTGCCGAGCAGGGCTGCGACCAGCCCGGCGACTCCGAGTCGGGTGGCTTTCATGCGGTCTGTCCCTTCGTTGGGGCTCCCGGGTGTTTCGCGCGATGCGCGGCAAGATTCGCCGCTGATGTCCGCGTTACTGGTAGGAAATTTTCACAGTCTGGCCATCGCCGCAAGAGTTCGTGGTTGACGAATCGCGCCGCTGGGTAGCAACGCCGGTCACCGGCCGCCACGGAGGTGGTCGCACGGTGGGAGGGGTGACCGGGTGTCCGTGCTGCGCACAAAACCAATCAAGGACGTGATCGCCCAAGGTGAGGCGGACGGCGCCGACGGCCAACTGGGGCTGAAGAGGCGGCTCGGCGCGATCGACCTCACCGGCTTCGGCATCGGCATCGTGATCGGCACCGGCATCTTCACGCTCACCGGGATCGAGGCCCGGGACAGCGCCGGGCCGGGCGTGGTGATCTCCTTCGCCATCGCCGGCGTGGTCGCCCTGCTCGCCGCCCTCTGCTACGCCGAGCTGGCCTCCAGCGTGCCGACCGCCGGCAGCGCCTACACCTACGCGTACGCCACGATGGGCGAGATCGTCGCCTGGATCATCGGCTGGGACCTGCTGCTGGAGTTCGCGCTCGGCGCCGCCGTGGTGGCCCGAGGCTGGTCCGGCTACCTCGCCGAACTGCTCGACCTGCCGACCCGGTGGTTCGGCGAGGAGGGCAGTACGGTCAACGTGGGTGCCATCGCCATCGTGCTGATCCTCGGCATCGTGGCGATCGTCGGCATCCGGGAATCCGCCCGGATCACCAACCTGCTGGTGCTGGTGAAGGTGGCCATCTGTGTCTTCGTGGTGGTCGCCGGGCTGTTCTTCGTCAAGGCCGCCAACCTCACCCCGTTCATCCCGCCGGCCGAGCCGGCCGGTGGAGGCGACGACGGCATCAAACAACCGGTCACGCAGGCGCTCTTCGGACTGGAGCCGTCGGTCTTCGGCTTCGTCGGGGTGCTCAGCGCCGCCGCCGTGGTCTTCTTCGCGTACACCGGCTTCGAGGCCGTGGCCAACCTGGGCGAGGAGACGAGGAAGCCCAAGCGGGACCTCACCCTGGGTCTGCTCGGCACGCTGCTGATCTCCACCGTGCTCTACATCGGCGTCTCGCTGGTGGTGGTCGGGATGGTGCCGTACACCGAGATCGACCGGGGGGCCCCGATCGCGTCGGCCTTCGAGTCGGTCGGCGCGGGCTGGGCCGCCGTGCTGGTCTCCATCGCCGCGGTCGCGGGCCTGACCAGCGTCATCCTGGTCGACCTGGTGGCGATGGGCCGGATCGGCTTCGCCATCGCCCGGGACGGGTTGATTCCTCCCTCGATCGCGAAGGTGCACCCGCGCTGGGGCACCCCGTACCGGATCTCAGCGATCATGACGGTGGCGGTCGCGCTGCTGGCCGGCTTCCTGCCGCTCTCCGCGCTGGCCGACCTGGTCAGCATCGGCGCGCTCTGCGCGTTCGTCCTCGTATCGGTGGCGGTGCCGATCCTGCGCCGGCGGCGGCCGGACCTGGAGCGGCCTTTCCGGGTGCCGTTCTCGCCGGTGCTGCCGATCGTCTCGGCGCTGGCCTGCTTCTACCTGATGCTCAACCTGTCGGTGGAGACCTGGCTGCGGTTCCTGGCCTGGATGTTGCTCGGTGCGTTGATCTACTTCGGCTACGGCCACCGCCGCAACCGACTGGCCCAGCACGAGCCGGCGGTTGCCCCGGCACCCCGCGAGCCGACCGCCTGAACGGCGCGTGCGGAAGGGCCCACCTCGGGCCCTTCCGCACGACCAGCTCAGGGGCGCGGCTGCGGTGCGGCCGTCGGGCCCTTGACGACCGGCTTGCCGTCGACCCAGGTCACCTCGTCGAGCCACACCTGCCGACCCGGGTCGGTGCTGCCCTCCTGGCCCGGCGGCCAGGCGTGGTACAGCAGCCAGGTCCGCCCGTCCTTGACCACCATCGACGCGTGGCCGGGGCCCGAGGCGGCCTCGTTGCCCTTCAGGATCGGGTTCTCGGTGGCCTTCACACACGGGCCGGTCGGGCTCTCGCACACCGCGTAGCCCTCGGCGTACTCCGCCCGGTCGTACGCGTTGGCGGCGAAGAAGAGCAGCAGCCGACCGTCCTGACGGTGGAAGAACGGCCCCTCGATCAGGGTGCCCTCCCACGGCTCGGTCTGCTTCAGCAGCTTGGTCGGCTCGCCGATGAGGGTCAGGCCGTCGTCGGCGAGGCGCTGCGACCAGAGCCAGGTGTCCACCCCGATAGCGTTGCCGTCGTTCTTCCACAGCAGCCACAGGCTGCCGTCGGTGTCCCGGTACGGGCTGGCGTCGATCGCCCCGCCCAGGTCGGCCTGGCAGATCAGCGGGCCGGCCGCGTCGTCGGAGTACGGCCCCTGCGGCGCGCTGGCCACCGCCCGCCCGACGCACTGCCGCCCGGACTCCCGGCCGGCGACCGTGTAGTAGAGCAGGAACCTGTCCGGTGCGAGCTGGATCGCCTCGGGCGCCCAGGTCTTGCCGGCATCCGCCCAGTCCGGCAGCGTCGGCAGGGCATCCTCGGCCTCGGTCCAGTCGACCAGGTCGGTCGAGGTGAGCACCGGGACGTTGCGGCCGCCGGAGTTGGTGTGGAACAGGTACCAGGTGTCGCCCACCTGGATCGCCTGCGGATCCGGGGCGTCGGTCTTCACGACAGGGTTGGTGAACACGCTTGAGTCGCTCCCGCTGCTCGTGGTGGGGGTGGGTTCGGTGTCGTCGGAGCAGCCCGCAACGAGCAACGCGGCGGCGAGAACGATCGCCGCCGCGCCACGTCGCCGGGCGGGCGTACGCGTCATCCCTTCAGACCGCTGCGGGAGACACCCTGAATGATGTGCCGCTGGGCCAGCACGAAGAGGATCAGCACCGGCAGGCTGGCCAGCACCGCGCCCGCCATGATCACCGGGTAGTCGGTGACGTACGAGCCCTGGAGCAGGCCCAGGCCCGGCGGCAGGGTGAGCTGCTCCGGGCTGAACAGCACGAAGATCGGCCAGAGGAAGTCGTTCCAGTTGGTGAGGAACGACAGCACGGCCAGGGTGGCCAGCGCCGGCCTGGACAGCGGCAGCACCACCTTGTAGAAGATCTGCCACTGGTTGGCGCCGTCCAGCGTGGCGGCCTCCTCCAGCTCGTTCGGCAGGGAGAGGAAGAACTGCCGCAGGAAGAACACCCCGAACGCGCTGGCCGCGCCGGGCACCACGACCACGGCGAGGGTGTCGATCCAGTTGAGCTGGTCGACGATCAGGAAGTTCGGGATGATCAGCGAGGTCGGCGGGATGAACAGCGTCCCGACGATTAGCGCGAAGGTCACCCCGCGCCCCCGGAACTTCAGCCGGGCCAGGGAGTACGCGGCCATCGAGGCGGTCACCAGCACCAGCGCCGAGTGCAGCGTGGCGGCCAGCATGCTGTTGAGGAACCAGCGCAGCACCGGGTTCGCCGAGTTGTTGAGGATCTGCTCGTAGCCGTACCCGGCGAGCGGGTTCGGCAGCCAGCTCGGCGGGATCTGCTGGGCGGCGGTGTAGGTCTTCAGCGAGGTGATGACCATCCACAGCAGGGGGACCAGGAAGATCAGGGCCAGGGCGACCAGGGTGGCGTAGAGCCCGACCCGGCGCAGCCCCGGTGTGGAGCCGTCGGTTGTCGGCGTGGGCGTCGTCATGGCGGTCCCCTCAGTCTTCCTTGTAGCGGAAGAGGCGGAAGTTGGCGATGCTCACGACCGCCAGCAGCAGGGCGAACACAATGCTCATCGCGGCGGCGCGACCGGCGTTGTTGTTCCGCAGGCCCTCCTCGACGATGAACCAGACCACCGTGCGGGTCTCCGTGCCGGGCGTCCCCTGGGTGATCAGGAATGACTGGCCGAACATGTTCGCCGAGGCGAGCACGGTCGTCGTGATCACGAAGAGCAGCACCGGCCGCAGCCCGGGCAGGGTGACGTTGCGGAACCGCTGCCACGCGTTCGCGCCGTCCATCCGGGCCGCCTCGTACAGCTCCGGCGAGATGTCCTGGAGGCCGGCCAGGTAGATCACCGCGTTGAAGCCGGACGTCCACCAGACGGTCACCCCGACCAGCGAGATCCACGCCCACGGCATGTTCGTCACCCAGGGGGTGTCCGACGGCAACCCGACCACGCCGAGGAGCCGGTTGACCAGGCCCAGGTTGGCGTCGAGCAGGAACCGCCAGAGCAGGCCGATCACCGCGACACCCAGCACGTACGGCGCGAAGTAGATCGCCCGGAAGAACGTCCGGCCCGGGAAGGAGCGGTTGAGCAGCAGTGCCAACCCCAGCGGTACGACCACCAGCAGCGGCACCGACAGCACCGTGAAGATCGCGGTGGCCCGGACGCTCTGCCACCAGTCGCCGTAGACGGCGGAGTCGCTGGAGAAGAGCTGCTTGTAGTTGTCCAACCCGACGAACGGTCGGTTGGGCAGCTGGAAGTCCCACTGGTGCACGCTCAGCCAGACGCCGAGAACGATCGGCAGCAGGCCGAACACCCCGAACAGGACCAGGTAGGGAGCGAGGAACAGATATGGCGTCGCCCGTCTGGTCCGACCCGCCGAGGCGGACCGGCGGACTGCGTTGGCCGCCGGGGGCGGCGCGTCACCGCGCGCCGCCCCGACCTCGATCACGTCCGCCACGGGGTATCAGCTCCCGTACTTCTTGCGGTTGTCCTCGAGCTGCTTGTTGGCCTTCGCCACACCGTCGTCCAGCGCCTGCTTGGGCGACTTCTTGCCCAGCGCGGCCTCGTTGAAGGAGTTGTAGAAGGTGGTCATGACCTCGCCGAGACCCGGGGCCGCCGGCGGGAACGCCGCGTACTCCAGCTCGGGGGCGAGCGACGAGATCTCCGGCAGCGCCTTGAACTCGGCGCCCTCGCGGACGGCCTTACGGGCCGGCACCTGGCCGCCCTTCGCCCAGTCCAGCGAGTGCTCGCTGAGCCAGTTGATGAAGACCTTGGCGCCGGAGACCTTGTTGGCGTCGTTGGCCCGCTGCTTCACGATGGTGAAGTTGTGCGAGTTGGCCCAGGCCGCCGGCTTGCTGCCGATCTGGGGGAGCGGGGCGACGCCCCACTGCACCTCGGGGCTCTTCTTCAGATCGTTGATCTGCCAGATGCCGTTCCAGGTGAAGGCGTTCTTGCCGCTCTTGAACGAGAGGTAGTCGGCGTCCTGACCGACGTTGGCCGGCGAGAAGCCCTGCTTGATCATGTCGACCAGCCAGGTGCACGCCTCGACTGCCGGGTCCGAGTTGAAGGTGGCCTTGGCCACGTCCGCGTCGAACAGGGTGGCGCCCCACTGGTTGAGCAGCGAGTAGAAGGTCATGCCGCCGGTGAACTGGAACGGGCTGACCCAGAAGCCCTGGATGCCGGCCTTCTTCAGCTCGGTCAGCGCGGCGACGTAGTCGTCCTTGGTCGTCGGCGGCTTGTTCGGGTCCAGGCCGGCCTTCTGCATGACGGCCTTGTTGTAGTAGAAGCCCAGCGGGTGCATGTCCAGCGGGATGCCGTACCGCTTGTTGTTGTAGAGCCCGCCCTTCCACACGGTGGGGGCGAAGTCGCCCTCGGCGAGCTCCAGATTCTTGGCGACGTCGTCCAGCTCGGTGATCACGCCGCGGGCGGCGAAGGTGGCGAGCTGGTCCATGTGCATGACCGCGATGTCCGGGCCGTTGCCGCTGGAGGCCGCGCCGGGGAGCTTGTTGTAGTAGTCCTCCCACTGGTACGTGGCCACCGACACGGCGATGTTCTTGTGCTCGGTGTTGAACTGGTTCACCAGCGTCTTGAAGATGTCGCCGTCACCGCCGGTGAAGCCGTTCCACAGCTTCAGGTCCACCTTGGGGCCGGTGTACTCCTTGCCCCCGTTGCCGGCGGCCGGCCCGGAGGCGCTGTCATCGCCGCCGCAACCCGCGAGGGTCAGCGAGGCCGCGGCGCCGAGTCCGAGACCGAGGCCGAGCAGGCGACGCCGGCTCATATCGTTCTGGATCATGCTTTATCTCTCCTTGAGGGGAACGGAATGAATTGTGCCTGCTCAGAACCGGTGTGACACCTACGCGTTGGCCGGGCCGAAGCGGAGCACGCTCCAGGACACGGCGGGCAGGCGCACGGTGCACCGGCCGCCGTCGGGGGTGGGGGTGGGCAGGTCCCGAGGCGTCACCCGATCGGGCTCGGCCTCGGTGTTCATCGCCGACGGGTCAGAACCGGCAGCGATGCTCTGGAAGGACAGGCCGGACATAGCCGGCAGTCCGCGCAGATCGATCTCCAGCGGGAGATCGGTGGAGTCCCGGTTGACCGCGAACACGGTCAGCTCGCCGGTCTCCTCGTCGTGCACGGCGACGGTGTCGAGCACCGGCACGTCCCCGTACTTTTTCGTGTCGTAGCGCGGCGACACCGGGTCGGTGCGCAGCACGGTGCCCCGGGCGTACCGGGCAGTCAGCGCGAACGGGTGGAAGATGCTCTGCCGCCAGGCCGGGCCGCCGTTGCGGGTACGGATCGGCGCGATCACGTTGGCCAGCTGGGCCTGCGCGGCCACCCCGACCCGGTCCGCGTGCCGCAGCAGGGTGATCAGCAGATCGCCGACGACCACCGCGTCGACCGCGGTGAAGTCGTCCTCGATCAGCGCCGGGGCCTCGACCCAGCCGCGCCGGTCCAGGTCGGCCTGGAGGCGGGATTCGTACCAGACGTTCCACTCGTCGAAGGAGATCTTCAGCTTGCGCTTGTGCCGCTGCTTGGCGGCCACGTGATCAGCGGTCGCGACGACCTCGGTGATGAAGTTGTCCATGTCGACTGCCGAGGCCAGGATGCTGGCCTGGTCGCCGTCGGACGGGTCGTAGTAGGTGTGCGCCGAGATGTAGTCGACGTGCTCGTAGGTGTGCTCCAGCACCGTCGCTTCCCAGGAGGCAAAGGTGGGCATCCGCCGGTTGGAGCTGCCGCAGGCGATCAGGCTGATCGACGGGTCGATCATCTTCATCGCTCGGGCGGCCTCGGCGGCGACGCGGCCGTACTCGTCAGCGGTCTTGTGGCCGACCTGCCACGGGCCGTCCATCTCGTTGCCCAGGCACCACAGCCGCACCCCGTACGGGTCCTCGGCGCCGTGCTTGCGCCGCAGGTCGGAGAGCTCCGTGCCGCCCGGGTGATTGGCGTACTCCAGCAGGTCCAGTGCCTCCTGGACCCCACGTGTGCCGAGGTTGACCGCCATCATCGGCTCGACGCCGGCCTCGGCGGCCCAGGTCATGAACTCGTCCAGCCCGAACGCGTTGGTCTCGATCGTCTTCCAGGCCAGGTCGAGTCGGCGGGGCCGGTTGCCGACCGGGCCGACCCCGTCCTCCCAGCGGTAGCCGGAGACGAAGTTGCCGCCCGGGTAGCGGACCACCGAAACGCCCAGCTCGCGGGTCAGGTCCAGCACGTCGCGGCGCAGGCCGCGGGAGTCGGCGCTGGGGTGGCCGGGCTCGTAGATGCCGCCGTAGACGCACCGCCCCATGTGCTCGACGAATGAGCCGAAGAGGCGTCGGTCGGCCGGGCCGATGGAGAAGGCCGGGTCGATCGTCAGCTGCGCGGTCCGCAAGGGGATGCCACCTTTCCTCGTGCCGATGCCCGGGTGAGCGCGGTCACTGTTCACCCGGTGTCCACCGTTTCTACAACGTTGTAGGCAACGTTGTAAAGGGCTGATGACGAGGTATGGTGCGCTGGGTTACATCGGGGAGGTTGCAAAGTGCGACACAGGCTCAAGGACGTGGCTGAACGGGCCGGGGTGTCGGTGAAGACCGTTTCCAACGTCGTCAACGGCTATGTGCACGTACGGCCGGACACCCGTGCCCGGGTCGAAGAAGCGATCGCCGAGCTCAACTACCGGCCCAACCTCTCGGCCCGCCACCTGCGCAAGGGCCGCACCGGCGTGATCGCGTTGGCCGTTCCGGAACTGGACATCCCGTACTTCGCCGAGCTGGCCCGCTACGTGGTCACCGCCGCCGCCGCGTACGGCTGGACGGTGCTGATTGACCAGACCGGCGGTCGGCGGGAGCAGGAACGGGTGGTTGCCTCCGGCATCACCGACCACCTGATCGACGGGCTCATCTTCAGCCCGTTGGCGCTCACCGCGGAGGACCTGGCCGGCCTGGACGGCACGCCCATGGTGCTGCTCGGCGAGCGGGTCGAACATGGCCCCGCCGATCGAGTGGTGATCGACAACGTGACCGCCGCCCGGGAGATCACCGCTCACCTGATCCAGCTTGGCCACCGCCGGATCGCGGCCATCGGCTCCCAGCGGACCGACGAGGGCGCCAGCGCCCGGCTGCGCCTGGCCGGTTATACCGACGCGCTGCGCGCCGCCGGGCTCGACTACGACGAAACCCTGGTGGCGCCCGCGTCGGCCTGGCACCGCGCCGACGGTGCGGCCGCCATGCAGGGCCTGCTCACCTCCGGGGTACGCCCCGACGCCGTCTTCTGCTTCAACGACACGCTCGCGCTGGGTGCCCTACGCGCCCTGCACGAGGCTGGTCTGCGGGTGCCCGAGGATGTGGCGGTGGTCGGCTTCGACGACATCGAGGATGGCCGGTTCTCCATCCCCACCCTCAGCACCGTCGCACCGGACAAGGAGAAAATCGCCCAACTGGCGGTCGAACTCCTCGCCAACCGCCTGGACGGCGACCGCACCGCCCCGGCAAAGGAGCTGTCCGCCCCCTACCGGCTGGAACTTCGCGAATCAACCCAGACTCTCTGACCCGGGCCGGACGGGTCAGTCGAAGAAGCGGGCCAGATGGGACTGGGGTGCCGGGTCGGCGTCCGGGGGGAGGGGGGTCAGGTCGGCGAAGATCGAGGCGCCGTCGCAGCCGGCGTGCAGTGGGTACCACCGCGGCGTGCCCGGTGGCCGGAGTTGGCAGATCCCCTTGAACGTCTGCACGTCCATCAGCCGGACGTGGGTCGGGTCGGCCACCGCGTTCACATGCCCCCACCAGGGGCTCATCACGTGCAGCACGCCACCGGGGCGGAGCACCCGGTGACACTCGTCGACCAGCGGCAGGAAGTCGATCAGGTGCTCCAGGATGTGCACCGCGAAGAGAACGTCCACCGAGCTGTCGGCGAGCGGCAGTGAGCCGGACAGGTCCGCGACGGCATCCACGCCGGGTGCCGGGTAGATGTCCAGCCCCAGGTTGCTCGACCACTGCTTGGTCGGGCCGCAACCGAGGTCCACGACCACCGGGGCCCGCCCGCCGATTCCGACCCGGCACCAGACGCCGTAGACACCTGCCAACTGTCCGACCAGATCCCGCACCAGCCGTAGCTGGGCGGGCTCGGCCACGTCGCCGCTCAGATGGGCCACCCCCCGGTCGAACCGCACCTCGACCGCCAGGTCCCGCAACCGATCGTCGTGGCGGACCTGGTCCGCCCATGCGTGAGCGAGGAATTCGTCGATCGCCCGCAGCCGGTCGGCCGAGGGCGGAGTCTGTGCCAAAGCGACCATTCGGGCCACCTCCCGCCGCGCGTTACCCGCAATCGCGCCCGTTATGCCCCGCTCGTCGACCTTCTCGGCGTGGCCCGCGCAGCGTGTCGCGGCCTGCCGGACAGGACCGCGATGAGGTTATACCTCTGAGGCATAAATATGACTCACAGGTATACCCCTCAACGGGGACACCGGGCGCAGGCTCGGCCCGCCTTACCGAGCGGCCCAGCGCCCGAGCGGGCCAGCGCCGAGCGGCCCAGCGCTCTGGCCGCCGAGCGCTGCCCGCCGAGCGCCCCGGGTCAGCCGGAGAGGGTGCGGCGGCCCCCACGCATCCGCTGCCGAGGCGGCGGGTCGGCGGGCTTCGGTCGCTTGAGGTGGTAGCGGTGCAGTTCGTGGTTGCCGGGTAGGGACGGGTCCTCGCTCATCGCGACCAGCTCCCAGCCCTGGTCGCCGGCCCGGTTCAGGTGGGCCAGCGAGGTGTCGCCGTACGGCGTCACGTCGACCATCGAGCCGTCCGGTCCGTACCAGACGAAGACGACCTCCCAGCCGAGGTCGTTGGTCGCGGCCTGACGGCGGCGGACCAGCAGGGCGTACTCCCACTTGAGCATGGCGTCATTCTCACCCCGCGCCGGCCCGCGGGCACGGATCAATCCTCGGCGATCCGCCCGGCGTCGACCCGCAGTCGCCGGTTGGTCTCGATGGCGGCCAGCATCCGCCGGTCGTGGGTGACCAACAGCAACGTTCCGGGGTAGCTGGCCAGTGCCGATTCGAGCTGCTCGATGGCCGGCAGGTCCAGGTGGTTGGTGGGCTCGTCCAGCACCAGCAGGTTGACTCCCCGGCCCTGGAGCAGGGCCAGCGCGGCCCGGGTCCGCTCACCGGGGGAGAGGGTGGCCGCCGGTCGGGGCACGTGCGCCGCCCGCAGGCCGAACTTCGCCAGCAGGGTCCGCGCGTCCGCCGGCGACAAATGGGGTACGGCCGCCTCGAACGCGTCGATCAGCGGTACGTCGCCGAGGAACAGCCCACGGGCCTGGTCCACCTCGCCGACCACCACGCCGGGCCCGAGCGAGGCGGTGCCGGCGTCCAGCGGCAGCCGCCCCAGCAGCGCCGCCAACAGGGTGGACTTGCCCGAGCCGTTCGCCCCGGTCACCGCAACCCGGTCCGCCCAGTCGATCTGGAGGTCGACCGGGCCGAGGGTGAAGCCGCCCCGGCGTACCACCGCTCCGCGCAGCGTGGCCACGACGGCGCCGGCGCGGGGCGCGGCGGCGATCTCCATCCGCAGCTCCCACTCCTTGCGGGGCTCCTCGACCACGTCGAGCCGTTCGATCAGCCGTTCGGTCTGCTTGGCCTTGGCGGCCTGCTTCTCGCTCGCCTCGCTGCGGAACTTACGGCCGATCTTGTCGTTGTCGGTGGCCTTGCGGCGGGCGTTCTTCACGCCCTTCTCCATCCAGCCGCGCTGGGTGCGGGCCCGAGCCTCCAGCCCAGCCTTGGTGTCGGCGTACTCCTCGAAGTCCGCGCGGGCGTGCCGGCGGGCCACCTCGCGCTCCTCCAGGTAGGCCGCGTAGCCGCCGCCGTAGTGGTGCACCTGCTGCTGCGGCAGGTCCAGCTCCAACACCCGGGTCACGGTGCGGGTGAGGAACTCCCGGTCGTGGCTGACCAGCACCGTGCCGGCCCGCAGCCCGGTGACGAACTCCTCCAGCCGCTCCAACCCGGCCAGATCCAGGTCGTTGGTCGGCTCGTCGAGCAGGAACACGTCGTACCGGCTGAGCAGCAGCGACGCGAGCCCGGCCCGGGCCGCCTGGCCGCCGGAGAGCCCGGTCGTCGGGTGGTCCAGGTCGACCGCGAGGCCCAGGTCGGCGCTCACCTGCTCGGCGCGTTCGTCCAGGTCCGCGCCGCCCAGGGCGAGCCAGCGCTCCAGCGCGTCGCCGTACGCGTCGTCGGCGCCCGCCGCCCCTGCGGTCAGCGCCTCGGTCGCCGCGTCCAACGCCGCCTGCGCGGCGGTCACCCCGGTCCGGCGGGCCAGGAAGTCCCGTACCGTCTCGCCCGCTCGCCGCTCCGGCTCCTGCGGCAGGTGGCCGACGCTCGCGGTGGGCGGGCTGAGCCGCACGCTGCCGGCCTCGACCGGCAGCAACCCGGCGAGGGTACGCAGCAGCGTCGACTTGCCGGCCCCGTTCGGCCCGACCAGCCCGACCACGTCGCCGGGGGCGACCACCAGGTCCAATCCGGCGAAGAGCGGGCGGTCGCCGTGCCCGGCGGCCAGGTCCTTGACGATCATCGTGGCGCTCATCAGGACGGCAGCCTATCCGGCCCCCCGCATACGACCGGCCGGCAGCGGGCAGACTCAACGACGTGGTGACCACACTGGCGATCGACTGTGGCGGCGGGGGCATCAAGGCCTCCGTGCTCGACGAGGCGGGAACGATGCGGGCCCGGCCGTTGCGGGTGCCCACCCCGTACCCGTTGCCGCCCGCGCTCTTTGTCCGGACCCTGCTGGATCTGGGCGGGCGCCTGCCAACGGCGGACCGGCTCACGGTCGGCGTACCCGGGATGATCCGGCACGGAGTGGTCGTGAGCACGCCGCACTACGTGACCCGCAACGGCCCCCGCACCCGGGTCGACCCGGACCTGCTCGCCGAGTGGTCCGGCTGGGACGCGCGCGGCGCGCTGGCCGACGCGTTCGGGGTGCCGGCGCTGGTGCTCAACGACGCCGAGGTGCACGGCGCCGGAGTGGTCGCCGGCGCCGGCTGCGAGCTGGTGCTGACCCTGGGTACGGGGCTGGGCAGCGCGCTCTTCGACGGCGGGGTGCTCGCACCGCACCTGGAGTTGTCGCACGCGCCGGTGCGCTGGGGCACCACCTACGACACGTACGTCGGCGAGCCGGAACGTCGGCGGCTCGGCGACGCGTTCTGGTCCCGACGGATCCGGCAGGTGGTGGACGGGCTCCGCCCGGTGTTCCGTTGGGACCGGCTCTACCTGGGCGGGGGCAACTCCCGACTGATCCGGCCCGAGCAACTGACCCGGATGGGCGACGACGTGGTGGTGGTGCCGAACACCGCCGGAATCGTCGGCGGTGTCCGCGCCTGGGAACTTTCCGCCGGACGCCGGGACGCCCGCACCTGACCCTTCGGCGCCCGTCGGCGGCCCGAACTGACCCGATCTCGACCCCGGGAACAGTCGCCAAACGTCCGGTGTTGTGCCAGCGTCGGAACAGGTGACGGTGCGACCCGAGGAGGTGGCAGATGGATCTTCTGGCGGACTACCGGCGGGCGACCATGTTCTTCGAAACCGGTGACCCCAGCGGGGCAGCCCGACTGCTGGAGCCGATCATCGACGCCGAACCCGGCAACGCGGCGGTCCGGCAGTTGCTGGCCCGGGCGTACTTCCAGTCGGCCCAGCTCAACCGGGCCGAGGAGCATCTGCGCGAGTTGGTTGAGCGGGACCCGAGCGACCACTACGCGCACCACGTGCTCGGTCGGACGCTGGAGCGGCTGAACCGACACACCGACGCGCTGCGGCACCTGCGGATCGCCGCGGCGATGTACGCGGCCAACGACGACTACCGGACCGCGCTGGAGCGGGTGGAGACCCGACTGGGCGGCCGGCGCTGAGCGTGCACCGTGGCATGGCAGGGGCGGTCCTTCGGGGCCGCCCCTGCCGTCGTCGGAGAAAGCGGGCCGGCGGGCGTGCCTAGGATGGCGGACATGGGACCTGACCGGCCGGGGGCTGCGGCATGAAGCTCAAGCTGGACCTGCACGAGATCTTCAACAAGGGCCAGGACATCGACCGGGCGTTGCGCGGGATCATGGACGAGGCGGTGGCGAAGAAGGCCACCCTCGTCGAGATCATCCCCGGCAAGGGGTCCGGCCAGCTCAAGAAGCGGGTGCTGCGGTTCCTCGACCAGAAGGACGTCAAGCAGCTCTACCACCGGGTGGAGAAGGACTCGAAGAACTTCGGCCGCCTCTTCGTGCACTTCCGCTGGAAGTAAGAGTCTCGACTTCCCGACCTCCCACGCCATCTGCGACACGCCTTCTGGCCTGCCGGAACGCCTTCCGTTGTCTTCTGGCATCTTCCGCCGTTGCTCGCGCTCGGTTGTGCCGAATCTGTGCCCGGCTGCAAGCCCCTGATCGCGAGGGCGCTGCTACCGGGTCGCGACCCACGGTGGCCGAGATTGTCGGACCCATCCGCGATCATGGCGCTCGTTGAGCTGGCTGCTCGGCACATGGCTGCTGGCTTCAGCTCGGGGTACTCGGGGTTGGCGCGCGGGGCTGGTAGCTGCTCGCGGACGCCTCCCGACCAGGACGTGGAATAGCACGCGGAATATTTGACACGGGTTCTGCAACCTGGCATGCTCCCTGTCGTGGAGATCGCCGAACCGCTGGATCGGACGGCCTGCTACGGCATCTTGAAGCCGTACCTCGCCGACCTTGATGAGTCTTTCCAGACCGCAATGCGGCGCTGGCAGACCTGGCTGGGGCACCTTGAAGGGTCCCCGGCGGACGTGTCGCCTCGGGCGCGGGCCAACATGCTGTACGACTTCATCGTCGCGGAGGTGACGGACCGGTTCATCGCGAAGCCGCATGTCCGCGTGCGGCGAGAGCGGGGTTTCCTGGTGGTGCGGTTCCACGACCAGGTGGCCATGCGGTTCAAGAAGTTCCGGAGCAAGAACCTGAAGACCAGCGGGGGTTACACCCAGCAGGCGCTGGCCTTCGCGGGTCAGACGCTCGAGCTCTCGGAGTCGTCCATCCAGCCGATGACCCACGTGGTTGCTGGTTACCTCCTGGACGACCTTGAGGTGGGCATGTCGAAGGTGGCCGTGACCTGCTCGCTCTATGGCGAGCACATGTGGGCCCCGATTCAGATCTTCAGCAACAACGTGGTTGTGCCCTCCCAGCCCACTGTCGACTCCGGTCCCCGGGTGGTCGTTAGGAGCAAGCGCGCCAAGCAGGCCAACGAAGCGGCCAACGAGTCCTAGGGAATGTGATGAACGAGAACCCTCGCATGCTCGTCGTAGCACGGGAAGCGCAGGGCCTAACGCAAGAAGAGCTAGCCCAGAAAGCAGGGCTAGCTCAATCAACCTTGAGCAAGGCCGAAAATGGCCTGAGGCCCCTTCCCGCCACGGACCTACCAGCCGTAGCCGAAGCGCTACACGTGACTCCCGAGCTTCTTTGCTGGCAAGATGAGATATACGGGTTCGGCAGCGCGAGCTTCTTTCACAGAAAGCAGCAAAGCCTGTCTCAGCGCAACTTGCGAAAGGTCCAAGCGCGCATCAACCTGCTCAGGATGCGCATTCAGAGATTGCTGAACGATATTGATATCGGGACCTCGTTCACGATCCCCAGAATTGATGTAGACCAAGCAGGAAGCGCTTATGAAGCCGCGCGCCGTGTGCGCGCGGCTTGGCGTTTACCAATGGGCCCGATCTCGAATCTAGTAAACGTAGTCGAAGCTGCCGGTGGTGTAGTGGCGAGGCGTGACTTTCAAACTCACCGCATCGACGCTATTAGTGTTTGGCACCCTGGTAGCGGCCCCCTCTTCGTCCTCAATTCGGAGCTGACACCTGAAAGGCAACGCTTCGTCCTCGCTCATGAGCTAGGGCATATGGTGATGCACGAAGGCGAACCCCCACGGGAAACCGCCGAGGTTGAGGCCGATGAGTTCGCGGAAGAACTTCTGATGCCAGCCGCCGAAATCAACCGCGATCTGCGGGATATTGATGTCCGGAAGGCTGCGGCACTTAAGCCTTACTGGAAGGTGCCGATGCAGTCTTTGATTATTAGAGCCCAGCGGTTGGGTACTATCACGCCAAGCCGGTGTCGAAGTCTCCACTCCTACATGAACAAAGCTGGATATCTAAGTAGCGAGCCGATGCCTCTTGAAAGAGAAGAACCGCAAGTCATGCGGGAGTTGATGCGGATCCATCTCGACGAGCACGGATACTCTCGGGAGGAACTTGCGAAAGTCGTAGGAATGAACGGAACCGATTTAAGCGTTGAATTCCCTCTACCCCAGCAATCCCGCCTACGTGTAGTGCGCTGACCGGCCACGGTTGTCCGGTAGATGCTGTCACCTATTTTTGGTGGCAGCATTTGCTGTACCCAGGCCAGTGGCTCGCGGCAGGGATCTAGACAGGTCAGCCCCCAGCGCTCTACGGTGACGTACCGACATCAACTTCATGTCCCGGGGGCGCGTCAACCAATGACTGATGAAGTGGCACAATCCGATGCCCAGCTGGTCGCGCAGGATCCGACGTTCTCCGCGATTGCACGCGCTGAGGCGGCGGGGAAGGGCCTTCAGGAGTTCGAGCAACTGATGCTCGAGATGGTCCACTCTTGGGGTCTGCCAACCAAAGACGTGGTTGTGGAGGTGACCGAGCGGAAGCGGTTGCTTCGGAACATCCCCGAGGTGCTTGGCGCTCTGAATAGCAAGCAGCTCGACGAGTCCTCTTATATCTCTAAGATGATTCTTGCCGCCTCTGTGGGTCTGTTCGATGCGGCGCTGAGCTACTTGTGGAATGAAACCATGACGCAGTTGAGGTTGCGCGTAGCCTCCTTTGACGTCCAGTATTTTTTTGATCTAGCTGAGGCTGACCCCGAACGACGAAAGCAACTTCAGACGGCCGACGACCTGGCGAAGATTACCGACGCTGCATTGCTTGATGCGGCGCAGCGCGTACAGCTGATAAGTGAAGTTGGGTTCCGTCAGCTCGACACGATCCGGTATATGCGTAACAAGGCGAGCGCGGCACACCCGACGGCTATCCCGCTTACTGGGTTGAAGCTAGCCGAGTGGCTAGAGACGTGCATTCGGGAAGTAATGATTCTGCCGCGAGAACACGTCGTTGCGGAAATCGGACAGCTTCTGAACAACGTCCGAACGCAGCGTCTCACGAAAGCCGACGTTGCGCAGGCCGCAGGCCGCTTCCGCGGCTTGATGGCCGACCAGGCGGACAACCTCGCGGCTGGCCTATTTGGTGTCTATACATCGCCGGCTTCAAAACCTGAAACGCTGGACAACGTGCGTGAGCTATGGCCCTCTCTCTGGCCTGAGGTAAGCGATGCGGCCCGGAACGGGTGCGGAGTGAAACTTGGGCGTTTCCGCGCGAACCTCGATCGGGATAGAGCGGAGCGAGCGCTTGAACTCCTCAACTTGGCGGAAGGCGGGGCGGCCTATCTTCCCGAGTCTGACCGAGAGGCGGGATTGGCGGAAGCCTTGGAAGCCCTCAACGATGCTCACGAGGCTTGGAACAACTTCTACGAGGAGCCGGTTGTCGCAAAGCGCCTGCTCGACCTTGTAGGCAAGTATGGGCAAGTGCCGTCATTGCTGTGCCAGTGGTACGTTGAGCAGATTGTTTACGTATTTCTCACAAATGGCTACGGCGTGGCCTGGAATGCAGACCCCATCTACAAGGAGCTCATCGGCCTCTTCGATGCTCACCAAGCGTCGTATGCCCTGCGCTCTTTTGCCGACGTCAAGATTTCGAGCCGGCTGCAATATGAACTGCCACGCCAGAAGTGGAAGGAACTCGTCGAACTGATTACCCCAAAGCTGACCGGCGGGGACGATCGGAGGCTACTAGCAGATATCGACGGCTTCCATGGCACCCCTGATCAATTGGTCGTGGACACGAATATCCGGCGTCGGCTCGGGCTTTCCAAGTCAAGAGCAAGTTGACGATGTCGTCGTGGGCGTAACCACCGTGGCGAGGCCGTGGTGGGGATGGGGCGCGAGCTTCATGGGCAGGCCCCCGCCTGCCGGCAACGCCGGCCCGAGGGGTCGCAGAGGCTCCGGGGTCAAGGGCGGCCCGCAGGGCCGTCGCGCCAGCGATGCGAAGCACCCTTGAGGTCGGAGGGGCGGCCCCGCATCCTCCGCGCCGCATCCCCACCACGGCCGGCAGTGACTCGCCCTCCGGCGCGGCGGTACGACGGTCGCCGCGCCCCGGCCGGCTGCCGGCCCACGAACCCCAACCACCCTCAGCGCCGCCGTCTGCGGCGGCCCCCGGGGTTCCGCCCCAAAGCGCCAGCCGAGGGCACCGGGCATGGTCGCCCGGCCATCCCCGGCCGGGCGACCATGACGCCCCATCGGCGGCGCGTGCGGCCCGTCAAGGGCCGCCTTGAAGACGTACAGAAACTTTGAACCACTTCGCCGGCAGCTCGGCCGGCACTCGAACACGGGATGGCGAGCGGACCGGGTGCCTCCGTACCCTGGCGATATGGCCGACCTCGTCGACACCGCTCGGGAAGTTGCACGACGCCTGCTGGAGACACCGTTGCCCCGTCGATGGAGTCACGTCCAGGCGGTCGCTGCCAAGGCGGACCGGATTAGCGGAGCAGTCCCGAGCGAGGATCGTGAGGTGCTCGTAGCGTCGGCCTGGCTACACGACGTCGGTTACAGCCCTGACCTGGTCGACACCGGCTTCCACTCGCTCGATGGTGGCCGCTGGCTGCGCCGTGAGCACTTCAATGAGCGGATTGCCGCCTTGGTCGCTCATCACTCCTGCGCCTGGCTGGAAGCCGAGGAGCGTGGGCTCGGTGAGGCCCTGGCCGCCGAGTTCCCTCGGGAGGAAACCGCGGTGACCGACGCCATCTGCTGCGCAGACATGACGACTGGACCGGATGGCCAGGATTTCGAGGTGTTGGACCGGCTAGCGGAGATTCGGTCGCGGTACGGGCCGGAGCACCTGGTTACCCGGTTCATCGGTCGGGCGGAATCGGAGATGGTCGCTGCCGTACGGCGGACTCAGCGCCGGCTCGCCGGCGTCCATCAGCCGATGAAGGGCTCGGGGCGTTCCTCGTAGCCGTGGGTGATGCGAAGCAGGGTCGACGGGTGGATGTTGAGCGCGGCCAGCTCGTCGCGGGCCACCCACCGGACGTCATGTGACTCGTCGCTCGGCGTCGGTGTGCCGCTGACCGGTACGGCGCGGAAGCAGAGCGAGAACTGCTGTCGTACCTCGCCGTCTGAGTACTCGATGACGTGACCGGGGTCGGAGTAGACGCCGACCATCCCGAACACTTCAACGCGGATGCCGGTTTCCTCGTGGGTTTCCCGCACTGCCGTCTCTGCGACCGACTCGCCGACTTCCTGTCCGCCGCCGGGCAGGGACCACAGGCCGTTGTCGGTCCGCTGGATGAGCAGTACCCGTCCGCGATCGTCTCGTGCGAAGACGGAGACGGCGACGACGATGCTGTTGGCCTTCGGCGCGCTCGGGTCGTGGTAGTGCTCGGTTCTTGCCATGCTCTTAGGCTGCCATCTCGCCGCGTGGCTGAGTCGTCGAGGCAGCTAGGACCCGGTCGAAGCTGTCGGCGTACGTGCCGAACAGATCGCCGCCGTTGAGCCTGCGCAGATGCATCACGGGCGCATGTGGCGCCGGAAACCCGAGCACGTGCATGTTCACCAACATCTCGTCATCGAAGCGGTAGATCGAGTTGTACAACGTCGTGTCGTGGTAACGGACCTTTACACCGGGCGCATCGCCAAGCTGGTTGTAGTACTGCTGAACTTGGCGGATCTTGGCCGCCATCACACCCGGCGAACCTTCCTCGATGCTCTTGCGCTCAATCGCCTCGCTATTCGGGTCGCCGAGCAGGATTGTCACCGTGACGCCGTCAACAACCTTTTGACGCAGGGTGTTGATCAGCCTGCGGTCCTGCTCTACGAGGAACAGGCCGGCGTAGGCCAGCACGTCTATCCGCTTCTCCGCGCGTTCGATCAGTCGACGCCATAGGTCGTACGGCACGGCAGAGCGCCGGGTGTAGAGCTGCACCAACTCGCTCTGCCCAATCCTCGACGCCTTCTCGGGGGTCACCGCGTCTGGCCACAGGTACGGCACGTCTTCCCGCACCATTGCCGCGATTGCATGTCGGTGACGCGGGTACGGCGTCCGGTCTTGCGTGATCCACCGTTCTACGGTCTTCGCGTCAACCCCGATTTTTTCGGCCACAGTGACCGGCGTCAGGCCGTTGCGCAGGATGGCATCGCGGAGCCGGTCGTTAGGCATCGTTCCTCCTCAAGGGACGACTAGGGACGCATTCATCGTAACTAAGACGTCCCATAGTCGTCCAGCCCATCGGATGGGTTGTCCCTGGCTTTTCGGGAGCCTTATCCGCAGAGGCCACGAGCAACAGTCCACCGGGGACTAGCTCATTACCTGGCCCGAGACCCAGGAGGTTTGTTGTGAAGCTGTACGTGGACACCCAGAGCAAGCAGGTCCAGGTGACGAAGGACCCGGAGCCGAAGAACGACCAGAACGGCAATCAGCGGTCGGAGAAGAACACTGGCCGGCTCATGTGGTCGACCCAGGTCTTCGTGCTCGACGAGACTGGCGGCGAGATCATCACCATCACCACGGCGGGTGAGAAGCCGGGCGTGACGGTGGGACAGCTCGTCGCTGTCGAGCAGTTGGAGGCTATTCCGTGGGCGACCAACGGGCGTAACGGCGTCGCGTTCCGTGCGATCTCGCTGAAGCCGAAGGCTGGTAACTCGGCGGCTAAGTAGGTCCCTCGCTCACCGCACTGTGTGAGCCCTGGTGTCTGAACGCACGAAAGCGGCCTGATGGTCCGCTGATCCATCTCTGATTCGTCCGGAAGCGGTTCTGGTTCGCACGTTTCCGGCCGGTGGCCACGTCAGGTGGTCACATCCCTCAAGGCACGGGGTCGGTACTGGCTCGCATACCTGCCGACCCCGTCTGCCTTTCCAACCTGTCTGCCCTCGTCATAGGGAGTGGTTGTCTCATGCTCGTTTCCGCCATCGTGTTCGCCGTTGTCGCGGCGACCCTCTACGCCGGTCACCAGGTGGCCGATCACGTTCTTGGCCAGTCCGACAAGCAGGCCGCGCACAAGGCCGCCCCCGGTTGGGACGGCTGGCGTCATCTGTTGGGCCACGTGATGGCCTATCACCTCGTGGTGGTGGTCATGCTGGCCATCACCATCGCCGCCCTGGACCTGCCCGTCACCGCCCTCGGGCTTGCCGCTGGGCTCGGCTTCTCCGCCGTCTCGCATGCGTTTCTTGACCGGCGGTGGCCGGTGCGCTGGCTGCTCACTCACACGGGAAGCGGCGACTTCGCCGACCGTCAGGCCCCGATCTGCGGGATGTACCTGGCCGATCAGTCTCTGCACGCGGCGTGCCTCTGGGCGTCCGCGCTGCTCATCGCCTGCCTCTGAACCCCTCACTCTGAGCAAGGGAGATCCCTGCCATGGGCAAGAAGTACCTGTTCAGCGAGGACGACACCGGTCGTGTCCGTGAGGTCAAGGTCGACCCGAAGCACCTGGACAAGCAGCTCCGCGAGGAGCGCGCCGCTGGGCGCACCCCAACCGTCCTCGACGAAGACGACCGCATCCGCTTCGGCCTGCTCGGCAACAAGCTGCGCGACCGCTGACCTCGGTCAGCTCTAGGAAACGAGCGCGGGGCCGGTACTGGCTCGCAACCTGCCGACCCCGCTCTCTCCAACCCATCCAACCCAGTCTCTTGGGAGGACGTGTCATGTCCAAGTCTAGCCCTCGCCGCTTCGCTGGCAGGTCAACCGGAACGGTGACGGTCATCGAGGCCAAGGTCCACCGCTCCTCCGCGCGTAACGCCCGCATGGCGTTCATCCTCACGGCGGTCATCGTCGGCCTCCTCTCGGCCGTGGTGGCCGCTTCCTACATCCACCCGATCCTCGCCGTCTTCATCGGCGCCCTGATCGGCGTCCCGACCGGCGGCCTCGTCTGGCTGCTCGTCCGGATCTGGCCAATGATCCGGCTGCTGTGGTGGTGGACCCCGGAAACCATCCTCGGTGCCCTACTGCTCACAGCCTGGGTGCAGCTCGCCAACCACACCCCAACCCTGGTGACCCTGATCGTGGTCGCCCTGGTCGTCGGCGTCCCCGCCGCAATCCGCCCGGTTCGCCGCCAGGTCATCGCGTGGACGTGGTGCCTCGTGGTGAGGCATCGGCTGCGTCTGTGCTTCGCGCAGTTCATCATCGCCAACCAGTCCGGTTCGCTGCCGCTGATCCTCTGGGCCAAGCCCACTCCGGTTGGCGAGCGGGTCTGGGTCTACCTGCGCCCCGGCCTGTCCGCCAAGGACCTGGAAGGCCGCCTCGACAAGATTGCGGTGACCTGCCATGCCTCCACCGTGCTCATCGAGCGCGCTTCGGAGAACAACGCCGCCTACCTGCGGTTCGACATCAAACGCCGTGAGGTGCTGACCGCCCACGTCGGTTCCCCGCTGGTCGACGTGATCGACCCGAGCGCCCCCGTCTCGGCATCGCCGCTGACGGTCCCCACCGCCCTGGACCTGCCGGACGTTCACGCTCCGACGTTCACCCTTCCGACCCAGGGCAAGCCGGCGAAGCAGCCGGCCACCACAGCCAACGGCAGCAAGCCCGCGGCTTCCTCGTCGTCCGTGCCGGACGACGACACCTCTGACTGGATCTGACCTCAACCCAACCCGGGACGCGAGGAGCCATGGCGGCTCGTTCGTGTGGCTCCTCGCGCCCACAACGCCCAGGAGGGCACCCTGATGACCACCACGATTCCCACCACTGCTGAGGCAGTGCCGGTGGGTCCTGGCCTGTCGATGTTCGACCCGATCTTCATCGGGATCGACGAGTTCGGCCAACCCGTCTACCT
>NZ_JCADBI010000049.1:0-1327 GCF_059358895.1 Micromonospora sp. BQ32 | reverse complement strand
CTGCCCTGACTGTGAGGCTGGCCGGGTTGGCCTGATGGTGATGGGCTGATGGTTGGTAGCAGCGGACGTGACTCTTGCCCTGACTGGCTCTGTGCCTTTGTGAGGACTTGTCCGTCTGCTGCTACCGGCACCCGGCCCGGCGGGAGACGTTGGCCTGATCAGGAGCTTGACCGCCAGTTAGCGGCTGGCGTGTCTCATCACAGTCCTGCCATCTCCGCACCGGACCGGACCCTTGCGTCCTGACGGTGAGGAGAGAACGCATGTCCATGCTGGCAGATCTGGTCGAGGTCGTCATCGGCGTCGACACCCACAAAGACACCCACACCGCCGCGCTGCTCGATACCCGCACCGGCGGTGTCTTGGCGCGGATCACGGTCAGCACCGACCCGGACGGCTACGCGCAGCTGGTGGCCCTGGCCGGACAGCATTCGGGGCTGCGGGCCTGGGCCCTCGAGGGCTCCGGCGGCTACGGCGCTGGCCTGGCCCGGCACCTGGCCGATAGTGGTGAGTTGGTCATCGAGCTGGACCGGCCGCAGCGCCCGGCCCGCCGGGCCGGGGCGAAGTCCGACCCGATCGACGCCGAACGCGCCGCCCGCGACGCCCTGGCCCGCACACAGCTGGCGCAGCCCAAGACCGGCGCGCAACGCGCAGCGCTGCAAGTGCGGCTTACCGCCCGCCGAGCGGCCGTGGAAGCCAGCGCCGACGCCCAGCAGCAGCTACACGCAATGGTGATCACCGCCCCCGAGCCGGTGCGAGCCCGCTTCCGCGGCCAAAGCACCCGCATCATGCTCACCACCGCCACCCGACTACGCCCCACCACCAGCGCGGATGTCGACGTGTTCACGAGCCTGACCGTGCTGCGCGACCTCGCCCGCCGCGTCCGCTTCCTCGAAGCCGAAGCCCTAGATCACGAAAAAGCAATCCGCGCGATCGTCCGCTCCTGGCGACCCGACCTGCTCGACCTCACCGGCGTCGGACCGATCGTCGCCGCCACCGTGCTCACCGCTTGGTCCCATCCCGGACGCTGCCGCAACGACGCCGCGTTCGCCATGCTCGCCGGCGCCGCACCCATCCCCGCATCATCCGGCAAAACCGTCCGCTACCGACTCAACCGCTCCGGCGACCGCCAACTCAACCGCGCCCTGCACACCATCGTCCTGACCCGCCTACAACGCGACGAGGACACCCGCGCCTACGCCGAGCGCCGCCGCGCCCAAGGCAAAACCGACCGCGAGATCAAACGCTGCCTCAAACGCTACGTCGCCCGCGAAATCTACCGACGCTTGGAAAACCCACCCCAACCACTTGACCCGGCATAGGAGCGTCC
>NZ_JCADBI010000048.1:0-1341 GCF_059358895.1 Micromonospora sp. BQ32 | reverse complement strand
GGCGACCTCGCCCGAGAGGCGGATCGGGTGGGAGCAGCCCGCGGCTGCCTTGACGTGGTCGAGCCAGTCGAAGACGTTCGGGTCGGTGGCCCGGTGGAACGCGGACTCATCCCGACCAACGAAGCCGGTCGACGAGGTGGGCCGGAGCCCCGGACCAGCAGTGGTGCACCGGTCCGGGACAACGGTCATCACATCAGCGGCCACGGGTGCGGGCCGCCTTCATCGGGAGGTGCTGGACGGGGCCGGTGGCGAACGGGTTGGGTCCGTCGAAGATCCGGCCGAGCAGGGACGCCACGGGTGCGGGCAGGTCGGCCCGGTGGTGCTCCCACAGGTAGATGTCGCGGATGAGTTGGTAGGTCTTCGGCAGCTCCAAGCCGTCACGAGCGGCGAGGATCTTCAAGCGGCCGATGAGTTGGACCGGTTCCCAGCCTCGGACAAGGCGGGGTTGACGCCACCGGTAGGCGGCGGGGGTTGGGGTGGTGGTCATCAGGCCACCGCCCGCAGGCCGGTCGTGATGGGGATGGCGGTTTCGGTGATGCTGTCGAGGCTGGTCAGGTAGGACCGGGACAGCGGGCCGTCGGTGAGTGCCCTCAGGTGGATGACGGGGGCGAAGGCGGCGGGGCATCCGTCGATGCCGGTGCGGACGATCAGGTCGTCGTCGATGCGCAGGATGGTCGTGGCGAGGCTGCCCGGGTAGTGGCAAACCGTGACGCCATGCGGGGTGAGAGGTTGGTAGGTGGCCTCTGCGGCGATGGCACGGGCCTTATCGAGGGGGTTGGGGGTGACCTCGGGGTCGGCGAGGATGATCCGGACCTGGACGCCCTGGTTGGTCTTGTCGACCAAGAGCCGGGCGAGGTTGGGGATGAGGTCCGGTAGGCCGGGGTCGCCCATGATGGTGATGCGCCGCTGGGCTTCGGCGAACAGCCGGGGCCAGAGGTCGGCGGGGACGGCGGCACGTCCAGGCCACATGGCCAGGAGTTCGTCAGTGCCGGAGATTTTCGAGGCGCGGCGGCCGTGGATGGTGGGCCACAGGTAGGTGACGTCCACGTCGAGTAGCCGCGCGGCCTGGTAGGCGATACGCGGATGCGGGGTGCGGTTGCGGCTGCCGATCCACCGTTCGACGGTCTTCGGATCGACACCCAGCTTGCCGGCGAAGTCCGCAGGGGACTCACCGAGGGAGAGCAGTAGCTCTCGGAGCCGTTCGTTGCAGGGACTGGTAGCGGTGCGGGTGTGGGAGTGGACGGTAGGGCCGTAGTCAGCGGGAGACAGATGCGAGCGAGAGCCCGCAGGCGAGTCACACGACGCCTCGACAGGGGTCGACGCCACCCACCGATGCCCGTT
>NZ_JCADBI010000047.1:0-1391 GCF_059358895.1 Micromonospora sp. BQ32 | reverse complement strand
CCGAGGAACTGCTGCGATACCTCAAGAACGAGGACGTGAAGTTCGTCGACGTTCGTTTCTGTGACCTGCCCGGCGTGATGCAGCACTTCAATCTGCCGGTCGAGTCCGTCAACGACGACCTCTTCACCGACGGCCTCGCGTTCGACGGTTCGTCGATCCGCGGTTTCCAGGCGATCCACGAGTCGGACATGCTCCTGCTCCCGGATGTCGCCACCGCGTTCATCGACCCGTTCCGCGCGCAGAAGACGCTCGCGCTGAACTTCTTCATCCACGACCCGTTCACCCGCGAGGCCTACAGCCGCGACCCGCGTAACGTGGCGAAGAAAGCCGAGGCGTACCTCGCCGCCAGCGGCATCGCCGACACCGCCTACTTCGGCGCCGAGGCGGAGTTCTACATCTTCGACTCGATCCGCCACGAAACCTCGGCGCACCAGTCGTTCTACTACATCGACTCGATCGAGGGCGCCTGGAACACCGGCCGCGAAGAGCCCGGCGGCAACCGCGGCTACAAGACCGCCTACAAGGGCGGCTACTTCCCCGTCCCGCCGGTCGACCACTACGCCGACCTACGCGACTCGATCGTGCGGCGCCTCGTCGACACCGGCTTCAACGTGGAACGCTCACACCACGAGGTCGGCACCGCCGGCCAGTCCGAGATCAACTACCGGTTCTCCACCCTGCTACACGCCGGTGACCAGCTCCAACTGTTCAAGTACATCGTGAAGAACGAAGCCTGGGCCAACGGCAAAACCGCCACGTTCATGCCCAAGCCACTCTTCGGTGACAACGGCTCCGGCATGCACACCCACCAGAGCCTCTGGCTCAACGGCGAGCCGCTGTTCTACGACGAGACCGGCTACGCCGGCCTGTCCGACATGGCCCGCTGGTACATCGGCGGCCTGCTGCACCACGCCCCGTCGCTGCTGGCCTTCACCAACCCCACGATCAACTCCTACCGTCGCCTCGTGCCAGGCTTCGAAGCGCCGGTCAACCTGGTCTACTCCCAGCGCAACCGCTCCGCCTGCACCCGCATCCCGGTCACCGGCGCGAACCCGAAGGCCAAGCGCGTCGAGTTCCGCGTCCCGGACCCGTCGGCCAACGTCTACCTGGCCTTCTCCGCCATGATGATGGCCGGCCTCGACGGCATCAAGAGCAAGATCGAACCACCAACGCCGATCGACAAGGACCTCTACGACCTCCCGCCCGAGGAGTGGGGCGACGTCAAGCAGGTCCCGGGCTCGCTGTCGGCCGTGCTCGACTCGCTCGAGGCCGACCACGACTACCTGCTCGACGGCGGCGTCTTCACCCCCGACCTGATCTCCACCTGGGTCGACTGGAAGCGCGCCAACGAGGTCGACCCGGTGCGTCTGCGCCCGACCCCGCACGAGTTC
>NZ_JCADBI010000046.1:0-1413 GCF_059358895.1 Micromonospora sp. BQ32 | reverse complement strand
TCAGGCGTGGCAGTCTTTGACGTTGACGCAGTTCTTGGGGTCGTTGTCGGTGACGGTGGATTTGTCGTCGAGTTCGACCTTGCCGTCGTTGTTGAAGATGCCGCCGGCGATCTTGCGGTGGTGGTCGTTGTCGCCGTTGGCCTTGTTGTCCTTGACCTTGGTCTTGTCCAGGGTGACCTTGCCGTTGTTGTTGAAGATGCCGCCGCCGTTCTCGCCGGCGATGTTTTCCTTGATCAGGCTGTCGCGCAGGACCAGGACCGCGTCGAAGTCGTCGTGGTTGCGGTCGTTGCCCTTGTTGCTGTTGTCGTTCTTGTCGTTCTTGTTGTCGTTCTTGGGCTCGCCGTTGAAGATGCCGCCGCCGAAGCGTCCGGCGTGGTTGGCGGCGATGAGGGTGTCGGTGATGGTGGCGCGGCCGACCTTGTCGTTGTCCTTGCCGTCGTTGTCCTTGCGGTTGTTGCTGGTGACGGCGTTGTGTTCGCGGTCTCCGCCGGTGTTGTAGATGCCGCCGCCGTCCTTGCTGGCGTCGTTCTCGGCGATGGTGACGTGGTCGATCCTGAGGTCGGTGTTGCGGGCGTAGATGCCGCCACCGTTCTTGCAGGCGCTGTTGTCCTTGACGAAGGTCCAGCTGATCTCGACGTAGCCGCCGGAGCTGAAGAGGCCACCGCCGTTCTCGTCGGCCTTGTTGCCCTGGATGAGGCTCTTCTCGATCTTGACGTTGCCGACCTTGTCGCCGTTGTCCTTGCCGTCGTCCTTGCCGTTGGCGATGCCGCCGCCGTTCTTCTTGGCGGTGTTGTCGGTGATCTTCGACTTCTCGATCTCGAGCTGGCCGGTGTTGAAGATGCCGCCGCCGTTGTCGTTGGCCTGGTTGTGGTCGACCTTGCTGAGCTTGAGGGTGACCTTGCCGTAGTTGGCGATCGCGCCGCCGTTGCCGCTGGCGCTGTTGTGGGTCAGGGTGGTCTTTTCGAGGTAAGCGCGGCCGCCCTTCTCGACCAGCAGCGCACCGCCGTCCTCGCCCCTGTCCTTGTCCTTGTCCTTGTCCTTGTCCTTGTCGTTGTGGTCGCGCGAGGAGTTGGTGGAGACGTTGGCTCCGCGGGACTTCAGCGCGGAGGCTAGGAGGTCCTTCAGCCGCTCCTTCTGCTCCTCGCCCTTCTCGTCCTTCTTGTCCTCGTCCTTCTTGTCCTCGTCGTCGGCGGCCTTGCCGTCCTTGAGGGTCAGATCCTTCAGGGTCAGGTCACCGCCGTCGGTGACCTTGAAGATCCGAAACGCGTCCTTGGAGTCCCGCTTGATCGTCGCGCCCTCACCCTTGATGGTGATCTCCTGCTTGATCACCGGCAGGCCCGTGCGGGACTTCTTGTCGTCGTGCTTCTTGCCGTTGTCCTTCTTGTCGTCCTTCTTGTCGTCCTTCTTGTCGTC
>NZ_JCADBI010000045.1:0-1642 GCF_059358895.1 Micromonospora sp. BQ32 | reverse complement strand
CAGGGCAGCCATTAGTGGCCTCCGTGGCAGTCGAGGCAGCAGCCGTAGCGGCGGGGGATGTAGTAGGGCTTCACCTGGCCGCAGTGCCGGCAGGTCCGGCGGGCGAGCAGGGCTTTGGCGATGGCCTCCCGCTGGGCGGGCGTGGCGGTGCGCTTCACCTTGGCGAGGTCGGTGCGGTAGAGGTAGGCGACCCTGCGGTTGGAGCGGTGTCGCCAGAGGATCTGGGCGACCGGGTCGTGTCCTCCGGGGCGCAGGCCGGCGGCGCGGAGTTGCCGCAGGGTGGCCAGGCCGGTGGGTGCGCAGTGGTAGGGGAAGGTGGGGAACCCGTAGCGGGTGCCGAGCGGGTCGTAGAATTCGACCCGGATGCCGGTGCGATCGGCCAGATCATCGAGGTCGACGCTGCGCAGGTCTGTCATCACTGGCCTCCCCAGCGCTGTTGGGCGGCTTGGCGGGAGATGCCGAGGCGGGAGCCGATTTCGGCCCAGGAGTAGCCGAAGGCGCGCAGGCCGATCACTGCCTCTCCGATGGCGTCGTCGATGACGGAGGAGAGGGCGATGAGGTCGCGGAGTGCTTCGACGTCTCCGGTGGCGACGCGGCGGCCGTGGGCGCGGATGATGCGCTTGGCGAAGCCGGCGAACTGGTCGTTCTCGACGACGTCCCGACGCCGCTGGTGCGGGACGGATGTCAAGGGCTTCTTGACGGTGTTCATCGCGTCTCCCCTTCCGCCTTGCGGAGGGAGTCCCACTCGGTGGCAGCAGCCTCAAGGGCCGTGATGACCTGCTCGGCAGTGCGGGCGGGGTCGTCGTTCCACGAGTAGGGCGAGGTGTGCTCGTCGAGCAGGTAGCCGTCCTCGTCGATGAAGAAGATGGGCGCGGTGGTGTCGAGGTAGTCGACGAAGACGCCCAAGGCCGCGAGATAGTCGGCGAGGGCGTCGGGGTCGAGCTGGGAGAAGTGCTCGACGGTGTGTCCGGCGCAGGCGATGCCGATGGCCCCGGCGGCGCAGGCCGGCGGGGTGAGGGTGTGGGTGGTGTGGGCGTAGTAGGTGCCCTGGTGCCAGCCGTGCCGGCGCAGGTAGAGGGCAGCCATCCGCAGCAGGTCAGCGGGTGTGACCTCCGCTGGGGTGGGTGGGTTCTGGGTAGCCTTCATGGCAACCACGTCCTTTCGGGGGCTGTCGGTTGGTGGTCGGCAGGACCAGCTCTGCTGGCAGGCGGTGACCTGGTCCTGTCGGCCGATTAGTGGGTGCGCAGCCGCAGGTAGCGGCGGTGGCGGGTGTCGTCGCCGCCCATGAGGCGTGGGGCGGAGACGTAGACGAGTCGCCCGGTCTGGGCGGCGGCGTGGAGCATCGCGGCCAGGTCCTCGGGGGAACCGACGATCCACATTTCGGTGAATTGGGCGGCGCGTTGGTTGTTGGCCCGGGCGTAGGTGCGCTCGCGGGTGGTCATGCCGCCATGTCCCACTCGGTGGGGTTGACCGCCGGAGCGCTGGCGCTGGTGCCGACAGGGCGGCGGGTCCAGGCGGCGTAGTCGGCGATGTTGTAGATGTCGGTGTCGGTGAGGTAGGCGGCCTTGATGCGGCGGGGGACGCCGCCTTCGGCGAGGAGGTAGGCCGCGCCTTGGTTGGTGGGTGAGATGTCGGAGGCGGT
>NZ_JCADBI010000044.1:0-2088 GCF_059358895.1 Micromonospora sp. BQ32 | reverse complement strand
GGCGTGACGGTGGGACAGCTCGTCGCTGTCGAGCAGTTGGAGGCTATTCCGTGGGCGACCAACGGGCGTAACGGCGTTGCGTTCCGTGCGATCACGCTGAAGCCGAAGGCTGGTAACTCGGCGGCTAAGTAGGTCCCTCGCTCACCGCACTGTGTGGGCCCTGGTGTCTGACGCACGAAAGCGGCCGATGGTCCGCTGAGATTCAAGGTCCGGGAGTGGTTCCGACTCCTACATTCCCGGCCCGTCACCACGAACGGTGGTGGCATCCCCGCAAGAGCTGGCGCGGGGTCGGTCCGACTCCTACATCTGCCGACCCCGTGCCCTCCAACTCATCCAACCCAATGTGCTTGGGAGGACTCGTCATGTCCAAGTCTAGCCCCCGCCGCTTCGGCGGCAGGTCAACCGGAACGGTGACGGTCATCGAGGCCAAAGTCCACCGCTCCTCCGCACGCAACGCCCGAATGGCGTTCATCCTCACGGCGGTCATCGTCGGCCTTCTGTCGGCCGTGGTGGCCGCTTCCTCCATCCACCCGATCCTCGCCGTCTTCGTCGGCGCGCTGATCGGCGTTCCAACCGGCGGCCTCGTCTGGCTGCTCGTCCGGATCTGGCCGGTAATCCGGCTGCTGTGGTGGTGGACCCCGGAAACCATCCTCGGCGTCCTGCTGCTCACCGCGTGGGTGCAGCTCGCCAACCACACTCCAACCCTGGTGACTCTGCTCGTGGTCGCCCTGGTCGTCGGCGTCCCCGCCGCCATCCGCCCGGTTCGCCGCCAGGTCAAAGCCTGGGGATGGTGCCTCGTGGTGCGCCACCGGCTGCGCGTGTGCTTCGCGCAGTTCATCATCGCCAACCAGTCCGGCAGCCTCCCGCTGATCCTCTGGGCCAAGCCCACCCCCGTCGGTGAGCGGGTCTGGGTCTACCTGCGCCCCGGCCTGTCCGCCAAGGACCTGGAAGGCCGCCTCGACAAGATCGCGGTCACCTGCCACGCCTCCACCGTGCTCATCGAGCGCGCTTCGGAGAACAACGCCGCCTACCTGCGGTTCGACATCAAACGCCGCGAGGTGCTGACCGCCCACGTCGGTTCCCCACTGGTCGACGTCATCGACCCGACCGCACCCGTCTCGGCATCGCCCCTGACCGTGCCAACCGCCCTGGACCTGCCGGACATCGACGCTCCGACGGTCACCCTCCCGACCCAGGGCAAGCCGGCGAAGAAGCCGGCCACCACAGCCAACGGTAGCAAGCCCGCGGCTTCGTCCGCGTCGCCCGAAGCGGATGACGTCTCCGACTGGATCTGACCCCACCCGACCCGGGACGCGAGGAGCCATGGCGGCTCGTTCGTGTGGCTTCTCGCGCCCACAACGCCCAGAAGGGGCATCTCATGACCACCACGATTCCCACCACCGCCGACGCGGTGCCGGTGGGTCCTGGCCTGTCGATGTTCGACCCGATCTTCATCGGGATCGACGAGTTCGGCCAACCCGTCTACCTGGACGTCATCTACCGCAACCTGCTCACCGCAGGCGAACCCGGCGGCGGTAAGTCCGGCCTGATCAACAACATCTGCGGCCACGCCGCCCTGTGCGACAACACCCGCCTCGTGCTGTTCGACGCCAAACTCGTCGAACTCGGCCCCTGGCGCGACCTCGCCGACGCGTTCATCGGCCCCGACATCGACCAGGGCATCGACGTCCTACGTCGCCTCCTGGTCGTCGCCACCAACCGCTACGCATGGCTCCTGGCCAACCGGCGCCGCAAGCTCGCCGACGGAGACGGCATGTCCGTCATCGTCACCATCATCGACGAACTCGCCATGTTCTCCACCGTGCTTGGCACCAAGCAGCAACAGGAGGAGTTCTCCACCCTCCTGCGAGGGCTCGTCTCCCTCGGCCGGGCCTGCGGCATGCCGGTCGTCGCCGCGACGCAGCGCCCAAGTTGGGACATCATCCCCGCCTCGTTGCGGGACCTGTTTGGCTACCGGGCCGCGTTCCGGTGCACCTCGCTGAACAGCTCCAACATCATCCTCGGTCAGGGCTGGGCCGAGCAGGGCTACACCGCCTCCGACATCTCACCCACCAACCAAGGCGCGGC
>NZ_JCADBI010000043.1:0-2112 GCF_059358895.1 Micromonospora sp. BQ32 | reverse complement strand
AAGAGTCCTAGACCAACCGTCAAGCATCAGCTGGGACGGAAACGTCAAGCATGTGGTGGGACTAGACACGCCGGCAGCCGGCGGCCCTGCTCGTGGATTGGCTGCTCAGGCTGCGTAGACGGCGGTGGCGTCGTCGCTGCGCTTGTTGCGCGCCCACTTCATGCACGACGGGTCGGCGGCCTCAATGGCCCGGACTCGGCTGATCAGCTCGGTCGGTCCGTCCTGGGCCAGGACGTCAAGCACGTCGGGCCAGTCGAGCAGACCGAACAGGGCCACCAGGCGGGCTGCTCCGTCGGTCAGCACGGCGACTCGTCGGATGCTGTCGAGTGGGACTTCTCCGGTGATTGCGTGACGAGCGGCGAACGGGTCAGCCGCTGCCACCCAGTACCCGCCGGGCTGGTTACGAGCGGCCAACTCGGCGTGCTTCATCCGCAGCAGTGCCGCCTGTTTCTCGGCCGATCCGAACGGGTGCCGGTCGGCCTCGTCACGTTCTGCGCGGGCCGTCTTGTCCACCCGGTCATCGGTGATGACCTTGATGCCGTCGACAGTGTCGATCAGCACCGTCACGTCACCAAGAACCGCGTACTCCAATGCCGTGTCTTTGAGTCGCAGCACGGCGGTAGCGGCCGAGGGTGTACCCGGGTGGCTGAGGTCGCAGGTGTCGCGGTGCTGGTCGGCGGTGAACCGGATGCCATACATCAGCGCGTTGACCAACTCCGAGTCGCGGTCCGCCGCCAGGCCGGCGAGAGCAGAGCCGAGCTTTGCGGCGTACCAGGCGATGCCGTGGACACAGCCGGTGCCGGTACGGGCCGTGGCACCGTCGAGAACCACGATCAGGTTCTCGCTGGCCATGGCCCAGTCCTCATTGGGCGATTTCGGGTTGCCTGCGTCCGAGGCGGTCGAGACACGCATCAGGCCACGCCTTCGCTGCGGTAGATCGGCGTCAGCGCGTCGACCTTCTTCACGGCCCGCGTCTTCGGGTCGTAGGTGCAGGCCACCAGCAGAGAGAACCGCCGGTTCTTCACCTCGCGGTATAGCTCGTCCAGGTGGTCGTCCAGGTACTGCGCGACCCCAAGGGTGCCCATGGCGTGAATGCCGGCGAGGTAGAGGAAGGTGCCACGTCCATCCGGGCGGGGAAGCCGACCGATGTACCCAAAGTCGACTGGCTCCCCGCTGTCCGACGGAGAGCGGAACTCCTCGCCGGTCTGTCGGTTCACGAGATAGACGCCGTCGTCATCGCTGCCGAAGCCCAGCTTCGGATCGGACGCGAGGACCTGCCCGACGAACGGCAGAATCCGAGGGCTGCCGACGACGACCAGGTTGGTGCGGTTGAGGTCGACCATGCCCGGCGGTGGCACCACCTCGTACTCGGTCTTCATGCCGAGTCCCCGAGCGAGGTTGGACAGCTTCTCGTACGCGGCCAGCATCTCGGCGGAGACGACTGCGTACGGGTTCGTCTTGCCCGCCTCGAACTTGCCACCGACCGCGACGGTGAGCGGGCCACTGCCCAGCATCGCTCGTTCCGGTCGGGGTCCAGACGACAGGAGCTGTCCGACGCGGGCACGTGTCATGCCAACGACTTGAGCGATCTGCGCGTGCGTCATTCCCTGCGACACCATCTCGTCCAACGCCTCACGGCGTAGCCGAGACAGCTCGTTAACGGCCGCCTGGTGCTCATCGATCAAGTCGCTGGCCTTGCGTGCTCTGTCGCTCGGGTCCTGGATGTCAGCCAGGCCGTGCGGGCTGATCTCCACGGTCCCTCCGATCCGGTGCGCTGAACGTTCAACGCACCTTATCGCAGGATGGGGCTTGACCCAAGCAAGGGGGCTTGCGTAACCTCGGCCACACATCGATGCGCAACCCCCCTTTACAAGGGATACGGGGAGCGCAAAGAGGCCCCGACGGGATTGCGGCCCGTCGAGGCCAAGTGCATCGGCCCTCTGCGAAAGGAATCACGATGCCTGTTCAGCGTACCCAAAACCCTGCGTGTCGCGTCTCGGGTCTTCAGACGGACGCTCCTGCCATGCCCCCTCTCAACGGGCATCGGTGGGTGGCGTCGACCCCTGTCGAGGCGTCGTGTGACTCGCCTGCGGGCTCTCGCTCGCATCTGTC
>NZ_JCADBI010000042.1:0-2246 GCF_059358895.1 Micromonospora sp. BQ32 | reverse complement strand
ATGAGCCGGCCAGTGTTCTTCTCCGACCGCTGATTGCCGTTCTGGTCGTTCTTCGGCTCCGGGTCCTTCGTCACCTGAACCTGCTTGCTCTGGGTGTCCACGTACAGCTTCACGAAGATCTCCTTCGTCTAGAGGATCCAATGGATCCTTTGCTTGTCTGGACCGATCGGCCCGTGACTCAAGGAGACGATGCGCCGGCTTCAGATGCCAGATGAGGCAAGTTAACAAGGCAACAGCAGGTGGTATTAACTTCTTCAAGTTGTCGCATCGACCAGGCATAATGGCTTCCAAGTAGGTGTTACCAATCTTCGGGGAGAGCCATGACGGCTAGGCGAGTCGAGGAAGCAGCGACGCTGTTGCAACGAGTACGGCTCGACTTGGGCTGGAAGCAGTCAAAGGTGGTCGCGGCGCTGCTGGCGGCAGCCCGGAGGGAGGGCGTAACGATCGCTGGCCAGGCCAGCCTCAAGACCATGCTGTCTCGCTGGGAAAACGGCACCGGGAAGCCCGACCTGGTCTACCGACAGCTCTTCTGCACTGTCTACGAGCGAGACGAGGACGAGCTGGGCTTCACCGAGGCGGGCCGGGGGAACCCGAGAGTGGCACCGTCCGTCGATCGGGAGACGATTGATTACTTCCGGTCAGTCTTCGACCAACACGTCAGAGCCGACAATCTGATGGGTCCGCATCATCTCGTCGATGTTGTCCGCGCGCAGGCAGCGCTTATCGACGACATCCTTCCCGGAGCTAAGAACGACGTGAGGAACGACTTGCTCTTGTGGGCATGCCGCTACAACGAATTCGCCGGGTGGCTCTACCAGGATGCGGGCGACCCCAAGAGCGCGATGCATTACTCTGATCGTGCCATGGATTACGCCGTGGCCATTGGTGAGCCGACCGAGACGGCATACCTGCTCATGCGAAAATCGAACATCGCGAACGACCTTGGCGGGTTCGACCGTGCCATCGGCCTTGGCTCCGCAGCTCTACGCGAAGCCCGGCATGTCTCGCCGAGGGTTCGCGCTTTGGTACTTGCGCAGCAAGCACGGGCGTACTCGTTGCGCGGACTCGCGGACGACGCCCGTCGGGCAATCGACGCTGCGACGCACGAGCTTGAGCGACCAGGAGCCGACGCCGACGATCTGGCGTCCTACTGCACCCCGGCATACATCGAGATGCAGGCAGCCAGTTGCTGGGCCGACCTTGACGCTCCGGACAGGGCGATTCCGGTATTCCGGCGAGCCCTGGCAACCATGCCTACCGGGATGCGCCGTGATCAAGGCTTGTGCGAGACGCGGCTTGCGCTGGCTCACGCGGCGGCAGGCGACAAGGCCACAGCCTGTCGAGTGGGACACCACGCGGTCCGTACCGTTCGGACGGCCACCTCAGCCCGCGCACTGTCGGAGCTGCGTCGGCTACGCGAGCGCCTGGCGCCATGGCGGCGCGATGAGGAAGTATCTGAACTGAGCCTTGCCATCAAGCAGTTGACGACGTGAAGGAGCCAACCTCTGGTGATGGAGCTGGTTACGGCTGCCACGGCAGCCGACGAGAAGGAGCGAAACGCCAAGGTCGCGCTGCTGCCAGTCGGCAGCTTTGAACAACACGGCGACTTCCTGCCGCTAGTCACAGACACCGTCGTCGCTGCGGCGATAGCTCGCGATATCGCGACAGTCCACACGGTCATGCTTCTCCCGCCCATCACCATCTCCTGCTCCCACGAACACTCAAGCTGGCGGGGAACAGTGAGCATCAGCTCCCGTACCCTCTCCGCGATCGTCACCGATGTCGCGGACTCCCTGACGCGATCCGGCGTCGAGCACCTGGTCCTCATCAACGGACACGGCGGCAACTACGTCCTGTCGAACGTCGTTCAGGAGTACACCGCAGCCAACGGACCCAGGATGAGCCTCTACCCGCAAGGGCATGACTGGACCAAGGCCCGCACCGACGCTGCCATGGAAACCGGCAGTCACGAGGACATGCACGCAGGCGAGCTGGAGACTTCGCTACTCCTGCACGTAGCCCCCGAGCTGATCCGAGTGGGCAATGAAACCGCGGATTGGACGGCCGACCACCGGCCGCACCTGCTGACGCTCGGCATGGCTGCCTACACCACCAGCGGCGTCATCGGCCGACCCTCACTCGGCACCGCCGAGAAGGGCAAAGCCGCTCTCGACAGCCTCACCCGATCGTTCGGCGAGCATCAGGGAAGCCTCGGCCTCTGACCGGGGCCGGCCGGACTGCCGGCG
>NZ_JCADBI010000041.1:0-2266 GCF_059358895.1 Micromonospora sp. BQ32 | reverse complement strand
CTGCCGGCGTGTCTAGTCCCACCACATGCTTGACGTTTCCGTCCCAGCTGATGCTTGACGGTTGGTCTAGGACTCTTGCTTTGGCGATGGGCTACTCGCGGCCGGTGGCCATGACGAGGGCTTCGGTGAACTGCTTCCAGGTTGGCTGGTCGGGGAAGGCTTCCCCTCGGTTGCGGTAGAGCCAAGGCAGGGATTTGAGAGAGGACTCGAGTGCGTCCAGGAAGCGTTCGAGGGTGTGGTTCTCCCACTCGGTGGGGTGGGCGCGCAGGTCGGTTAGCATCCGCCCGACGATCTCGGCGGCGTCGGTGTTCGTGGTGACGTGGTTGACCTCGTCGGGGCGGATGTTGGTGAACCTGCCGGTTTCGTAGGCGCTGCTCATCGGGTCATCGTGCCTGTTCTGTGGAGGGAGTCGGTCTTGCGGGGTCGGCTGGCTTTGATGTTGCGGACGGGCTGGTGGGTGGTGCGTCGGACGGTGCGTATGCCGTCGTCGCAGGTGATGGCTAGTTCGGTGTCGGTGACGTCGATGGTGACGGTCTTGCCGGCGTGGATGCGGCCGAGAGCGACTTTCTGCCCGACGACCATGACTACGCCGGTGTTGGATGCCCGCCGCTGGACCTGCACCGGATCGGTTGCGGGTTGCGGGGGTGGCCCGGCGGGTCGGGCGCCACGCAGCCGGGCCACCTCGGCGGGGTTCAGCGGGTTGGGTCGGGTGCGCAGCAGGTGCCGGGTGCCCAGGTCGAAGAAGCTCAGCGTCTTGTCCTCGATGCGGATGCCGACGCGTTGCCCGCCGAGGATCTCAGCGGCCAGGACGATGTGCTGCCCGAGGGAGACGTGGCCGCCGCGGCTGATGGTCCGGTCGACCTCGACCGCCTCACTGGGTGGCGCCGGCGGCAGAGGCGGTTCCCCAGCTGGGCGGCCGCCCTGGCGCAGCAGGGCGGCGAGGTCGGCGGTGGACAGGTGTGAGCGCACCGACTTGAGACGGGTGCCGGCGATGAGGAGGTGGATGACGTCGGTGTCGGCCCAGAACGTGACCGTGACGCCGGAGCGGTTTGGGCCGAGCCAGAACTGCTTGCCCGCGACTTGCAGGTTTCCCGACGGTGGCACGACGCGGTCGAACTCCACCGCCCCTGGCGTCACTTGCGCTGGCAGTGGAAGCGGAATCGACGGTGGAACGCGGGTGTGGTCGACGGGCTGGGTGAGCCGGGCAGGCAGCTTCACCGGCACCACCTGCTCTGGGGCGGGGGCGAACCGGTGGGCGGGAAAGGCCATCTCCAGGGATTGGTGCGGCCGGTCGGTGTTGTATTCGTGCCGGAAGGCGTCCACGGCAGCCTGGACCGTGTCCAGGTCGGGCCAGACCGGCACCTCGTCGAGGAGTTCGCGTCGCAGGGTCTGGTGGAACCGTTCCACCTTCCCGGTCGTGGTCGGCGAGGCGGGCTGGGTCAGCCGGTGGATGATGCCGTTCTCCCGGCAGATCCGGTCGAACATCACCTCCCCGCCCTTGCCGAACCGGTCGGTGAACTGCTTGCCGTTGTCGGTCAGCACCTCCTCGGGCACTCCAAAGCGTTGCAGGGCGTCGGCGAAGGCGAGGCAGACCGCGCGGCCGGTGGCCCGCCTGACGACCTGAGCGATGACGCAGAACCGGGAATGGTCATCCACCCCGGTGACGACCTTCGCTTCGGTGCCGTCGGCGAGCATGATCCCGCCGACGATGTCCATCTGCCACAACTCCATCGGCCGATCCCGCTGCCACCGCACATAGTCCTTCCGACCCCGGCGGCGCTTGGCCGGTTCGATCAGGCCATGGCGGACCAGGATCCGATACACCGTCATCCGCGACGGCACCGGATCCGGACAGCCATGCCGGCCTAGCTCGAAGGAGATCCGGCGCGATCCCCACCGCGGATGATGCCGGCGTAGTTCACACACCAACGCCTCCACCTCCGCCGATGCCTGATGCGCACAACCCAGCGGTCGGCGAGACCGGTCCTCCAAACCTGCGAGACCTACCTCGGCATACCGGACCAACCAGGAATGGATCGTCTGCCGGGACACCCCAATCCGGGCCGCCACATCAACCACCGATTCGCCGGCTTTCACGGCGAGGACTGCTCGATACCGCTGCTCAACGATCGACAACTCCACCAGCGCCAATCCCGGCCTCCCCAGCCTGCGATGACCACAACCATCACGTGATGAAGAGAGCCGACATCGATCATGTCAAGCATCTGGTGGGACGCCACTGTCAAGCATGTCCCGTGACGGGACA
>NZ_JCADBI010000040.1:0-3416 GCF_059358895.1 Micromonospora sp. BQ32 | reverse complement strand
GGTCGCTCCCACGGGCGTCAAGGTGCGCTTGACGTGAAGGACCGGATGGCGGCCAGTTCCCTCAGAGGCGGGCCGATGGCAGACGGGATGGGGCGGCAGCTCGGGCATTCGGACCGAGATCCTAACTACATAGACGGGTCTGCTGGCCAAGCGCGAACTGCGATGCCAAAATGAGCCCGTGATCGAAGCTGAGGCTAGTCCATACCGGCCGTTTCCTGACTTCGCAAAGTGGTATCGATTGGAGATGCCGAAGGCGGCATACGACAAGTATGCGAGCCTGTTGGCCGATCGCAGGAAGTCTGCGGGGCCGACGGCGTTGGCGCAGGCAGTGAACACGGCAACCCGCGTCGCGGCTGTTGACACTGGAGCTATCGAGGGCCTCTACCAGGTTGATCGCGGATTCACTCGTACGGTCGCACTCGAAGCGGTTGCGTGGGAGGCTGCCGTAGAGGCGCGCGGCGCTACTGTCCGCAGCACCATTGAAGACGCGCTCGCTGCCTATGAGCTAATCCTTGACCTCGCAACGAAGCATGTTCCCGTCACCGAAGCCTTTATTCGGCATATTCATGCGACCATATGCGCAACCCAAGAGACGTATACGGTTCACACCTCGCAAGGTCCGCAGCAGCACGATTTTCCTAAAGGTGAATACAAGCATTATCCTAATAATCCCACTAGCTTAACCACGGGGAGGATTCACCACTATGCGCCGGTGGTGGACACGCCGGCCGAGATGCAAAGGCTCGTAGACGAGCTGTCGTCGAATCAGTTCCGCGAAGCCCATCCAGTGCTACAGGCCGCTTACGTTCATTACGCGTTCGTGTGCGTCCATCCCTTCGCCGACGGTAATGGGCGCGTTGCCCGTGCTCTCGCATCAGCCTATCTCTATCGGAAGCCGGGGGTTCCTCTAGTAATATTTGCGGACCAAAAGGATCGTTACATAGACGCACTGGAGGCGGCAGACGAGGGCGATTCGTCGTTGCTGGTGCAATTCATTTTAGACCGTGTAATAGATAGCATGCAGCTCGTGCTCACGCATGTTCCAGACGTCGAGGTCCCCGACCTCTCTTTCACGCTAGCCGCCTTCGATCAAGCGCAAGTTGGCAGGGGTGGCCTAACCCATGCCCAGTTAGATGCCGTCCATACGCGCATTCTAGAGGCGCTTTTGGCGGAAGCTAATTCCTTGGTGAAGGATTGGATTCAGCTCAAAGCGAGACTAGGCTGGCTCCACAGTGATTCTACGACGAGTGCGCCCGTTGGCTATCGAAAGTATGGAGCAGGGGCGAAAACTCATCTAAGCTGCTCGGTTTATTCAGGGCCGCCAACGAATATCACCCAAAACCTCACCATGTCTGCCTTCATGGCCTTACCGAGCACGCCCGGGGCAGATTTTATACTCACCACTAATCTTAGCAATACTGCTCCGCTCGACGTGTACCTCCGCGATGTTGAACCAGCACTTTCGCAAGTATTTCAGTTTAAGATCGCGGCTTGGGTGGAGCGGCAGCTATCTCTAGTTGCACACGATGTCGTTAAAAAGGCTACGGAGAAACTGCGCCAACAGGGCTATATAAGTTGACGACGAGCGCGAGCCAAAGCTGTGCAGCACGGTACGAGATGCGGGAGGCGTGCGCCGCATTGCCATAGTGTCCAGCACTGAGCATGACCGCAGGCCATAGCCTCGGATGGTTGGCAAGAGCGGAGGAAGCGTAGCTCCATGCTCATGAGTCTGCCGGCATTCAACCACTAGGGGCAGCGTGACTGAATTAAGTTCAGTGGACGACGCAGTATTGGCACAAATTCACCTCTATGGAGTTCGTCTGACCCTTGGTGATCTCCTGGTTATCGCCAACCTGTTAGGCGACTCTACTAACCGGTGGAGTGTTTCGAACCATTACCTAAGTCCGGTCGCCCCTCGAAACTCAAGGGCCAGCGCGGCCACAAATGTCGCTTACATTACTTCTCGAAATTCTCTAACTGAAATCTTCGAAGCGGCACCACGTGGAATGCTTCCGTTCCTGGAGCTGAGCAGCTCGCAGGATAAGGGAGCGATCCGCCTTGTAGTCGGCGGTCGCACGTCACCGAGCACGCATACCACCCTTACATATTCAGGAGAAGGAATCGACTTGCCTCTTGAATATCGGCGAGTCGCCAACTACTTCATCGTCAACAAGCGAACGCGAGGTGCTAACCGCTGGTTTTTCTCGATGGCGGCTTTCCTTATCCCGCTTGTATACGCGGTAGCCGTAGCGAAGTTCGCGGCATCGTTCGTTGCATCGTTAGACTTCGTCGATACCCTATCCTTCTTGTTCATCGGATCCGGTCTTTTCTTTGTCCTCTGGTTGATGGCTTTTGCCATCTTCTCAAGCAACGCTGCTGCTGGAGTGAGATTCAAGCCGGTTGTTCGGAAGCGAGAGGCCAAGCGGCGACTGTTGCAGATGGCAAAGAGTGGATGGAATGCCGCGAGAGCGATTAATGGGAGTGTCGTGGCGGCAACCTTCGGCGTGCTCTCGTTCATTGTTGCGCTTCTTGCCTGGCTTGCGCCGATGAAATGAATTCTATGTGTAAGCGTGAGTGGTTCGAAAGAAGGTTCCCCAGCGGCGGTTCCGCGTGTCTTTACGCCGGGGACGGCAAGCTGCGGCGGACGCGCCTGGGGCACAGGGGGCACAAGACAGCTCAAACGTCGACAACCACCCAGCAGCGACGGCAAACCACGACGGGCGCGACCGGCGTGCCAACCAGGTCGCCGCAGGTCACGACCAAGCCGGTCTAATTCCGCTTCAACTCAACGCGAAGTCCTTGATGCCGGTGGCGATGGCCGAGACGGTCCCGACCAGACCCGTCACGGTCGCCAACCTGGAAGCTGGGGTCGCCCAGGTCCCGCGACTGAACTCGGCCCATCGGCGATTCCAAAAGAGCAGCTTGAACTTCTGCCATCTGTGCTCGCGTAGGTGACACCCGAGCAGCAGTCCATAGGAGTTGTTGCGGCAGAAGGCTCCCCGCTTGCGGGTACCGGCACCACACCACGCGGGTGCCTGAAGCAGCGACCATATGACCACTCCGGCGGACAGGAAGTAGAGAAGCTCAGGGCCGGCGTTGCCGGACCACCAGACGGCGATCAACGCCAAGAGAGCGAGCAGCCCCCAGTACCGCCGAAGGATCTTCATACAGGATCTGTAGTTGATCGATGACGAGCAGTAAATAGCTTTGACAGATGTTGGTCGTTGAGTAGCCAGCCTGCGGATGGCTGCTCTTGGGCCGTCCCTGGGCCGTCTGGGCCGTCACCGGGCCGTCAAACGCTGACCAGAGACAACCACCGACGACCACCAGCGCCCGAAGAAACAGCAGGTCAGCCACCATGTCGGGGCGGCTGGCCTGGTGGGCGACGGACGAGTCGACCTGTACGCCGGATTCTG